>JAYUUO010000001.1:0-67291 GCA_043754515.1 Armatimonadota bacterium
TGATACCCGGCGAGGGGCAATCAAGAACAACGACAACGTATGGGGCGGAAGTAACTAGCCTGCCCGGCACCATTGTGCGCCGGGTCTCACGAGTAGCGCAAGGCCGGTTTTGTTAAATTCGTGTTAAGACTCTCCCACGCGGTCGAGGCGGCGCAATCAGACGATCAATGCCGCCTCCGCCGAGCGCGCGTCAGCAGCCATAGCGCGGGCGGTATGAACAGCCACGGCGTTCCGCCCTCCGGCACAACCCCCGTCCCCTCATAGTTGATCGCAACGTTGTCCACGCCCATTACGATCACCTCCTTGTTGCTAACCGTCGCGAAGCGAAGCGTGTACTGCTGGCCTGGCTTGAGCACACCCGCTAAATCGAAGTCAAACTGCGTCCAGTTGGAGAGTTGAAGTTCCCCCGGATTGCCTAACGTGAAAGAGTCGACAACGTCTGGCGCGGCTGTGGAAAGAGGGGCCGATCCCGCGCGCAATATATCCACGCGCCGTTGCTGGTTGTCGCGCCCGCTCCCGCCCGATGTGTAATCTAGCCCGGAGGGATCGGCCTGTTCACCTACTAAGCGCGTGTCGAGCAGGAACATCTGGAAGTTGAGCCGGATGCTACTCGCGGTGCCGGGAACGCTGAACGACTGCGACAGGGCGTGCGCGGCGGGGCCTGCCTGCGAGACGGTATCGCTCGTCGGGGTGCTGACGGCGTATGTCGTGCCGCCTCCCGGTATCAGGTCGTTGCTAGGGGTGACGGTCGCATAGCCGGGGTCGAATGACGGCGCCGTAGTTCCCGGCTGGTCCAGGTAGAAACGACCGATGCTCCCCGCCTGCTCAAACAGCGTCCAGCCCGGAGGGCGGGCGTTCACCGGCGTCGCTTCAAAGTCGCCGTTTGTGAGTAGGTTGACCGCGAACGCATTCGGGGTCAGGGGGGCGAGTAGCACCAGGCAAAGAAGAGCC
This sequence comes from Armatimonadota bacterium, assembly GCA_043754515.1. GTDB lineage: Bacteria > Armatimonadota > Armatimonadia > Armatimonadales > Armatimonadaceae > JACMIU01. The sequence goes on from JAYUUO010000001.1 coordinate 952, forward strand.
AGGTGGCTCCCGTTTCGCGCGCAATTCACCATGCCGTCTTTTTCCTTCTTGGTAATCATTGTCGTGCCCGGCAGAGCGATACCGCCGGGCATCTGGAGTTGTCCCTTCGGCCCGGATCAGACCGGCTTCATGAAGCCGAGGTCGGTAGGCGCGAAGCGGCTCAGGTTCGGCAGGAACGAGGCCATTTCGCCGCTCCCGATGCCGAACCATTTGCAGACCGTCGCCGCGTACTGATCCACCGAAGTGGACGGGAGTAGCCGCCCGCGAGCCTGGGCACCGCTCTCCACGTCGTCGGGGCCGCCAAGCACCAGTGAGGGATACTTGCCGTACATCTTGCCGCCATTCACGCCTCCGCCGAGCACCAACGCATGCGATCCCCAGGCGTGGTCCGTGCCGTCGCCGGAGTTCTGGATGGTGCGCCCGAACTCGCTGAGCGTGAACGACGTCACGCTGTCCGCCACTCCCAACGCGGCGAGCGAGTTGTGGAGTGCCGCGAGGCCGTCGTTGAGTGCCTTCATCAGTTCGGGTTGTGAGGTGCTTTGTAGGTCGTGCGTGTCGAATCCGCCGATTGAGGCGAAGAAGACCTGCCGCTTGTTCTGGCTCAGGTCGGAACGCGCCGCGATAATGGTCGCGATCTGCTTCATCTGGTCACCGAAGTTGCCCATCGGGAATGGTGTCGTGATCAACGCCGCCGCGTTCGCGAGGGCGTCTGAGGCGGACTGCCCGTCACTGATTGCCTTATCGGTGCGGTCGCTGATCGCGTGGACCACCGGGTCCGGGCTTGCGATGCGATAGATGTTACGTAGCGCGGTCAGCCGCGCCTGATCCGCCGCCGTGCTATAGTGAAACCCGTTCAGCCGCAATTTGCCGTCCTGTGCGCCGGGCGGTAGCGATATATAGGGCGCGGTGCCGGTCAGGTACACCGAGCCGCCGCCCGCGACATTGAGCAGAATCGGCACCAGCGGTTGCGGCGTCGTGAAGCCCGCCCGCGCCGCGAGCACCTTGCCGAGTCCGTTGCCCCAGCCTTCGTCCAGCCCCATTTCCTGCCACGTGTTCGTCTGGATGTTATGGTCGAAGAGCGATTTAGGACGCTCGCCAGGATTATTTCTGTAGTCAGTTTTGTCCTTGAACGGGCGCAGGAGCGTGCCGACGTTCGCGACGACCGCGAGTTTGCCCGCCCCGTAAAGATCGTTCAAGCCGGGAATCGTCACGTAGGGCGAGTTTCTCGCGGTCTGGAAGTTCGCCGCCGCGAAGTTGGGGTGGAACCCGAAGCCGAGTGGCAGAGCGGGGGCGGCGGCGAACGGCAACATCACCAGCCGCTTTGTGCCGTCGCTCTTGTCGAGCAGGCCGATATTCGGGCGGGCGAGTTTATAGGCGTCATACTCGCTACCCGCGTAGGGCGCGACCATATTTAGCGCGTCGTTGCCGCCGCCCAGGAAGATGCACACGAGTGCCTTGTAGTCGCCGGTAGTGGTTTGCGCAATCGCGCTCATCAGACCGAGACGGTACGCAAGCGCGGACGCGCCCAGCATGACGCCGCCGCGCAACAGGTTGCGCCGTGAGAGGAGATGATCCATGTTCGAGAAACCTTTCTTCGCACTAACTAGCGTTCGACCTGGTATTCGTTCGACGCCGCAGTCAGGAACAGAGCGGTACGCGCCCGGTTCAGCCGGTTCGCGGGGGTATCGGTGGCGGAAATGGCGTTCACTGCGTTCGTGATCTCGACGCGCATCGCCGTGCTCATCTCGCCGTGCAGGAGCCGCTGATTGACCAGATTAATCAGCGTGGTCGTGTCGAGCGCGACATTCTGGTAGTCCGCGATATTGATCGAGGTGACCAAGGTCGTGACCCCGATGCCCGCGCCGCCGAGTTTCCCGTCGCGGATCAGGTCGTTGGCGAAGTTGATCCGCCGGATAGCCGTAACGGTGGTGAATGTCATCGCCTCCGGCGCAGAGTAGGAGAGATTGTCCGGGGCGGTGATCCGGTAGTCCGGGTGATAGAAGCTGAACACGTTCGGCGGCGACATCGGGTCCTGTCCCGCGTCTGCTGCCCAGTTCTCGATCCCGTACAGGTCGCCCTGCGCCTCGAACTGCCGCAGAAGCGCGGTCAGGTATAGGACTCCGGAACGCCAGTGCCCGTACCCGGCCGTGGAGCGGGCGTTGACCGCGTCGCGCGCTTCGGCGTCGAGCAGGATCGCCTTCACGACCGATTTCATGTCGCCGCGAACCCCCGAGCCGTTGTTCTTGAACACCTGCACCACGCGCCCGACGTATGCGGGTGACGGCGAGGCGGTGACGAGGTGTTGTATCAGGCGGGTGACCACGAACGGCGGCAGGTTCGGATGCGCGAATATGTTGTCGAGCGCGACATTCAGGTCGTTCTGGCCGTAAGCGATCAGATTGGCGTTGTTGGTCGTGGTAGAGATCCCCGCCGCGAGTGCCGGTAGCGTCACCCCGTTAAAGAGCGTTTTCGCCCCGGTGTCGTGTTGCGGTGCCCAGAGTGCCATCGGGGCGGCATAGTTCGGCACGTCCGTCAACCCTGTCACCACTTGACCGGGGCGCGGCCCGAACGTCCATCCGGTAAACACGCGTGCGAACTCGGTCACTTCGGCGTTGCTGTACGTCGGAAGGGGGTGCCCGCCGACGTCCGTCTTCACGGTACCGTCGTCATTGAGTTGGAATACCCCGAGCGTGAAGAGTTGCATCAGCTCGCGCGAAAAGTTCTCGTTAGCGCGGCTGTTCGTCGTCGGGTTCGCCTTCGCATTGTTGAGCATGTCGAGGTACGTGCCCATCGCGGCCGTCTTCGTCATGCTCGCCATGAGATCCCGGTAGTTGCCGAGGCCGTACTTGTGGAGGGCATTCTGGTAGGGGATCATCACGTTGGCACGGTCGCTACCGTTGAACGCCGCGTCCTTGCTGTTGACGACCATCACCTGGCTGAGCGCGAACGCGATGCGCTGACGCAACTGATCCGGCTTGCGGACCGCGTTCTGGATAAACCGTATCAAGAAGCCGTGCGCGGCGTGGTCAGTATAAAGGTAGTTGTAGTTAGAGATGGGCGCGGCGAACTGTTCGTCAAGGAACGCCGAGTAGCCTATCGTCTGCACGTGCGCGACATCGGTTTGCGTCGCCCCGAACGTACACTGGTCGAGGAACCGCGTCGCGTCCTCGACCGAGATCGCAGCGGGTGCCGTGTCCGTCACCGGAGTACGCGGCGAGACGACGCGCTGGCGCGGGGTTTGTCGCGCGAAGGCGGGTAGCGTCAACGCCATCGGCAGGATCGTAAAAGCGGCGAGCACGGAGAAAAAACCCGGAGGGGTCACGCAACTACGCCGGGTTGCACGGGAGAAACTCATACGAACTATCCTTTCATCGGGAACGGAGGGTGAGGATCCACCCTTTGAAGTTATTCCACACTTGCCCGCCGGAATCATACCGCCGAAATACTAGTTTCTTTACGCGGCTTTTCAAGAGGGCGTCATGGCCCTGAGAAAACAAGTTTCAGACCCCGCGAAAACAAACTTTTACAAACCCTTGACTTTGTGTATAAATTACATTATCATAGTCGTGTAGGAACGACGGAAGGAAACGGAAGGACGAAAGCAATGAAAGTAGAAGGGCTGATTATTGACCCGCAGGTTGATTTCTGCGACCAGAAAAGCGGGACGCTGTATGTCAGCGGCGCGGAGGACGACACGCGGCGGCTCGCCGCGATGGTGACGCGGCTCGGCAAGCGCGTGGACGATTACCACGTGACGCTCGATAGCCACCACCGAGTTGACATCGCGCACCCGATCTTCTGGAAGGACTCCGCGGGCAAGCACCCGGACCCGTTCACGATCATCACGCTCGCCGACCTGGACAGCGGGCGGTGGACGACCACTAACCCCGGCTTCTTCCGCCGGTCGCACGATTATGTGAAGGCGCTCGAAGCCGGGGGACGATACCCGCTCTGCATCTGGCCCTACCACTGCCTGATCGGGAGTACTGGCCACACCGTGATGCCGGAACTGCTCGCCGCGCTGGGGGACTGGGAGCGCGACAACTTCGCGGTCGTGGACTTCGTGACGAAAGGCTCCAACATTTTCACCGAGCATTACAGCGCGGTGAAAGCGGATGTGCCCGACCCACAGGACCCGACGACGCAGATCAACAAGACGCTGATCAAGACGCTGATGGATAGCGACCTGGTGTTCATCGCCGGGCAGGCACTCTCCCACTGCGTCGCGAACACGGTGCGCGACATCGCGGACGCGTTCGGGGACGAATCGTATGTCAAGAAGCTGGTGCTGATAACAGACGCGTCGTCAAGCGTCGGCGGGTTCGAGACGCTGGGCACCGATTTCGTGCGTGAGATGACGGCGCGGGGCATGCAGACCGCGACCACGGTGGACTTCCTGCGCTGAGGCGCGGCTGACTGGCGGCGCGGGCACTACAATTCGGTGCCCGCGCCAGAGAGACTTATAACAATGCCTAAACTAAACGATGCGACTCTTCAGCAACACAACTCGGGGCACAGCCACTTCGGCTTCTCCGCGACCCGGATTGCCGACCTGGGGGCGAGCGAATATACGCTGGCTTCCGTGATAGTGGACGTGAGTTCGTCGGTCGAGGCGTTCGCGTGCGAACTGACCCGCGCGGTGAAGGAGGTCGTCCGCGCCTGCAAGTACAGCCCGCGCGCCGACAATCTTCTGATCCGAGTGACCGAGTTCGCGACGAATATCAGTGAGATACACGGGTTCAAGTTGCTCGAAAATTGCAACGAAAGCGACTATGATATGGCCCTGACCATCGGTGGCTCGACCAGCTTGTTCGACGCCTGCGCGAACGCGGTGGAGGCGACTTCGGTTTATGCGCGGGATTTGCGTGCGAACGACTACGACGCGAACGGCATCGTGGTCGTGATCACCGACGGCGACGACAACAACTCGACGCTTTCGATGAACTCGGTCAAGGACGCGCTCGCCCGCACCCTGAAGGGCGAGTCGCTGGAGTCGCTGGTCACAATCCTGATCGGGGTCAACATACAGGATCCTCATATCAGCCAGAAACTCAAGGCGTTCCAGAGCGGCGTCGGGTTTACTCAGTATGTGGAACTTGGCGACGCGGACGCCCGGACGCTGGCTAAACTGGCCGACTTCGTGAGCCGTTCCATCTCCGCGCAGTCACAAAGCTTGGGCACGGGCGGGCCGAGCGTGAGCCTGACGATTTAGCGGGGAACCTCAATCTACCGCAAGCGAGGTTCCCCCTCTCCGTCCCGGAGAGGGGGGAACCTCGCTTGCGAAAATGAACCGACGTCCCCGTGTTCGCCTGCATTTAATCCACGGAACTTTAGGTTCCCCCTTTCCGGGACGGAGAGGGCGCTTGCGGTAAATTAAGGTCTCTCGGCACGGTCACGGGCGCGCCGCACCCAAGAGGAGAGGGAAGTTAAACACCATGATACACGGGGATGCCGCGTTTCGGATCGGTAAGACACACACGGTTTGCGAGGATTATGCCATTGCGCGAACCGACGATCAGACCGCTCGCGCAAGCGTATGGCTCTCGGACGGCTGTTCATCAAGCCCGCATACCGACATCGGGGCGCGGCTCCTGGTCCACACCGCGGCGGCGCGGGTGGGCGAGTTCAAGGCGGTAGCAACTGGCGAGGCGTCATGCCGCGTTGCATCCCTAGATGGTTTAATCGCTACTATAATGATGCACGCTGTCACGGGTGTCGAACATACTGGTTTGCCAACCGACTGCCTCGATGCCACGCTTCTCGGTCTGGTCGCCGGGGATACGGGCGCGGTTCATGCGATCCTGTACGGAGACGGGGCAGTTATTTGGGGTTTGCGGGACGGCAGCCGGATCGTGTACCGCTCGCGGTATCCGGCGAGTTTCCCGTTCTACCCCGCATATGTCGGCGACGTGGACCGGCGGGCGCGCTGGGAGCGGACGCCGGACAACGGGCAAACGCTCACCCGCACAGTTCTGGAGCCGGACGGAGCGGTATGCGACGAGGAAACGAGTTGCCCGGACGAGGGCAGTCATTTGCTGTCGCATTCGTGGGACGATTTGTGCTGGGCGGCGGTGGTGTCGGACGGCATCGAATCGTTCCAGCAAGTCGGCAATGGGACCGGGCGCGCGGCCACGTCGGTCGGCTACCTGGATGTGCTACGCGAACTGACGGCGTTCAAAAACTTCCGGGGCGAGTTCGCGCGCCGCCGGGTGCGGGCGTTCGCGAAAGACGCCGACCAGCGCGGCTGGCACCACAACGACGACCTCTCGATAGCGGCATTGTATTTCGGCGATGGCAACCCCACCGAGTGAATCGAGCGCGGGGAAGGAGTTACACAATGGATCTTTCGATAAACGGTAAAACGCGGATCACGCTGTCGCCGTCCGACTTCAAAGCGGCGGGCGGCGAGGGCGCGGTCTACGTCAAGTCAGGCACCGCCTTCAAGCTATACGGGCAGGGGGACGCGAATGGAAAGTTCGTGTTCGCCCCTAAGAAGATGATCCCCGAGGGCAAAATCCAGGAGCTAGGCACGCTGTCCGCCGCCGACATCATACGCCCGCAAGAGATACTACGCGACAAAGGGGGCACGGCGGTCGGCTACACGATGCGAGCGGTGCCGGACGCCGTACCGCTCTGCCAGCTCTTCACGAAGTCGTTCCGCGATCGTTACCACGTCTCGCCTGATTGCGCGCTGGATCTGGTTCAGAAATTACAGGCGGGCGTCCGGCACGTCCACGAACGCGGCATCCTGATCGTGGACCTGAACGAAACCAACTTCTTGGTAGATACGGGGTTCCAGCACGTGTTTTTCATTGACGTAGACTCGTACCAGACCGCGCACTACCCCGCCACCGCCATCATGGAGTCCGTGCGTGACCGCCATAGCCGGACATTCAGCGAGGGGACGGACTGGTTCTCGTTCGCCCTGATCAGTTTCCAGATGCTGGTCGGTATCCACCCGTTCAAAGGCAAGCACCCCGATCTGCAAACGCTGGACGAGAGGATGAAGGCGAACGTCAGCGTGCTAAACCCCGCCGTTCGCGTCCCCGGTGCCTGCCAGCCGATCAGCGTCTTACCGGCGGTCTACCGCGATTGGTACGAGGCGGTGTTCGAGCGCGGCGAACGCGTGCCGCCCCCGAACTTGCTGATGTCCGTGATCGTCGCCTCGCCGACCATCACGCAGGTGCCCGGCTCGGACAACTTCCTGATCAAGAAACTGCTGACGTACGACGGCGCGATTATCGCGGTGGTCGGCGGCAACGTCCTGACCACGCGCGGGGTCTGGGCGGGCGCGCATCGGCAGGGGGCGGCTCCCGTCGGCGCGGTGCTGGGCGTCACCCCAAATAACCATCCAGTAATCGGGTGGCTCGACGGCGACCGTTTGCGCCTCACCGACGTCACGCGGCAACAGGAAATCGCGCTGGACGTCAACGTGGAGGCGATCATGGCGACGGGCGGGTATATCTACGCGCGGCAAGGCGACATGCTGGTGGAAGTCTCGCTGACGGAGATGCCGAACCGACTGCTCGCGAGCGTGACGGTGGTTGGGAACGTACTGGGGCAGGCGACGCAACTCTTCGAGGGCGTCGCCGTTCAGAGTCTGCTCGGTGCCACGTACCTCGGGCTACTGCCGGGCGGAGGGCGGTTCCACGAGATCCGCGCCCCGGAACTGGACGGCTACCGAATCGCGGATGCCCGGTTCGAGCGTGGGGTTCTGGTGGCGGTCGGGCAGAACGGGCAGGGACGCTACGACCGTTTCGTGCTCCGCTTCAACGACACCCTGACGCACTACGACACACGCGACACCCCGGACGTGTCCCCGACCGGCGTCAACTTCGCGGTGCTCGACACCGGGATCGTCGCGCTACTCGGCGAGGACGAACATCTCGAACTGTTCGCCAAACTCCCCGGCTCGCCCGCCGTGAAAAAGATCGGCGACAAGGGGATTGACGGCTCATGCCACCTGTTCGCGCGGGGAGCGCAAGCACTGATCGCGCGGGGTGACGCGCTGTTCAACATCACGCGGAACACGCCGTGACCTGGGCCGATTCGGATGAATGGGAGTGGGGGCGGACGATGCGCTTGCGGCGTGGGAGTGCGGGCGATGAATCGCACACAGTTCGTGCTATCCGCACTGAGGCGCGGCTTCGACATCGGCGCGGGCGATGTCCGTTTTCTCGAAGACGCATTCGTCGAATATCTCAACCATCCGGTATTCGAGCGATGGGTTTACTATGTCGCCCCCGGCTGTTATGAAATCTATAAAATGTCCTACGACCCACTCGTCGCCGTCAAAGAAGTCCTCACAACTGTAAAACATACAACTTAACGCTCGTATCCCATACCAGGAAGCACGCTCCCACTCCGTCCCCTGATCTCATTCATGCCACCCGGCAGGAGGAAATGATACAGAAGGGCTGCCCAACCTGATCAATAAACTGTTGCATCGCTTCAGAATACCCACGCGAATATGGACGACCTCGGCTTCCTCCGCAACGCCACAAAGACGCTCCGCTTCGTCCACCAGAGGCAACATATCCTCCGGAAGGAATCCACACTCCCGAAGCGACATGGCCATGAACTTCACGACTCTGGGTGCATCTTCGTCGCTGTATCCTACAGCCGGATCCTCGTCCGAGAGTTTTTGACAGTGGTCAAATAAGGTGATCATAATGTAACACCCATACTCGACTCTTCCTTCATCACCGCATCACCTCTGACTATATTGGATGGGGCCTGGAAGAACACGAAATGGAGGCGCATCGCCTCTAGCCGCGCGACGATGGGGTGCTGGGGCTTCGCCCTGAAGCGGTCGAAGAACCTGCTAATCATCGTGCCACTTTGGGTCGTTCGCATCCCGCTCGAAGTCCGCCTTGCTCCCGAACCCTAACGCTTCAACCCGGTCGAAATACGGCGTGTAGACAGTCACGTCGTCCTGTTCCAAATTCTGTACGCCCCAGATGGATTCGATCACCCATTCGAGCCAGCGCGCGGGCGGCGGGTACTTGCGGAAGTAGGCTATACGAGTCGCTTCATCGAACTGCTTTCCCTCCCGCCAATGGGCGAACGCCATCATATAGCTTTCGCCGCCGCCCATTCGCCACCCGATGCTGTACGGGTGACAATCCTCCTGGTATATCCACGGCGGCGGGACGTCTCCATGCGCGACGACGAGTTGCCGAACCTCATCCTCAACACCGAGCACTTCGGAGTCGCTTGTTACATCTGCCGCTGTTCCCTCTGTATTCGGCAACTCCGTGATTTCCTGCACACCCAACGACCGAAGACGGTCAGCCTCTTTATGCGTGACGTGTGAGGGCGTCTAACTCCATGCTGTAAATCCAGACGTGTTCGGAAACCTCATCACCTTCTTCTAAGAGGATTCGGAGGTCATCTTTGGCTCCACGGGCCAATCATCAATATCTTCCATGAAAGACACAGGTATCTACTTCTCCTGTTGCGCCATGTCCGGGGGCGCGGTCCGTCGCGCCCTCATCCCGACTCCGTTTACGCTCGCGTCTGCTCCACCGCCTCCGGCGCGTAGTGAATATCCCGCGCCGCGATCTCGGCGGTCAAGTCCGCCACGAACTGGTCGAGCGGCTTCGGCCCCAGGTCGCCGCGCTCGCGCTGGCGCACCGCCACCGTGCCGTTCTCGATGTCGCGGTCGCCGATCACGAGCATGTACGGCACTTTGGCGACCTGCGCCTCGGCGATCTTTTTGCCCGTCTTCTCCGACCGGGTGTCTACCGTGGCCCGTACCCCCGCCTCGATCAGCCGCTGCTTGAATACCTCGCACCATCCCACGTGCCGATCCGCGATCGGTAGCAAACGTACCTGCTCCGGCGCGAGCCACGTCGGGAACGCGCCCGCGTAATGCTCGATCAGGAACGCGATCATGCGCTCCATCGTGGACAGGTAGCCGCGATGGATCATCACCGGGCGATGTGGCTTCGAATCGTCGCCGATATATTCCAGCTTGAACTGAGCGGGGAGGTGGCGGTCCACCTGCACCGTGGAGACCGTCTCCTCGCGCCCCAGTACGTTCCGTAACTGAATGTCAATCTTCGGGCCGTAGAACGCCGCCTCGCCGACGCCCTCGTAGAAGGGCAGATTTAGCTCCGCGAATACCTCGCGCAGTTCGCCTTCCGCCGTGGCCCATAGTTCGGGATTGTTCACATATTTTTCGCTGTTCACCGGGTCGTGGAGCGACAGCCGGTACCGGTACTCTGAGATACCAAGACGACGGTATGCGTCCTCGATCAGTAGGATGCTCTTTTTAACTTCCTCTTTGACCTGATCCTCGCGACAGAAGATGTGTGCGTCGGAGAGGGTCATGGCGCGGACGCGGGACAGGCCAGAAATCTCCCCGGCCTTTTCCCAGCGGAACATCATCCCGAGCTCCGCGTAGCGCACCGGCAGCTCGCGATACGAGCGCATTTCGTTCTTGAAGATCTGGATGTGGTGCGGGCAGTTCATCGGGCGCAACACGAACTCCTCGTTGTCAATCTTCATCACCGGGAACATGCTGTCTTTGTAGTGCTCCCAGTGCCCCGAAATCTCGTACAGGTGCTTATGCGCCAGCACCGGCGTGTAAACGTGCTCGTAGCCGTTTAGCCGCTCCATGTCTTGCAGGAACCGCTCCAGCGTCATGCGGACCGCCGAGCCGTTTGGGAGCCAGAGAGGCAATCCTGGCCCGATCTCGCCCGACGTCGCGAAGATGCCGAGTTGCTTTCCGAGCACCTTGTGGTCGCGTTTCTTCGCCCCTTCGAGCCGCTCCAAGTGTTCGGCGAGTTGCGTCTTTTTATCGAACGCGACGCCGTAGATGCGCGTAAGTTGGGGGTTCTTCTCCGAGCCGCGCCAATAAGCACCGGCGATGCTCATCAGTTTGAACGCGCCGACGCGCCCGGTGCTGGCGATATGTGGCCCCTTGCACAGGTCGGTAAAATCGCCCTGTGTGAAGAAGGAAATCTCCGCCTCGTCCGGCAAATCGTCAATCAGGGCGACCTTGAACGGCTGCCCCTCCGCCTCGAACCGGGCGCGGGCTTCCTCTCGGGAGACGATGGAGCGTGTCAGCGGCAGGTTCTGCTTCACGATGCGTGCCATGCGCTCCTCAAGAGCGGGCAGATCGTCGGGCGTCAGCGGGCGAGAGAACTTGAAATCGTAGTAGAAGCCGTTCTCGATCACCGGCCCGATGCCGAGCTGGGTGTCAGGAAATATTTCTTGCACGGCTTGTGCGAGGACATGCGCGGTGGTGTGCCGCATGCGGGACACGAAATCGGACGGCGCGTCCGTCGCGGTTGCTTCTCGTTCCTGATCGGCGGGGGTATCGGTTTGGGCGTTCGGCGATTCGGCGGGCGGCACGGCGGGCGAGGCGTCCGGCGCGCCGCCATTCATAACTTCGGGCATAAACATAGGGTACTCCCACACAACAGGATAAGGCAGTATAGCGCGGGCGGGCCGGTTTGCATAATCGGCGACGCGCGGGCCGCGACGCGGTACCATGAAAGCGTGCCCGAATACGATGAGAACGTGCTGGAAAACGAAACGGAGGTATCCCTCGCCGGGCTACGGGACGCCCTGCGCTCGGCGCGGCGGTGGCGCGAACTGCTCTCGGACGCCGACCGGCGGATGCTACTCGCCGACATCGCGCGGGTCGGGCTTGTGATCGCCCGCGACCTGTCCCCCTGTGTACAGGATCTGGACATCGGCGACGCGAACACGCAAACCGCCGCGTCGCCGATGGAACGGCTCGCGTTCCTAAAAACAACGATTCCGCGCGTTCTCGCCGCCGTCGCCCGGCTCCACGCGGAGCCGCCCGCCGCCCTTCGCGTCGCCGCGCGGGATGTTCCCCTGGAATGGGCGCGGCGCATTTCCCCCGCCGCGCTCCGCGATCTGGCGCGGAAGCCGCCCGCGATCTCCGGCACCAACCGTGTTCAGGAGACGGTGTTCCTGCCGACGAACGATACCATCCCCGTACGCGCCGCGAAAACCATCGTCGCGACGTTCGCCCGTGATGTTTCGATGATCGCCGAGCTAGCACGGGAGGGGGACGCGCCTGCCGCGGCCGCCGACGCGGAACGATTGCGGGCGCACCTCCAAATCGCGCTCCGGCACTCGTTCTGGCGAGACCTGCCCCCTCTTCCGCGCGTGCCTCCGCTACCACTGACGCTCCGCGCGAGCGGGGTACACTGCCTGCTGCACGACGCCTATAACCGGTACCGGCGTGGGTTCGCCTGGGATTGGTCGCACCCGCTCTTCCGCCTCGCCTCGCGCGAGACGTGGCTACTGTACGAATACTGGTGCGTGTTCATGGTCGTGGAAGCCGCGCGAAGCCTCGGCTTCCGCGCCTCGGGCGAGACGGACGTCGTGCGGATCGGTCGGAGCGGCGTCGCGCTATCCCTCGCCACGAACAGTTCTTCGCGGGTGGTGTTGTGGGACGGCGGGCGGGCGGTCACCATCAGGTACCAGAGTCATTTCCCCCGCGCCCGATCCGGCACTCCCGGCTTCCACTCACGCGCCTCGGCGATGACGCCCGACATCACGCTGGAGCACGACGGGCGCATTCTGATCCTAGACGCGAAGTTCAAAACGTACGCGGAGCGGGATACCGCGCAAGGGCCGGGCGTCTACCTTTCCGCGCTCGATGATCTGCGGCAACTCCATTCGTACCGCGACGCGATCCGCTCGGGGGATGAACAGCCGGTACGCGCCGCGTGGGGTTTGTATCCGGGGCGGGTTGGCGGGCGGAACCGCGCCGTGATCGCGTTCCCCGAGCTGCTCCCGACGCGCCCGTTCGGGAACGGCGAAGTCGGGGCGATACTTCTGCGTCCGGGGAAAACTGGTGGAAGCACGCTCGCCGCGCTAGTCGCGGCGTTCCTCGGGGGTCAGTTGCCGCAGAAATAGTCGCGATACCGGTCGGTTTGGATGCGCCCGAACTGCATGACCGTGGGTTCCGTCTCCCCGACGGAACCCTCATAAGTGTCGGCGGTGCCGGGTTGCTTCAGCCCCGATGCGTCCGCGCGGCGCAACCGGGTGATCGAATGGCGCAGAATGTCTCGCTCCGTGCCCAGCCGTTCGCGGGTGCTGGTCTGTTCCAGCAGGGTTTGTTTGGTCTCGTTCTCCACCGGCAGGATGCAGGCGGTGATGAGCGAAAGTGTGGCAGGGTTGCGCGGCAGATCGAACTCCACGACCCGCTGACCCATCTGGGCGAGCTGGCGCGTCAGGAACTCTTTGAGCAGATTCCCGACCTCGTCTCCTAGATCGGCGGTGACCTCGGTCTCCGCCCCGACCGGCACGGTGTCACCGAGCGACTCCACGATGCCAGTACGGTACGACTCGACCTCGTGTTGCTCGATCAGGCGGAACCGCTCCACGCCCTCGATCTCGACGTCCATCTTGCCCTCGGCGAGTTGTTCGACGTGCGTGATGCGCGCGGAGCAGCCGACGCGGAACGTCTTGACGCGGCGCGGGTTGCGCGTCGGCGGCTGGTCGGAGCGCAGGAGAATCACGCCGAACAGACGGTTCTCGTCGAGACAGCGGGTTAGCATCTCTTTGTATCGCTCCTCGAAGATGTGGAGCGATATTTTCATGCCCGGAAAGAGGACGATGTCGAGCGGGAACAGGGGCATCTCTCCCATGCTTCGTTCGGGCCGGGGGCGGGGGGCGTTTCGTTCTTCGGGGGAAGCCATAAGTGGTCTTTTCCGTTACGCGGCGGGAAGGGTGGACGCGAAGCCTTTCGCGACGCCCAACTTGAGAAACTCTTCGCAGGAGGCGGGTAGCGGCGCGGAGTCCTTCGCCGCCGCGTTATAGCGGCGCGTGGCCTCCTGCGCGAACTGAAGCGGCGACATGCGCTTGATCACCGCGCCGATCAGGAACCCGGCTTCCTGGGCGACGCGTTCTTGCATCTTGGTCGTGATCTCTTCCGCCGTGTCGCCCTCTACCACTTCATTTACGCGTATATCGCCGGTCTGAAAATGTACATGCAGTTTCATCGTTAAACTCCCGCCCGATTGATTATAGCCTCGCCGCCCGCGCCGCGTCAACCGGTGGTTAATGACAACTTCACGCGGTACAATGGAACCGATTCTCACGCTTTGGTGGGAATGGGGCGACCGTCGCGAGTTGGCACGGTTCGTTTTTTTTTGCGGGTGCCCCCCGTGCCCGGTTTTACGCGCCCGCGACTCTTCTAAAGTGTTATTTCACTTTAGAAATGGTTACGGCGATACCCGAAAGGATTAAAGGTTACCTCCATGCTTACCGTTGAAAAATTACACAAATCGTTCGGTGCCCAGGTCGTATTAAAAGAAGTCAATCTCGTGATCGGCAATCAGGAACGCGTCGGGGTCGTCGGGCACAACGGCGCGGGCAAGTCCACGCTGATAAAGATCCTGGGCAACCTGGAGGAGCCAGATAAAGGCATCGTAGACGTTCACGGCGCGAGTGTCGGCTACCTGAACCAGGAGTCGCAGTGCCGCCTCGGCGTCACCGTCGGCGACGAAATGCGCGACGCGCTCCCCGGCGTCGCCGATGTCGAGGCGCAACTCGCCGCCGCCGCGAACAACGTGGACATGAACGCCCTGGCGAAAGCCACCGACGACATGCACCGCTTGGAGACGCACACGCTGAACGCGCGCATCGGCCGCGTCCTGTCCGGCCTCGGCTTCGAGCAGGGTGCCGTAGACCGTCTGACCGACACCTACTCGGGCGGCTGGCAGATGCGGATCGCGATGGCGAAACTGCTCCTGCAAGAGCCGGATTACCTGTTCCTCGATGAGCCGACGAACCATTTGGACACGTCTGCGAAATACTGGCTGATGTACGACTACATTCCGTCCTACCCCGGCTCCGTGGTGGTCATCTCGCACGAGCCGGAGTTTTTGAACGTGGTTTCCCACCGGATCGTGGAGGTGGACGCGGGCGAGATCAAAGAGTACAAGGGCAACTACGACGACTACCTGCAACAGAAGCAGGAGGCCCATGATCGCCAGCTGAAGGAGTACGAGGCTCAGCAGAAGGAACTGGCCGACGTGCGCGAATTCATCGCCAAGTTTAAGGGCAATAAGTCGAAAGCGGGCCTCGTGGAGTCGCGCATCAAGATGCTCGACAAGCTCGACATTAAGGCGCGGCCGCGCGACCGGCAGAAGACGATCTATCTGCAACTGCCGCCGCCCCCCGGCTCGTCGCCCGACCCGGTGACGATCCGCAACGTGGTGAAGAAGTACGGCGAGCGGACGATCCTGGATGACGTGTCGCTGGAGATCGTGCGCGGCGACAAGATCGCACTCGTCGGCCCGAACGGCGCGGGCAAGTCCACGCTACTGAAACTGGTGGCGGGCGTGGAGCCGATCACGAGCGGCAACATTGAGGTGCGCCCTAAGACAATCATCGCGTACTTCGCGCAACACCAGGCCGAGGCACTGATCGCGAACCGCACGGTGATCGAGGAGACGCTGTACGGATTGGATCACGCGGTCGAGGAGTTGGCGCGCGGCCTACTCGCGCGGCTTCTGTTCCGCAACGACGAGGTGTTCAAAAAAGTAGGCGTTCTGTCCGGCGGGGAGCGGTCACGCGTGGCACTGGCGAAGTTCCTGCTCCGCCCAGCGAACTTCTACCTGCTCGATGAACCGACCAACCATTTGGACCAGGCGGCGCGGGCGGTTCTTGTCGAGGCGTTGTCGCGCTTCGAGGGGACGATCCTGATGGCGAGCCACGACATTGAACTGATCGAGAACGCGGCGACGGGCGTGTTCGAGGTCGAGAACGGCAAACTGATCATGGTCAAGGACCCGGTGATCGCCCGCATTAAGGAAGATTAATCGGGGAGTGGATCTACACAAAGGCGGCTGAACCGTACCCCGGTTCAGCCGCCTTCGTACGTCGAACTTTCTACTCGCGCACCATTCTACTGCCAGCCTTGGTGGGGCCTCTCGTTAGCTGTGAGTGCGTGAAGTGCTACGCCGGTCATGACGAACGCCCAACCGGCACCACATAAGCACGCCGATAAGTAGTTACCGAACATCAGGTAGCCGAATAAAACACCCGCGATACCCATGAGGATGGTGAGTGTGTTCTCAGTGACATGCCACGGCGCGGTGTAGTGACTCTGCCCCGTCGCGCGGATGACGAGGAAGGCCAGGGAGCGCAGGAGCGTGGCGACGACCAGTGCCGCGAGACAGGTCGCGGCTAGGGATTCCGGTGCCTGCCATCCTTTCACGTCGCACAGATAGTTATATACGGGGATAAGGGCGGACGCGCCCGCACCGCCATTCACCGCCAGCTCACCCATGTTCACCCCGCGTTTCTCTGCTTCGCTTTCAACGAAGCATGTTACCGTCTGAATATACCCCCTAAATCGGTCCGGTGTGCAACCAAAGTGGGAATACGGTGTCAACTGCGGTGTGCCAAAACGCGGTGCCCCGTCGCTCCCCCTAGAGAGCGCGGCATGACGCGGCATGAAGGGATTCGTAGCGAACGTGAAGCAACGCTGGTGGATTGCTATTGTGTTGATCGTACTCGTCGGGGGCGGCTGGATGTACATCCGACAAAAGGCGGCGGCGAAGGCGAAGGAAAGTGCCATCGGGCGCACCACAAAAGTGGGCCGGGGCGATGTCACCATTAAAGTGACCGAAACGGGAACGCTGGAACCGGTGTCGCAGGTGGACGTGAAGTCGCGGGTCGCTGGCCGTCTCCAGCGCATATTCGTGAAGGAGGGTCAGCCCATACGGGCGGGCGATCCCATCGCCATCGTTGACCCGACCGAGGTCACGCGGCAGGTCGAGGGCGTCAAAGCGCAACTCGCCGCGTCGCAAGCCAGCCTCGCGCAGGCGGAGCAAAACTACCACCTCAGCGTCCAGCAAACGCGGCTCGCTATCTCCCGCGCAACCGTGGCCCTGCGGCAAGCCGAATCCGGCTACAAAGACGCCGAGATCGGACTTGCGCAGGCGCGATCTCAGTACAAACAGACAGCCGCGCCGAACCGGTCACAGGACATTTCTTCCGCGCAGTTCGCCGTCGCCCGGTCCGAGGCGCAACTTGCCGACACGAAGCGCACGCTGACGCGGCAACAGAGCCTCGTAGACAAGGGGTTCGTCGCGCAGTCGGCGGCGGACTCGGCGGGGGTGCAGGTGACGTTCGCAGAGAAGGACCTGCAAACCCAGCGCGAACGGCTCGCCCTGCTCAAGGAAGGCCCGCGCCGCGAGGACATCGCGACCTCGAAAATCGGGATCGAGGCGGCGCGGTCGCGCCTCGTGGGGCAACAGGCGGCGGTGGACGCGGCGCGGGTCGCGCTCGAAACGGAGCGGGCGAACGCGGCGTTGGCGGGCTTGCGTCTGCGCGACGTTGACCGGTCCCGCGCCGACGTGCGCCAGATCGAGAACCAACTCGCCCAGCAGTCGGTGCAACTTTCGGAAACACGCATCGTGGCACCCATCAGCGGCGAGATCACCGGCAAATATCAGGAAGAAGGCGAACTGATCGCGTCCGCGACGGCGGGGTTCGCGCAGGGCGCGGCGGTGGTATCTATCGCGGATCTGTCCAAAATGCAGGTGCGCGTGAACATCAACGAGGTGGATGTCGCGCGGGTCAAGGTCGGGCAACCGGTGGAAATCTCTGTGGACAGCGTGCCCGGCAAGCGGTACGTGGGCCGCGTCTCCGCCATCGCCGCCGCCGCCATCGGCAAATCGCTCAAGCGCGACGCGGCGTCGGCGGGGCAGACGTCCGGCACGGGGGGCGTGGTGCGATTCGAGGTAAAGGTGACCGTGGACAACGTTGACCGGCGGCTACGCCCCGGTATGACCGCCGTGGTGGACATTATTCTCGAACGGCACAAAAACGTCCTCACGCTTCCCGCCGAAGCGATCAAGCCGAACGACAGCGTCTCCCTCGTCGCGGGGGTCGGTAAGGATCGCAAAACGGGCGACCGCAAGATCACGACCGGTCTCAAGAACGACGCGGAAGTGGAGATCACGACCGGGGTTTCGGAGGGTGATACGGTGGAGATTCCGAAGATCAGTGCCAAAGACCGGCGCAAGATCAAGTTCAACGGACCTGACTAGAGCGGGACCGTGAACCCTGCCCCGGCGAGAATATCTCGCGCCGGGGCGGTGCGCAAAAACCGGACGAACCCCGCGGCGGCGACTTCGCCGCGCGTCTGCCGCGTGACGACCGCGATATAACGGATGGGAGCGTGATCCACGCCCGAACGGGCGGCGCATACAACACGCAGTGGTTTGTACCCCCGTGCGTCGGTCGCGAAGATCAGTCCCGCGTCGGCGTTCCCTTGGGCGACGGCGTCCGCCGCCTGCCGCACGGAGCCGGTAAATACCAACCGGTTTTGTTCGCGTAGCAGATCGTACACGCCGCGCTTCAGGAGCGTTTCGCGGGCGTACCTTCCGGCGGGCACCGCGTCCGGATTGCCAAGCGCGACGCGGAAGCCGTCCGGGAGGTGCGCCAGATCCGCGAACTCCTTCAGCCGGACGCGGGCCGTCGCCAGTTGCGTCAAGACTAGACTGTTCCCGGCGAACACCACGCGCGTCTCGGCGCGCGCCGCGCCCCGCGCCAGCAGTTCCCTCACCTCCTTCTCGCCCGCCGACAGGAAAACATCTATCGGCGCGCCCGCCGCGATCTGCCGGGCGAGCGTCCCAGACGCGCCTGAGGTAGCACGTATCTGGGGGGAGGAGCCGAGTTCGCTCCAGGCGGACGCGATACGCGGTAAAACATCCGACAACGATGATGCGACGGCGACGGTAAGAAATCGGATTTCAGGCATTGCCCGTCTAGGATACCAGATCCGTTGCTCGGGTCGGGTGAGCCGTCCGGGTGGACTCCCTCCCAAAATAGTGATTTGGCTTAGGTTTCTCAGTGCGCTGAAATCATTCTCCATGAAGCTCCTTTCTGATGAAATGCGTCCCGACGTTGAGCGGATGCTGATAGAAGGCCGTCTACGCATAACCCCTGAGATTGAGTTGCGGTGCGTGACGGAGATAAACCGCTACGGCTACGAGTTGGCTTCCGCAAATGTTAAAAGCCGTGATCTGAAGGAAACAGCGCGGGAGCGGGATCCGTGGGTCACGTAGTGCTACCATCCCGCGGATTTCATGCGTGAGGTATTCGGTTGAGACCCGGACGGGAAGGGGTCCTGAAATACTTCCTGAGTTTAAGAAGGGAACCGGCGGGTGTGCATCGTTCACCGCCTACTACGTAGTCTAGGAGACGAGTGGGCACCTGAGCCCGACGTCTCCGATCTTCCGGGACGTGCCCTCGAAGACGCCGGGCTAGGAGGGTGAACTCCGACGCGGATCGTGGTGGGTGGGTGTTAAATACAATCCGGTGGATTCAATCGGTTGACTACTTGCTTATAATGACGTATAATAGAACCAGAAAGATGACAGAGCACCCTAACGAAACAAGTATTGAAGCGTGTGGCCTGCCGATCCCCCCGGAGACCATGAAGCCCGAGGGGGACGATGATATTCGCTCCCTGTTGTTCCAGCGGGAGCGGCAGGTCGAGGCGATCCGCCGTGTCAGTGAGACGCTGTTCACGCATCCCGGCACCGACCCGATGGTGCGCGAGACTCTCCGCATCGCGCTAGATGTCCTCGGTGCGGACGCCGGAACGGTCTACCTGTACGACGCCAAAGACGAGATGTTGGTGTTCCGATATGTAATCGGGGGGGCGGGCGAGCAACTCATCGGCACCCGCATCCCGGCGGCGAAAGGCATCGCGGGCGCGGTGTTCCACTCCGGCCAGCCGCGACTCGACGGAGACGTCCAGCAGGGCGGCGACTACAACGCCGATGTGGAAACGCGCTTCGGCTACCACACCGAAAGCATGATGACCGTGCCTATCAAGCGCGCTAATGCGGCACCGATCGGCGTGATGCAGGTACTCAATGCACACATCCCCCCCTTTACCGGGCGGGATTTGGCTGTGATGGAGGTGCTGTGCGCGCAAGCCGCGACAGGCATTGAGTATTTCCAGTTGGTCGAGTCGGCGCGCAAGACCGAAGTGGTACATGTCATCGGCGACGTCTCGCACGACATAAAGAACATGCTGACGCCGATCACCACCGGCGTGCAGACGCTCGAACCGTTACTGGACGACCTGTTCCAGCGTCTCGATGCCCTGCGCGAGCAGTGCCAGGAGCCAGCGGTGGAGGAAGTAGCCCGCGAGATCGAGCGGATCGCCGCGACGGTGCGACACGACTACGGCTGGATGTTACAAAACGCTCTTTTCGCCGCCGAGCAGATTCAGGCGCGGACCAAGGAGATCGCGGACGCTATCAAGGGGGAACTGGCACCGCCTTACTTCGAGTCGGCGAACCTGAACGAGACTTGCGAACTGGTTTTGCGGACCTTACGCACCGTGGCCGCCAAGC
Organism: Armatimonadota bacterium; assembly: GCA_043754515.1. GTDB lineage: Bacteria > Armatimonadota > Armatimonadia > Armatimonadales > Armatimonadaceae > JACMIU01. The sequence goes on from JAYUUO010000001.1 coordinate 21,327, forward strand.
AAAACATACTGTTGAACGAGGAGTATGATCCCGATCTGCCGCCCGCCGAGCTCGACCGTAAACAGATGTATAACGCCCTCTACAACTTGGTAAACAACGCCCTGCCGGAGACGCCCGATGGGGGAAGCATTACTATAACAACGCGCCGGAGCGGCACCGACTCGATCACCGTTCAGGTGGCGGATACAGGGCGCGGCATCCCCGCGCACGTGCGCGAACGGCTATTTACCGACGAAGCGGTGTCCACGAAGCCCGGCGGCACCGGACTCGGAACCCGTATCGTAATGGGCGTTGTGCGCCGCCATAATGGGACGATCACGGTCGAAAGCGAGATCAGCATCGGCTCCACGTTCACGATCACCCTCCCCATACGCCACGCTTGAGAGACGGCCGGGGAACGATCCTTTGCCCTCCCCGCCCCCCGAAATTAATCGTAGTGAAATAATAGACACTCGAAGAAGCAAGGAGAAGTAGCCAGTTACGGAGAAATAGACTCGGGGTCGGGAGCGGAAGCCCGCTTGTCAACATCGCCGTGGTCATCGCACGACCATATCTAAAGCGGCAGGATGCACCCCGGAGCGATAGTCATGAATATCTCGACTCGTTTTAGAACTGCTCGCGAGAGGATCGCCGTTTGCGCCATTCTCTCGCTCTCCCTGCTCGCGGCGGGCGGGATAGCTACCCTGACGGGATGCGGGGGGGGAAGCGACACGCCCGCCATGGTAACGCGGACGACGCCGGTGGTGTTCGCCATTAACTGGGCGGCCCGCTCCCGCGCCATCGGGGGACCTGCGTCCGCGCTTTCGGCGGTGGTCGTACTCAAGGGGGCGGCGGCGGACGGGACGGATCTGACGATCAGCCCCGCGATCAACCGTGATGCCGCGAATCTCGCCGCTTACACGCAGAATATAACTTCCGCGAACGTTGCCAAAGTCGGCACGTTCCCGCTACACGTCGAGTTCCACGCGCAGACGAACGGGGCCGGTGATCTGGTCGGCGTCGCGGACGCGAGCGTTACTCTCGCGAGCGACGGCAGCGGGATCGGCGACATCGCGACCGTAGGGCGTGTCGCGTCGGTCGCAGTCAACGCCGGACAAAGTGTGTCAGTCGGCGTAACCGGTGCCCTGAACTTCACGGCGAAGGACGGGGGCGGGAATATACTCGCCTTGACACCCGGATCGGCACAGTTCGGCGTTACCGGGGGCGGCGACAAGTTGCAGGTTTCTCCGAGCGGCGCGGTGACAGGTGTCGTTGTCGGATCCGCGCAGGTCACGGCCACGGTTGACGGAAAGGTCAGCAGTCCACAAACCGTGACGGTCGCGTACGTCGGCGGCGGAACGCTTCAAGGTATCTCGGTGCAGAACAACGACGGCACGACTGCGGCATTGCAAGCGGTCGCCGGATCTCTCCCTACGGACGGTACCGCGCCCGCGCCCGCTGTTGATGGTTCGTCTACCCAGGCGGTTCGCGGCGGTAACGTCCTCGCCTCGGTGCGGACAACGGGTAAGGCGGATTCGATCCTGGTCGGCGTCGAGGGACAGCCGGATTTCTACCGGGTAAATGTTTCGGGTAGCGGGCGCGGGGCGGCGGTGCCGCTCGCGTCGCTCGCCGGACGCGATCAGTCGGCGTGCGGCGCGGCGTGCGGGGGCATCGGCAAGAAATATCCGACCGTATCGGTTCGCCCGGTGGGTAGCGCGACGACACGTGACGCGGGGGGCACGACTTACAACGTCGTGATCTTCCTGCCGATTGACTACGTAGGGACGACGTTCACTATTCTGATAGTCACGGAAACGGGCGGCACCCGTAGCATCGTCGCCCGCCTCCCGATCACGATCAATGGAACGGCGCAGGCATCGGGCAAGCTCCAGTTCACGATGACTTGGGGGCAACCGGTTGATCTCGACCTTCATGTGATGACTCCGGATGGCGATGAGATTGGTTTTGACCACCGAAATGGTACCAGCGGCGGGGATCTGGATCTGGACTCGAACGCAGCCTGCACGATAGACAACGTGGACAACGAGAACATCACCTGGACGACGACCGATCCGAAGGCAGGTACGTATGTGATTCGCCCCGACTACTGGTCGGCGTGTGAGTCTACCGTGCCCATCCCCTACACGATCCGCGTGAACAAGAACGGCGCGATCAATACGTTCCAGGGCACGTTTCAGCCGAGCGAAGTGGATAGGAACTCGGGGACGAATGTGGCGCATAACATCAGCATATCGGTTCCGTAGGTGGCTACCAGAGTGCGGGACGTGAACATTCGCGGTAGGTCGTCGGGAATGTTCACGTCCCGCGCGGTGTGAACCGCGCCTTTGTCGCGGTTCACGTCGAACGTATGATTGTTTCCCTTCCGCTTCCGGCAAACTGAAAAGAGTACCATAGGCGGAGGGAAACTTTTTGTGAACTCGACTTTGAACAACGAAACCGTCGCCGCTTCCGATAGCGGCACACTCACCATCGAAGGCAAGCGGTTCGGGCGCGGCGCGAAGGCACTGTTCCCGAACTTCCAGATGCCGCTTCCCGAAGCGTGGAAGAACGGCGCGACGGTCACGGTGCGTGACCTGCTCGACACCGTGGTGCGCTCCGAGGTCGCCGCGTTTCAAACCCGGCAAGAGGCACGTACCGTGCTACAAACCCTGTCCCCGATCCAGATCGCAGCGGGCGTCGCCAAAGGCAAGATTGACTCGGGCGGGCGCGAGGACGAGAAGCAGTTCGTGGACGCCGACGAATCCGTCAAGGTCGCGCTATTGGCGTTCGAGGACGGCCTGTACTACGTGCTGATCAACGACGACCAGAAGGCGAACCTGTCCGACTCGTTCGTGGTCACATCCGATACCCGCGTGACATTCCTGCGCCTCGTCGCGCTGGCGGGAGGATAGCCGCCATGCTAAACCCACAACTAGCTGCAGAGCGGCTAAAAGAGTTTTCCGTGGACGGCGGTGTCGCGCTCCAGAAGGCGCGAATCGCAAACTTCCCCGGCGCGTTCCGCGAATCCGCGCTCGCGTTGCTCGGCCTGAAAAGTGATGGAACACCTTTCATTCAAGAAGGCAACTACAACAGCAATGCGTATCAGGCTTTGAACAAGGCGCGGGACGCGGCGAACAAGCAACTTGACATGCTCAACGTGGCCGAACTGGAAACATTCTTCGGCGCGTTTTTTCCGCGAATGGGCAGTCTTCTCGCCGCGTGGTGGAAACCAGAAGGCAGTAGCCTGTATCAGGGCATGAGCAACCGGCGACCGTTCCGCATGGATCGCGGCGCACAAACGGACGAAGCGCGGCAAGAGCGGCGCAACATCCTGTCAACACTCATCAGTGGCTTTACGCAGTACCAAGAGATGTCGCTCGATTGGTTCGCCGCGTGGGTGCCGTACCTCGGCGCGTATCACGCCGACACTTTCAGCAAGTTGTTCGCGTTCGCGATTGACCGGAACGACGAACTCGGCGACGCCGTTTTCCACACCCTGCTCGAATCCGGCAAGGGCGAGCACGAGATAGGGGCGATGGGGCGACATGTCACGCGCGGTCTGCTCTCGGCCTCTCGCGAAGAGGGTTGGGAGTGGGTCGAAAAGCTACTCCTCGCGGCTCAGCGTCAGGAGGGCTTGCGGCAGTCGGTGCTCGAAGTCATAGACGAGGCGAACCCGCTCGCATTTCGCCGGATGCTCAAACTGATCCGCGAGAACGACCTATTCCGTTTTTCCGCGACGATCCGCGCCGCCGACACTTGGTTCGGAATGAACTGGGTCGCGTACGAGAAGTTATCCGTCAAAGCCGCGAACGCCGCCACCGAGACAGTGGAAACGTTCCTGCTCGATCCCGCCGGGCGCGACGCCGTTCGCGCTGAGACGACGGACGGGCAGACCGTGTACCTCGCGCTATGGGCGACAGCGTTCGACGATGCGCACGCGGCACTCCGCGCGGCGGTGCCACTTCTCTCCGACCCTCTTCTCGTCCGTCGGTACGCCGCGCTCCATTTGCTGATCGAACTGCGGATGAAAGAAACGCGACCGGCGATCCTCGCCGCGTTTGACGACCCCGATCTGCGAATGTCACAGAAAGCGTTCGGCGCGGGCAACTGGTACGAAAGCGCGGACGCAGATGGCTTCGACGTTCTCGCCGTCATGATGCAGGAGCAGAACGCCCTCGTGACCGAGGCACTGGAGGCGAGTGAAAATAACGCATCCGGGGCGGTGGCGACTTTCTTCCACGGCTTGAAGGACGCTGTGAGCGGGCTTGTGCAGACGCTTTCCCCTGCGGTCGTGCCCCCACCCCCTAGCCCCCTCCCCCGCTCCGCAGGAGAGGGGGAACTGGATGCGGAGAGCGTCAGCACCTCGCGGGACGGAACTCCCGCAGGCGAATTTACACTCGCATCCAGTTCCCCCTCTCCTGCGGAGCGGGGGAGGGGGCTAGGGGGTGGGGGCACGACTGACGACAGGTTCGAGCGCATCGAGCGCAACATCGGGCGGTTCCCGGTTCGTGCCAAAGAACTGGAGCCAGTCATTTGGGAGTGGGACAAACTCACCGCCCACGCCGAATCACTCGCGGACCGGTTGCCGAACCTGCTCGGGAAGCGTCCTGTCGAGCGGCTGTTCCCGTTTGTGAAGATGATGAGTAGCTACGGGCGCTCTACCATCGCCTCCACTATCGCGAACCGCAAAGACAAAACGCCCGAGATGCGCGAACTGCTCTTCGACCTGTTCGCCGACGCGCAGTCGTACGTCCGCGACGCCGCGCTGAAAGCCGTGGATAAGTTCGACATTACGGAGCCGGAAGCGGAACGGATCGAGGGACTGTTGACGCGCAAAGCCGCCGATCTGCGTAAGGCGAGTTTGACGCTTCTCCTGAAGCGTGATGATGACGCCGCCCTCGCGTCCGGCGAGCGGCTTACCGCCGCCAGGGACAGTAATCAGCGCGTCGCCGGTCTCGATCTCCTGACCCAGATGGTGGAGAGGAAGCGGCAACCGGCGCGGGCGCGAGGCATCGTAACCGCGTTCGTCGCGGCTCGCGCGGACAAGATCACGCCCGCCGAAAAAGCGATGACGGAGCCGCTTACGAGCGACACGCACGAGAAGGCGACGCTTGAGAACGCACTCGGTCTGCTCGACATGACGAAGCTCTCCCGCTTCGGCCCGCCGACAATGCCGATCCCCGTGCCTGATTTGGAGGGATGCGCCGCAACACCGATCCTCTACGCTCTTGAAGCCCTCATCGAAAAGCACAAAGAAGCCGAAGTCAAATCTCCCTACAGCGATGAAGATACTTATCTTCTTGGTACCAATGCATACTGGTTTCCGTCGCCACGTATGGATATGCCGCTTGAAACGGACATTGAACGGCTTCCCCTGCGCGACATATGGACGGACTTCTGGCAACAACGCCCTGCCGAACTGCGCGACCCCGATGGGCGCGAACTGATGCGAGCGCAGGTCGCCAAAGCCAAAGCGAATGAAAAAAAGTTTAACCACTCGCCCATTATCCTGGACTTGCTAAAATGGTTCGAGCGGATGGACACCAGCCGCGATCTGCATAGCGATACGGAGTTTATTCTAGCCGCCGCCGAGTATCAGATCGTTAGCGTTCCCGAATCAATTCGCGGCTCGACAGCGCACGGGATTATCAAAGGGGAAGCGGTGGATTGGCGTAGCACCATGCGTGGCAAGTGGAACTGGTACGCCGTCTTGCAAGACCATGTCGAAGCGCACGGTGATGATTGGACGCCGGAGCAGATTAGTCGTGCCTTCCGTCTCGCGCGGTACGTTGACCGCCCCTACAAGAAAGCGGTCTCGAATCCGGTCCCGTTTGCGCTCATAGTCAAAGCGTTCCTGCATGGCTTCGCTAACGACGCCGACCTGTACCGCGCCCTCCTACCGGAGCCAAATGCGCGCAAAGAGAACGAATATTACCGTGAACAAGTCTTCAACGGACTCGCGGAACTTTCCGGGCGCAAGGTTCCACTTTTCGACACCCCCCCCAGCTTACGCGAGATAGTGGACGCCGTGCGCCGCCGCGTTCTCGAGATCGAACTTCGGCGCGGCGACACCGAAACTGCCGCCTCCCACCCCGCGCTCGCACTGCGCTACTCGGGCGGCTTGGACGTGCTGGTGAAGACCGTTGCCGCGTTCGGGAAAGAGACGTTCGCGCGGGGCTACTCCTACTACGGGGCGGCGAACCGGTCCAACGTTTTCAGCCGCATCATCCGCGCCACGTTCCCGCGCCCGGAGGACACGTTCGAGGCGTTCGCTCAAGCGGTGAAGGACGCGGGCATTCCCGAAAAACGGCTGGTGGAGATTGGCGTGTATGCGCCGCAGTGGGCAAAGCACGTCGCGCATACGCTCGGCTGGGACGGCCTTGTGGAGGGCATCTGGTGGTTCCATGCTCACACCAAGGGCAACGATTGGTCGGTAAACGCTGAACTAAAGGAGACATGGACGGCAGAGATTGCTGACAAGACGTCGCTCACCGCCGCCGACCTCACGGAAGGGGCAGTGGACGTGCAGTGGTTTTACCGGGTCTACGCGGCACTGGGCAAGGCGCACTGGAAGATGCTCGACGACGCGGCGAAGTACGCAAGTTCGGCGGGTGGGCATAAACGGGCACAACTGTTCGCGGACGCGCTACGCGGCAACATCTCCCGCGCCGAACTCCTGGCGCGGATTGTGGACAAGCGAAATCAGGACGCGATCCGCGCGCTCGGGTTGGTCCCGTTTGCGGACGAAGGAGAGGATAAGGACGCGGATCTCCTGCTTCGCTACAAAGCGTTGCAAGAACTCCTACGCACGTCGAAAACGTTCGGCGCGCAACGTCAGGAGTCGGAGAAGTTGTCCACGCGCATCGGGATGGAGAACCTCGCCCGAACCGCCGGGTACGCCGACCCGATCCGCCTGACGTGGGCCATGGAAGCCGCCGCCGTGGAAGATTTGAAACAGGGCGCGGTCACGAAGACGGTAGGGGACGTTTCGGTATCACTCTCGATAAACGACCTCGGCATGCCGGAACTCGCGGTGGTCAAGAAAGGCAAAACGCTCGCGAATATCCCGCCCGCTGTCAAGAAGGATGAGGAGGTCGCGACGCTTTCCGCCCGAAAGATTGAGATCACGCGGCAGGTTTCGCGGATGCGCGAGTCGCTGGAGAACGCGATGTGCCGTGGCGATGAATTCTCCGGCAAGGAACTGGGGGAGCTACTGGAGCATCCGGTCTTGCGCCCGCTACTCCGCAATATGGTGTTCGTCGAGGCGGAGGGGCGCGAGGCCGTAGCCGGTTACCCCCGAACAGGGGAGAAGGGTGTCACGTTGTCGGACCATGCGCACCAGACTTATGCCATCGCTCCCGACACCATGCTCCGTATTGCGCACCCGTACGACCTGCTGCAAACGGGGGTTTGGGACAAGTGGCAGAAGGACTGCTTCCTGAGCGAGCGGGTCCAGCCGTTCAAGCAGGTGTTCCGCGAGTTGTACGTGCTGACCGATTCCGAGACGACCGACGGCACGAAGTCGCGGCGGTACTCCGGACATCAGGTGAACCCGAAGCAAGCCCTCGCGCTTTTCAACAAGCGCGGGTGGATCGGGGGCGGCGAGTACGACTACGACGGCGACGGGCCGCGCAAGACGTTCCACGAGGACGGCTACACGGTGTCGGTGAGTTTCATGGGCTACACGGCGACGCCGGCGGATGTCGAGGGACAGACGCTGGAAGAGGTGCGGTTCACGAAGAAGGGCGAGTGGAAGCCCGTCGAACTGAAATCGGTCCCGCCCCGCGTGTTCAGCGAAGCCATGCGCGACCTGGATCTCGTGGTATCGGTGGCTCACGTCGGCGGGGTGGACCCGGAGGCGTCCCAGAGCACGACCGAGATGCGGGCCGCGCTACTGCGGGAGATGCTAGGGTTGCTCAAGATCGAGAACGTGCGCCTCGAAAAGACGCACGCGCTCATTGATGGCAAATTGGCTACCTATAGCATCCACCTCGGCTCGGCGGTGGCGCATCGGCAACCGGGCGGCTACCTGTGTATCGTGCCGGTACACAGCCAGCATCGCGGGCGCATCTTCCTACCGTTCGTGGATTCCGACCCGCGCACGGCGGAGGTGATGTCGAAAGTCATCACGCTCGCGAAGGATAGCGAGATCAAGGACCCGACGATCCTGGAGCAGATCCTCGCGGTGCGGTAGTCACGGGCGATTGCCGGTATAATGGGGTGATATGATTCGACGTATCGCCCCATTGCTCGCCACGCTTCTGTGCGCGGCTCCCGCTATCCCCGTTCTCGCGCAAGGTGCCGACCTCGGTACTCAGACAAAGCCCGCCGCGACCGACCCTCAGGCGGCGCGGACCGCGTTTCAAGCGGGAGTCGCCGCGTTCCGAAAAGGCGACCTGGAGATGGCTGAGACGCAACTCGCGAAATCAGTCGCCGCCGACGCCACTAACGGCGATGCCGAGGGTTTGTACGGGTTCCTTTTGCTCAAGCGTAACAAGCCGGGCGAGGCGGTGCCACATCTGGAGAACGCCGTCGCGCTGAAGCCGTTGATCGCCGACCACTACACAAACCTGGGCAACGCGTTGCTACTGAAAGACGGGCGCACCCCCGCCGACACCGCGCGCGCTTTGGAAGTATTCAAGAAGGCGGTCGCCATCGCGCCCGATTCCGCCGAGGCATTGTTTAACATGGCACTCGCGTACACGCGCCTGGGACGTCCCCGCGAAGCCATCCCGGCTTACCGACGGGTGACCGAGATCAACCCCAAAAACGACCGCGCGTTCGGCGCGCTCGCTCAAGCCTACGTCGCGCTTAATGATTACGATAGCGCGGCAACCGCGTTTCGCGGAGCCGCTTCCCTCACCCCGCAACGAGCCGACGTTTGGACGAACTTGGGCATCGCCGAGTCGAAGAAGTTACACCCCGACCGTCAGGCCGCAATCAGCGCGCTGGAAATGGCGCGTAAGCTGGACATCACCAATCCGCAAGTGCTTACCTTGTTAGGACAACTGTACGCGGAAGGAACACGGCCCGAAGCCTCCGCCGAAGCGTTCGCCGCCGCCGCTGACGAACTCGAAGTCAAAAAGGCCCCGGAGGCCGCCGCCGCGCGGTACAACCAGGGTGTCATGCTCACCAAGCTGGGCAAAACGGATGAGGCTCTCGCCGCATACGAGAAGGCACTGGTTCTTCGCCCGTCTTATTTTGAGCCGGCGTTCAATGCAGGGCGGCTTCTTTACAAAGCCGGCCGGTTCCCCGACGCCGTTGCGAAGTTCGCGCTCGCGACCAAGGCCGAACCGAAGTCAGCGGTCGCGTGGACGAACTACGGGCTAGCGCTGATGAAGCAGGGGGATGAACCCGGCACCATCGCCGCGCTGAAGCACGCCACCGACCTTAAAAGCGACGATTACGTGACCCGCGACGCCCTGGCCGGGATTTATATGCGCCGCAAAAGCTACGACGATGCCGTCGCCCTTTACAAGCAGATGGCGCGCATCCGCCCCGCCTCCGGGTTGCCATGGAGTGCGCTCGGGCTCGCTTATCACCGTAAAGGCGAGGACGAAAAGGCGATCAGCGCGCTTGGGATCGCTACGAAGAAGGAGCCGAAACTAGCGGCGGCATTCAACAACCTGGGCGTCGTTTATGAAACGCGGGCGCAGTTCAAGCTGGCAATAGCATCCTACAAGAAGGCTATCGCCGCCGACCCGAACTTCGCCGATGCGCGTACAAACCTCGCCCGCTACTCCAAGACCAACCCAGTGACCCCGTGAAAGGTGCGAACGCGTGAGCCAAACGGTCGGACTGTTGATCAACGAGACCAAGCCCGCCGCCGTGGAAGCGGCGCGGGATCTCGCCGCGTTCCTAGAAGGGAGCGGGACGATGGTGCTTATGCAGGACGCGGTGGCGACGCTGATCCGGGGCACGGGCTGTCACGGCATACCGACGCGCGACGATGTGGTTGCGTGTTGCGACTTCGTTGTCGTGTTCGGCGGTGATGGTACCTTGCTCGCCGCATGCCGTACGGTAGCCCCGCACAACAAACCCATCCTCGCCGCGCACCTCGGACACTTCGGCTTTTTAAGTCAGGTTTCGCCGCAAGGGCTACAAGGGGCGGTTGAGAGGGTGTTGGCGGGGGAGATCTCGGTCGAGGAGCGGGGGATGCTTGAGGCGCGCATACGGCGCGTCGGCGGCGCGAATCCGGGCGACTGCGAGACGCTCCTTGGAATGAACGATGTCGTGGTGGCGGGGGGGGCGGTGCGGCTGATCTATGTTCAAACGCGGGTCGGAGGCGAGATGCTGGCGACGTACGCGGCGGACGGCGTGATCGTGGCGACGCCGACCGGCTCGACGGGCTATTCGCTATCGGCGGGCGGGCCGCTCGTACACCCTTCGACACCGGTTTTCGTGATCGCGCCGATCTGCCCGCACACGCTTTCCGCCCGCCCCCTGATTATTCCGAACACGGAAACCGTGGAGTTATGTATCGAGGCGAACCGCACCGACACGACGGGCGTCGCCTCCATTGACGGCCAAATCGAGGTGATCATCGCGCCGGGGGATGTCGTAAGCGTCGCGCAAGCACCCCACACGATCAAGTTCCTGCGGGTGGGGGATGCGCCGTCGTTCTATGAGAAGATTCGCAACCGCTGGCACTACGGGGAGCGGCACAATGGCGGATGAGTCCGTGCCCACCGCATTGGGAGACACTGTGCAGGCCGTTACCGGGAGGCGGGTCACGGCTTGCGTGCCGCTGACGCGCTCCAGCGGCTACTCGCCCGCGCTAAGGATTCGTGCCCATTTCGCCGACGGCACCACGGCCTTCGTGAAAGCGGCGACCAACGATTTCACCGCGAACTCAATCCGGCGCGAGGAGGTTGTCTATCGCTCGCTCGGGGAGCAGCTGTTCCTGCCCGCCTACATCGGCGTCGGAGAGTATGAGCAGGGACGCTCGCTACTCATCCTGGAGGATCTGTCCGATTCCTATTGGGGGCCGCCGTGGCGCGAGGGTGACGTGGCGAAGGTTCTGGCGATGCTGGAGCAGGTACGTCCGCTCGCCTCACGGTTCCCCGCCGACTTCCTTCCGTCACAGGACGCCGAACGGCACGGCCTCGCCTCCTGGGCCAGGGTCGCCGCCGACCCGGAGCCGTTCCTGACGCTGGGGTATTGCTCCCGTGACTGGCTGGAAGCCGCGCTACCGGTTCTGCTTAACGCCGACGAGACGGCGGTACTGGCGGGGGACGATCTGGTACATCAGGATGTGCGGAGCGATAACCTGTGCTTTACCGCAGACGGACGCGCGATACTGGTGGACTGGAATTGGGCGTGCTACGGTAACGGAACGGTTGACATCGCGGGGTGGCTACCGAGCCTTCGTAGCGAGGGCGGACCCGCGCCGGAGAGCGTACTGCCGGATGACCCCGCGCTCGCCGGGATACTGGCCGGATTCTGGGCTGCTAACGCGGGGCTTCCCGCGCACGACTTCGACCCCGCGGGGCGCATCCGGCGATTGCAGAGGACGCAGGTCGCCGTGGCTTTGCCGTGGGCGGCGCGGGAACTCGGGCTCCCGCCCCCATGCCCTTGAAACAAAGCGGCGACAGGGCGGCAAAAAAAGGGCGCGGCTTCCTCCCCAGAAAGCCGCGCCGTCCCTTACTCTCGACCAGGCAGTGTGTCCGCTCCCCAACGTCTACACCGCCCATCCCGACTCCTCCGGCGGGTCTCGCTCCCCAACGATTCCCGTTACCGGAAGACTGATCTAGTCTCGCTCGTGGAAAGTAGGTACCCGCCGTGGTAGGTATCTAAACATTCCGCGCTCCGTTCATCACGGCTTCCATAGTGCGTTAGTTTCCTTATCATTAGGCAAACAATTCGTTTGTAAAGTGTTATGATCTGCTGTAAAATGACTCTAGTATAGGCCGACTTTAGGCGGGGCGACCCACGGTGAAAAAGTACCAGGGTCGCCCTGTTTCTGTCTGCATGTTGGTGGCGTGTTCATCATAGGACCGCCACTGCTGATCCAGCCGGTGCCACCAAATCTGATTAGTGATTCCCGGATTTTATGAAGTGAGGAGAAGTAGTTTCCCCGATGGCTGAACCTTTAGATGAACCCGTAACTCCCGCCTCTACTCCCGACGCCTCCGGAGCGGCAGTCCTCGATACCCCGGCCCCCGCGCGCAGCTTATCCGCGTACGACGGCCCTGCGATTGACATCGCCGGCGAACTGCGCACGTCGTACCTCGGCTACGCGATGAGTACCATCGTGTCCCGCGCTCTACCCGACGTACGCGATGGCCTGAAACCAGTGCAACGCCGCATCCTGTACGCGATGCGTGAACTCGGGCTGTCACCGAACTCCCGGCACTTGAAGTCCGCGAAGGTTGTGGGCGAGTGCTTCGTCGCCGGTACCCGTGTGGCGACCCCAACCGGTTTGAGACGGATCGAGGATTTACAAGTTGGTGACGTGGTATGTACGCAGTCCGGTGTTCGCGCCGTGACTGAGGCTTATGTCATGCCCGAGCAACCGCTTCTCGATGTCGAACTCGGTAGCGGGCGCAACGTGTTTTGCACTCCCGGTCAATGCTTTAAGGTGCTGATGCCCGATCTGTCCACGATTTGGAAGCGGGCGGATGAACTCGTGCTGGGCGATAATGTCGTTACACGTGGCGGCACGACGGCGCGGGATGTACCCGCATCTGCTTCCTACCCTACTGTTGATGGCGTCGGCATTGACGAAGATATGGCATACCTCCTCGGATTCTTTCTCGCGGATGGCTGGGTGGACCGGGATAATAAACGTGGTTATCGTCGTCTGGCTTTCGCTGCGGTGGAACGCGCCATCATCGAACGTATTCAGGATATATTGACACGCAAATTCGGCGTGACTGCTTCGATCACGGGGCGGGGCAACATGTTCAACCTGCGCGTCAATAACTCCGCCCTTAATCGCCTCATCATCAACACCTTTGGATTGGAGGAGAAGCGGGCCGGCAATATATCCGTCCCGGAATTATTGTTTGACGCCCAAGCGGAAGTGTTGTACTCGTTTGTTTCCGGCTTTTCGGATGGCGACGGTTCAGTACATAAGTCTCGCAACATGATGGTGCTGACCACGATTTCACGCCCATTCTTGCACGACCTCAGCGTTCTGTTGTTCGCCCGGAGCATTCACAGTCGCCTCCTTCCTTACGATAAAGTGGGCGGCAATACGGAGTACGCGCTCGAGATCGGTAGTCGCTCACTCCATGAATTGGGTCAGAACCTGACGCATTCGCATCCCTTTAAGGCGGAGCGGCTCGCCGCGATTCTGGCATCTGGCAATTACCAGCCTGAGAAAGCGACAAAGATTCCTTACCTTGGGGCTTTGCTACTAGACGAGTTCCGCGAGAAACATCTAGGCGGCGGGTGGTACGCTGGTGCCGGAGGCGAGAAGGTACGTTCAGGGTTGAAGTATGCTAACGGTGTAAAAATCAGATACAGTTCTGAGATAAACGAATCATTCGTTGTCTCAATGGACAGTCTGAACACGGTCGGGCTACTGGCCAAAATGACATCCATCGGCTCGCGCTACCTCGACCTGCTAACACAATGGGAGCGGGATGGGGTGGCTTTTCACCCCGTCAGGGCCGTTCGTCTGGCTGCCTCCGAAGTAACCTACGACATCCAGGTCGAAGGGGAGCACGAGTTTGTCGCGAACGGGATGATCGTCCACAACTGCATGGGGAACTTTCACCCGCATGGCGACCAGGCTTTATACGGCACGATGGTGCGTATGGCGCAACCGTTCTCGCTCCGCTACCCGATGGTAGACGGGCAAGGGAACTTCGGCTGTTTTACCGGTGATACTAAAATCAAGTTGCTCGATGGCACGGAGAAGTCTTTCGCGGAGCTTTCTGCCCTACCGGAGGGGGAGATCTTTCACGTATATTCCGCCGATAAACACGGGCGTATCGTCGTTGGCGAAGGTCGTCACTCTCGAGTGACACGAAGCAACGCGTCACTAGTTCGCGTCACACTCGACAACGGTGCTACGATCCGCTGTACCCCGGACCACCGCTTTCTGTTGCGGAACGGTGAGTATAAAGAGGCGCGACACCTGACGCCGGATGACAGCTTCTTAGCTGGCTACTTCGATACGGCTCCGGTCAAGCCGGGGTTGAACCCGTACCTGCGTGTGCAACAACCCATCACGGGCGAATGGGAGTTCGTGCATTGGCTTGCGGACGAATTCAACGCGGACAGGGGAATTTCCAGTGGGAGTGGCAAGGCGTTCGTTCGTCACCACATCAACTTTAACCACTTTGACAACCGACCCTCGAATATTGACCGCATGGGGTTTCTGGAGCATCTGCACCTTCATGCCGAACACATGGCGGCTCTCTGGGAAGATCCCGCTTTCCGCGAGACACAGCATGCGGGTGTTGTTCGTTACTACAATGATAACCCCCAGGCCCGTGAGTCGCGCCGCAAGCATATGATCGAGCAAAACACAGATCCCGCATTCCGCGCCGCGAACGGGGCGAGGGTCGCGCTGCCATTACGAGAGCGGTACGCAAATGACCCCGAAGCCCGAGCGATATTGTCGGAGCGTATGAAGGCGTTGTGGGCGGATGATGAATACCGCGCGAAGATGAGCGACGCCCTGAGTGGCATTGAGAAGCGCCCGCTCACTGTGGCGCAGCGGGCTGAGGTATCCCGCGTCGTCGGTGAAAAAAGTCGCGCCATGTGGAGTGATGATGCAAAGCGCGAGGAGATCATCGCCGCGATTGTTTCCGCGATGGCGTCTCCTGAACTACGTGAACGGTTGCGCGAGAATGCCCGCGCCATGTGGCAAGATCCGGCGTACCGCGCCCGGTTTAGTCCTACTCACCACAAGGATATGGCAACGACTCTCTGGAGCAGGCCAGAAACGCGCGAGATGCACCGCGAGAAGGTCGCGGGACAATGGCAGGAGGAGTCGTTCCGGGTCGCTCAGCGCGACGGGGTACGCATCAGCAACGCCCGCCGCCTCGTAGCGAATCCGGGGCAGATGCACGAGATCGCTCAACACGCCGCGACCGCGTTGAAAGTCAAGTGGCAGGATGACTCCTACCGACAGCGCGTAATACGTGGCCGAGTGTGCCGCTACGTGTCGGGTCTGATAGCCCGACACGGTGCCGGCGGCGTGACGCCGGAAGTCTACGAATCGGGGCGCGACGGCGGGTGGATACCGCGTCTGCCTAACGCCCTAACTTACTTCGATGACTTCGACGAGATTGTCCGAGTCGCGCAAACTTACAACCACCGTATCGTGCGTGTTGAAGCCATTGAGGATACTGAAGACGTCTACGACATCACGGTTGATGAACACCACAACTTCCTACTTTCAGACGGCGTTTTCGTCCATAATTCGGTAGATGATGATCCACCGGCCGCCATGCGCTATTGTATAACTGCCAATAACCTGGTAGTGACGGCTGACGGTCTGGTTCCTGCCGGGGCGTTGGCGACGACGGAGGATATTTCGACCGCGATACTATCGCTCGACGGTAAGGTGAACACCGCGAGTAAATGGTTCGACTGCGGGGTATTTCCGGTGCGGACGGTGCGAACCAAGCGTGGTTATGAAGTCACTGGGACAACGAATCACCCACTACTGGTATGCACCCCCGACGGCGACAAGCGCACCAGCCTCGTGTGGAAGACAATCGCTGACTTATCTGTCGGCGACTATGTCGTGCTCGATAGGAGCGAAACGCTGTTCCCCGACGCCCCGATTCATCTTGCGGCGCACTACCCCCGCTCATCCGAGCGTTCAACGGCAACCCAGCACGATCTGCCGACGCACCTGGACGCTGACTTTGCGTTCCTGTTGGGCGCGCTCGTCGCCGAGGGCACGTGTCGCTCTTCGTGCGTCGAGTTCTGCCATTTGCCCGGAAACTACGCGGACGAGTTCGCTTTGGCTTGGGCGAGAGTATTTCCGACTTGTCGGTTGCACATGTTCAACCGCGAACCAACCGGCTATGGCAAAAAGCCGTTCTTGCAGATGCAGTGCGTCAGCCAGCACGTCATCGGGTTCCTGGACGCATTGGGGCTACGCGGCAAGTCCGCCGAGCGGCTCGTGCCGGATGTCGTTCTTCGCTCGCCGCAAGCGGTGGTGTCCGCGTTTCTGCGCGGACTCTATGAAGGTGACGGGGCGGTGGAGCGTTCCGGGCGCAGTCTGCTTCGCGTCAACCTGTGCGCGAAAAGCCGGGCGATGTTGCGACAGGTGCAAACCGCTTTGCTCCGCTTCGGCATCGTTTCTACTCTGAACGCTGAAGCGAAACGGGGTACTTACCGCTTGTTGATCGTGGGCGAGGATAACCTGCGACGATTCGCGGACAAGATAGGCTTCGTGTCGGAGGCGAAACGGGCCGCCCTCGCGGATGCGTTAGCGACGTATACAACGGGCCGCGCCCTCTCGCAGACTGATTTCATGCCTTTCCTGGCAGACTTTGTGCGTGACAGCGCGGCAAGTGGGAACCGCGAGTGGCTGGGCAAAAATAACGTCGATCGACCGGACCGATTGGGAAAGGCGTTGCCACGTCTCGCGCAAGACTTGCCCGCCGCCGATTCAGCGCATGTCGAGAGTCTGGCGCGTAACCGCTACCTGTTCGAGCCGGTGGTCGCTATCGAGGACGCGGGCGAGCAGAACGTCTACTCGATCCGCGTGGACAGCGAATGCCACTCGTTCGTCGCGAACGGGTTTATCAACCACAACACGGAGGCACGCCTGACCGCCGTCGCAATGGAGATGATGGAGGACATCGAGAAGGACACGGTGGACTTCAAGCCGACGTACGACAACGAGCGGCGCGAGCCGACTGTGCTACCCGGCAAGTTCCCGTACCTCGTCTGCAACGGCGGGAGCGGGATCGCGGTCGGCATGGCGACCAACATGCCGCCGCACAACCTGCGCGAAATCTGCGACGCCAGCGTCTACCTCCTGGAGCACCCGGACGCGAGCATCGAGCAACTGATGCAGTATGTCCCCGGCCCCGACTTCCCGACTGCCGGGCTGATCCTCGGCAGCAAGGGGATCAAGGCGGCCTACCACACCGGGCGCGGGCAGGTCACGATGCAGGCTAAGACTACTATCGAGCCGATGGACGGCGGCAAGCATGTGATCGTGATCTCCGAATTGCCGTATCAGGTGATCAAAAAGAAACTTGAAGAGCAGATCGGCGACCTCGTCAAGGAAAAGAAGATTGACGGGATAACCGCGGTGCGCGACTATTCCGACAAGTCCGGAATGCGCCTAGTGGTCGAACTACGCCGGGACGTCATGCCGCAGAAGATCCTGAATTATCTGCTCAAGCACACGCCCCTCCGCCTGAACTTCGGCGTGATGATGATTTCGCTCGCCGAGGCGGGCACGTCGCCCAAAACGCTCTCGCTGAAGACCATTTTGCAGGAGTATCTGGACCACCGGCGCGACATCATCACAAGGCGCACCCGCTTTGAGCTCGCGCGGGCGAAGGCACGGGCACACATTCTAGAAGGCTTGCAGATCGCCGTGCAGTTCCTGGACGAGGTGATCGTGATCATCCGCGCCAGCAATAGTACGGAGCAGGCGCGTTCCCGGCTGATCGAGCGGTTCCTGTTCAGCGGCTTGCAAGCGGAAGCGATTTTGAACATGCAGCTCCGCCAACTGACGTCGCTGGAGCAGGGCAAGATCGAGGACGAGTTCAAAGATCTTCTGAAGGAGATCGGACGGTTCGAGGACATCCTGATGGACCCGCGCCGCGTCAACATGATGATCAAGGCGGACTTGAAGTATCTGAAGGACAAGTTCGGCGACGACCGGCGCACGAAGATCATCCCGACGGAAGCCGAAGAGATCAACATTGAGGATCTAATCGCTGAGGAGGAGATGCTGATCACGGTCACCCGCGACGGGTACATCAAGCGCCTAGATTTTGGCACCTTCCGGTCTCAGAAACGCGGCGGGCGCGGCGTGTCGGCGGGTAAGACACGCGAGGAAGATAACTTCGAGCTTCTTTTCCGCGCCTCGACGCACGACTACATCCTGTTCTTCACCGACCGTGGACGCGTGTACCGGCTCAAGGCATTCGAGGTGCCGCAAACGTCGCGACAGGCGATGGGCACCGCGATCATCAACCTGATCAACATTCAGCCCGACGAGAAGATCACCGCGACCGTGCCGATCCGCGACTTCCGCACCGCCGAAGGCTTCCTGCTGATGGTGACCGAGCGCGGCGAGATCAAGCGCACGGCGGTGGCCGAGTACGCCAACCTGCGGGCGAACGGCTTGGTGACGTTCGACCTGGAGGACAACGACGCGCTGAAGTGGGTCAAGCATACGCCGGGCACCGCTGAGGTGATCCTGACCACGGTACGCGGAATGGCGATCCGCTTCCCAGAGGATAAGGTGCCGACGCGCGGCAGGGCGGCGGGCGGCGTGCGCGGGATCATGCTCGACAGCCCCGACGATAAGGTGGTTTCCGCCGACGTCGTGATCGGGGACGCGGACGCGCAGGAACTACTTGTAATCAGCGAACTCGGACTCGGCAAGCGAACCCCGCTCGCCGCGTACCGGTCGCAGGGACGGGGCGGCAAGGGGCTGATTACGATGAACCTTTCCGGCGACCGGACCGGCAAGTGCCTGATGGTGGCGACAGTGGTCTCGAAGGAGTCCGAGCCGAACCTGCGCCTCCTGATCGTCACCGAGAATGGCGTGATGATCCGCATGAAGGCGGAGGAAATCAAAACCACGGCGGGTCGCTCGACTTCTGGCGTGCGGCTGATCAATCTGGGCGAGGGTGACCGCGTGAAGACGGCCGAGGTGATTGACCTATCTAAGAACGCCGAAGAGGCCGAGGACGTGTAGCCGGGGTAGGTTAAGGACCCAGGTTTTATCCGGGTAAAAGCGAACCGGCGTTTCGAGAGATCGAAACGCCGGTTCATTTCAAGATGTTTCGTATATGCCTCGTTGCCTCTCATACGATGGAACGGACGACAGGGCGGACGCGGTATGCGTAGAAATGGATGATGCACCTGCCCTCGATGAAGAAGGCGCAGTCGCGCCGAAACCGGTGCCGGGTCCCAGGCCGATTGCCAACACTTCCATCAAGGAATTGCTCTACCTCACGACAAAGCAAAACGCCTCCGATCTACACATAGCGGTCTGATTGCCTCCCGTGCTACGCGTCTATGGCAGACTATTGCAAGCACCTTACGAGCCGTTCACCAGCGGAAGTGGCGCGACGCATCGCGTATGAGTTGTTGACGGAAGAGCCGAAGCGCGTCTTCGGGGCTGGGCACGAGCTGAACTTCACCCACCTGTACGCGGTTAAAACCCTGTTTCGAGTGAGTCTGTATCAAACGCTCGGCACCGTCGCCACCTCGTTCCGGATACTCACTGTGCCCATCCGAACACTCGATGAACTCGGTTGTCTGCCCCTAGTGGAAAAATTGACGCACTACCCCAGCGGTTTAATCCTCATCCGTGGCTCGGTAGGTTCTGGCCGAACCACTATGATGGCGATGGTTGATATAATCAACAGCACACAAAGCAAGCACATCTTCGTTGTCGAGACAGAGACGAGTTGCTACCATTCGCACAAACTGTCGGTGGTGTGGCAACTTGAAATCAGGCCGGATACCCCGTCGCTCGTTGACGCGCTCAAAGGGTTGCTACGCAAAGATGCCGATGTGGTGGTGATCGAGGGGCTAGCAAACCTGGAAGCGATGGAATTAGCTCTTTCCATCGCGGAGAACGACTGTCTCGTAATCGCGCGGATCGCGACCGTCACGGCCGAATCTACCATCGAACGCTTCATAGAGTCTTTCCCCGCCGATCAGCGGAAGGCCATCCGGCAGCGAATATCTACACGACTCTTGGGAGTGGTATGTAACCAGCTAGTGCCGAAAGCCGATGGGACGGGGCAAGTATTGGCACAGGAGGCCCTTCTCCGCACCTATGAAGTTGGCGAACTGATAAGTCAGTCGCGGACGGAGGAGATTCCCACGCTCATCGAGCGGTGGACGCGCCTCGGGATGCGAACCATAGACGGGTGTCTACGAGACCTCTTCAAGGCGGGCACGATCACGGAGGACATGGCGTTGACGCGTTCCATGAACCGCGTCGAGATGGCGCGGTTGCTTGCGGCGAATTCGTCCGTATCCGGGGGCAACATTTTGCCCCCGGCAGTTTAGCACGCTTCGCGGAGAGACGTAGGAGACACATCTCGGGCTACGGTTTGATCGCCCCGACCGGGTTATTAACGGAGCTATTGCCACCGTGATTGCCGCCGCGCAACCCCTTCATCCCGTCCAGGATTCGTTGTTGATCCGGGGTCAGTAGCGGGCGGATCTTCACCTTCGCGTCGCTCCAAACGCCTGCCATCTTCGTTGCCCGGTCACGACGCTGAAGTATCGGGTCGGCGCGCAACTTCGCCGCCTCCGTTTCCACATCCGCCATGATAGGGGTAATCTTCGTCTGCTGATCCGGCGTCAGCGTGAGTTCCGCCGTGAAGCGGGTCATTATCGTGCCCGCCGCGCGGGTGAGTTTAGCGGAGTCGTAGGCAGACTGAAACTTCGCCGCCTGGTCCGGGGTCAGAATCGCCTTGATCTCGGCTACCTCCCGCGCCTCTGAGTCGGCAAGTTTCGCGCGCAGTTCCGGCGTGATTTTCGGTCGCGTGCCGGTGTTCAAGCCCGTCGGCATCCCCCCCTGCATGATTGCCTTGCGCTCGTCGCGGTACTTCTTGCTGATCGGTTTGATCAGCCCCTTTTGCGCGGCGGTTAAATCAGCCGCTTTAAGGGCGAGCGCGAGGGGGTTTTCATGCCGACCCGACATCGTGACGGATGGGGCAGTCGCCGGGTTTTGCGCGGACGCGGGGTTCAGACCGGTGAGTGTCGCGATCAGTATAGCGATGCCCGTGCCCATCGCCGCGAAATTGATACGTTGCATTGTTCTTCTTTGCTCCAGACTTTGGTACCGGTATGGCCACTCTGGGGGTAGTGCCGGTCACTATTTCTGTTGTTGTGGACGTGGGGCAGGGGAGAAGGTTCATTCGACGCCCCGTATTTCCCGGCGAGTGAGTAGGAAATGGTCCGTAACCGCCTCCCCCTAACCCGTGGGAAGCCAGGCGGTAACCGCAGTGCCCGTGCCGGGCACGCTCGCGACTGTTAACGCCCCCCCCAGGCTGGCTACCCGCTCGCGCATGGATGTCAACCCGATCCCGACGGGCGCGCTCGCAGGGTCGAAGCCCGCGCCATCATCGCGTATTTCGATCCGCATCCGGTCGCCCTCGCGCGTCAAAGTAACGGCCACTTCGGTCGCCCCAGTCGCATACTTCGCGGCATTGATGAGTGCTTCCTGCGCGATACGTAGCGCCGCGATTTGCGCCGTTCCACTCCCGAGTGCGTCCAGATGCTCCGCCCCGATGACGCGCATAGCGAGGCCGGTGCGCCGCGATAGACGCTCGACCTCGCCGGTGAGCCGCGCCGCAGTTTCGCCCGCGCCAGCGGCCCATGGCTTATTGAAAAAGGTCCAGTCCCGTACACCGTTCATCGCGTCGCGCAGGAACTGTGCCTCCTCCCGGAGTAGCGTGGGAGTCTCGGAATCCGCGCCCGCTGTCTTCGCGACGACACGCGCCGTGACTTCGAGCCGTAGTACCGCCGACGCGAGCGCGTTCCCGACTCCGTCGTGTATCTCGCGCGCGAGCGATGAACGCTCTTCCAGTAATGCCATTTCAGAGCGAAGCGACGCGATCTCACTTTTTTCGCGGTCGGCATTCTGGCGCAACCGCTGGACGACGACACCTGCCGCGACCAAGAATATCAGGCGCGTCAGAAGTTCCAGAAGCCACGTGCCGTCCCGGAGCGGGAACGGAACCGTTGCGGCGATCAGCGCGAGACAAACCCCCAGTCGGACCCAGCGCGCCTCGTGAATCGGCTCCAGTACCGACTCTGCGACCACAATCACGAAGAAGAGGGGCCATATCCCGCTGTTTATCCCGCCGGTCACGCGCACCGTCGCCGCGACCAGCGTCAGGTCAACCACCGTGTGTAGCCAAGAGATAGTATTGATGTGCTCGGAGCCATAGCCACCGCGACGCGCCGTGAGCACGGAGCGCAGATATAGATGAAACGCCCCGAGGGCATACAGCACGGTCAGCGGGACCGTGGCACCGGTCGGCAGGGCGTCGCCCCCGATGCCGTTGGCGCGGAGCATGATCCAGACGCCGCTATACAGCACCACGACCCAGTATATTTGCGAGACGCGCCACACCGCCCGCGACGCTGGGTCGCTCGGCCCGACCAGAAGTCGGCGGCGAAGTTCGGAGCCTCGCCGCCTCGCCCCGTCAATGGCGGTCGGTGGCTCGTATCCTGTCGGGTGCGTTGCTTCCGCCATCGGTTTTATCGGATCCGTTCTTGTGCGTCAGGGCGAGTAGCTGTTGCACGAACTTCGCTTGCTCCGTACACTCCTTGCCTTCAAGCCACTTCTCGAAGAGCGCACGACAATCTTTGCTTTGTATGCCGCCTTCTATAAAAGGGTTCGCGGACTCGGGACTCTCGGGCGGACGCACGCGCTTGGTGCCGTTGTCGGCGGGGGCGTCCATCCCGAACAGGATGTAGGTCACGCCGGTCTCCATTGCCGCGCCGGTACACATCACGCACGGCTCCAGCGTCGAAACCAGAATGATATTTTCGGCGTCCATCGGCAGGGTCGGCTCGCGCCCCGCGCCGTCGCCCCCGGCGTTCTCGAACGCGATGATCTCCGCGTGCGCGTTTTTGCGCTTCAGTGCGTTACCGCGATTATGCCCCCGCGCGACAATGCGGGCGGTGCCATCCTCATCCGGGAGCGCGATCACGCATCCGATAGGGGCCTCGCCCTCGGCGACTCCTGTTTCGGCTTCACGTATGGCTTCGCGCATCAGACGCTCTTTTTCCGCGTCGGTTAGGTAAACAGGGGCTGTTCGGGTTTCCATGATGATTGCTAACTTTCCAGCAACGGTTATACCCGACCACGGGACGAATCTTGTACGATCATCCGCGCCAGCGAAAGTGGCGCCGTTGCGCTAGCCGCGGGGCTGTACGACGGGATGAAGCCGTGTTTCAAGCCGTAGCCGCGTCCTGTCGTTGAACTACAACTTACCGGTGATCGTCCCGCCGCCGAGAACCCAACCGTCCTGCTCCCCGACGCCGTAGAAGACCGCCGCCTGTCCCGGCGCGACGGCACGCAACGGTTCGTCAAACCGCACCTCTATGACGTCCTCTCCCGTTCGCATGATACGCGCGGGTGACGCCGCCATATTGTAGCGGATCTTAACCGCGCACGGATACGGTTCTCCGCCTGTTTCCGGCGGCGTGAGCGCGACCCAGTTCAGGTCCCGCACAACGCAACCCGCCGCGTACAACTCCTCGTCGGTGCCGATGGTCACCTCACCGGTTTGGGCGTTCACTGATAGTACGTACAGCGGGGTGGGGGAGCCGATGTTGATCTTCTTGCGCTGACCGACCGTGTAGAACGCCGCGCCCTCGTGTGACCCGCGCGTCGTGCCGCCCGAATCCACGAACTTGCCCGGCGCCAATGTTTCCGGTGCCGACTCGGCGAGGAAGTCGCGGTAGTCGCCGTTCTGCACGAAGCAGATCTCCTGTGAGTCCGGTTTATCGGCAACTGCTAACCCGTATCTGTGCGCCATCTGGCGTGTTTCGTCTTTGGACATCACGCCGCCTAGCGGCATCGTCATGTGTGCTAGTTCGCTCTGCGTGGACGCGTACAGCGCGTACGTCTGATCCTTGCCGACTGTCCCCGCCGCCCGCAGGCCGAAGCGATCCGTCACTGGATCGTGGAAGACGCGGGCGTAGTGTCCCGTAGCGAGTTTCGTCGCGCCGAGTTGCTTCGCGCGTTTCATCAGCGCATTGAACTTGATATACCGGTTGCAGTTGATGCAGGGGTTTGGCGTCCAGCCTTGCTTATACGACTCGACGAACGGGCGGATCACCTTCTCCGCGAACGGCTCACGGTAGTTCAGGACGTAGTGGGGGATGCCGATGCGCGCCGCGACCCGGCGGGCGTCCTCGACCGCGCCGAGTGAGCAACAACCCGCGCCCTTCGTTTCCGTGGATGATTCCTGCCAGATCTGGAGCGTGATCCCGATCACGTTCATGCCCTGCTCTTTGAGTGAAGCGGCGGCGACGGATGAGTCTACGCCGCCGCTCATGGCGACGACCACGGTCTCTCCGGGGGACGGGACTTGCTCCACGATTTGGTTGGCGGCGGTATTCATAGCCTTTTATTTTATCGCGAAAAAAGCGGCAAAAAAATAGTTCGGGGAAGTATTGGTTACTTGCTTATTTTTTTAATCCAAGCCCACAATCAGTTCACGTGATAACGCGAGGGGAAAGTGCTAGCTGACCGCGATAAGAGTAGTCATGGTGTAACCGGCGCAGTGGACGTGATGAAAGAGACACCTTCACCTGTCCCCTCACCTACACCAGGTGGGCGTCATCGAGATACACCTCAGGTCGCGTATTTGGCGGACGATGTGAGCGGTGGCAATACCGTGCAACAGCCGCCTACTGAGCAACAGTGGTTGGCAGACTGGCAACAGGCCATACTTAATTCCTCCTCCACTGTGACGGACGCCGAGGTCGCAGTGCGATACAGTGCTGTCCTCAGCGTGCTCGATTCGCAGTCGGATGTCAGTCTGAAGATGTATTATATTCGCGCCTCGCATTACGCGATTTTGAAGTAGTTCTCTACAGGGTCGCCCCAGCGCAACGTGCTGTCATCTGGGGCAAATTGTCCGCGATGAGGATCAATTCCGTGATCGACAAGATGGATCAGGGTGATCAGTCCACCACCGCCTGGTACTTCGGCGAGCTTTCCAAAATAGGACTTGCTCCAGACTCGATTATGCCTTGGGATCGCATATAATGAGGCGAGGCGGATTCACCCTACTCGAGTTGCTGTGTGCACTCGCAATAGTGAGTCTGCTTTGCGCCGTGCTACTGTCCGCCGCCGTGCAATCACGGCGGCGGGCACAAGCGCAGGCCTGTTCATCTAATGTACGGTGCCTGGGTATTGCGGTGCTGACGTACTCTCAGGATTATGATGGAACATATGCGACCATCATCCAAACCGACTTCGACTCAAAGGGGATAGCCCATGCAACAGGAGTTAAAACATGGCACGATTTGCTACGACCTTATGTGGGCAGTGAACTTCCCCGTTGCCCATTAGTTTCTGTAACAGGCTTCTACGCAAATCACCCCTATACCTGTGGTTACGCATACAATCTCTGGCTCAACGGCTACACCACATCAATGATCGGGTTGCACCCTGAAGGGCAGTCAGAGGAAAGCATAAGACTTTCTTCCCTCACAGCGGCGATAGCCGAGGCCCGTACGGGTGTAACCGCATTGCGAAACCGCGATGAGGGACCCATAAAGTACGTGGGCTTTGTCGCACAGAATATGGTTGCCACGTTTCCCAAGGAAGCCCCCGGTTCAATTCGACATAGCGGCGGCGCGAACTACGCCTTTCTGGACGGTCATGCGAAATGGCTTCGTCCAGCGGATGTTGTTGCTAAATGTGATGGAATGAAGCCGTGTTTCGAGCCATGAGTTTCATACCCAAGATGAGCAAAGGCCACCTCTCGTATAGAGTTTCGCTTATCAGACGCCCCTGTCTTAAGTGCCGGTCGCGGCGGGGGTGACGCGCGGGATGCGGGCGATGGCGGTTCCGCTCGCCTGCGTTCTGCTCCTCGCGTGGGGGGGGCTGTCTCCTGACTACGCTGCGGCATGAGACGCGGCCGATTCACGAAGTCGAGCGGGTGACGCAGATCGGCGAGGCGAGGATGTGCGCCGAAATAATGGGCATGCCCTTCCCTTAACGAGGCATTCGGTGACTGAAGCATGCTGTAGCGAGTATTCTCAAAGATTTCTATGTTTCATATGGGAGCCGGTGTGTTATAATGTCAAAACCTATTGTTCGAAATGTCATGCCCGATACACGCACTTCTTCACTACCCGACGATAGCACTGTGGAAACGGTAGGCTCGAATACAAGCCTTCTGAGCCGCCGGAGCGGGGAGGAGTCCGTACGTCGGGTCGCGCAATCCGTGATCAACCGGAGCCCGGAAGGGGGAGACAACAAAGTGCGGCGTCGGTCTCGTCGCGCGCGGCACACGCCGATCCTCGCCGGGAGCGGGTTGCAGTTCCATTACGGAGTAGGAATACTTTTGTTTTTCGCGTTGATCTTCGTCATATTCCGCGACAAGATTAGTAAAAACCTTTGGGCGGTTATGCATCCCCCGCATCCTGTCGCTCCGGTGGGATCAGTCCAAGGAGTCGCCGTCCCGGTGGGACCCGCGCCCTGGTGGTTCCACGTTGAGATACCCGCGCTACTGATTGGTCTCGCCATATGGTTGTATCTGACTCCCGGTATATGGGACTCGATTAAAGTTGCCATCGGTCTGCGCAAAGACAAAGAACGTCGCGCCCGCCGCCGTCATAGCTGATCCGCGCCCGGTAAATATCTGCCATGACCTTGCCGGGGATGTCCATCGTGCCGCCAGGAACACGGGCATGACACACCACCGTAAGGAAGACAACATCAGTATCGTTCGGGAGGCTTTATCTATGCCACGTTTTCAATCCACCATTGCCGCTATTATCGTCGCCACCACGGCAGTCGCCGTTTCCATCACGGCAGCGACATACGCGCAGTCGCCCGCGCCCGCTACCGCGACTCTCACTATCGGTTCGCCCGCGCCGAAACTGCCCGTCGCGGAGTGGGTTAAAGGGAAGCCTGTCACGCTTGGGGACGGCGGCATCCATGTCGTTGAGTTCTGGGCGACCTGGTGCGGTCCCTGTAAAGTGAGCATCCCACACCTAACCGCCATGGCGAAAAAATACGCGGGCAAGGCTGATTTCACCGGCGTCAGCGTCTGGGAGCGCGGCGCGGATGTGCCGACCCTGGTAAAGACATTCGTGACCAAGATGGGCACGAAAATGGATTACCACGTCGCCCGTGACGATGCGAAGGGGACGCTGGCCGCCACCTGGATGACCGCGGCGGGGCAGGACGGGATCCCGACTGCCTTCCTGATTGACAAGACCGGCAAAGTTGTCTGGATCGGTCACCCGATGGACGGGCTTGACGAGGCGGTAGGCAAGGTAGTCGCCGGAACCTTCGATACGGCTAGCGCGGCTAAAGGGATAAAAGAGAAACAAGAAGCAAAGGCGAAAGACGCCGCGAAGTCCGCTAAACTCGACGAACTTTTCGGACCCGCCCTTGCCCTTGCCCGACAGAAAAAGTTGCCCGAGGCGGTCGCCGCCATTGACGCGGTTTTAGCGAGCAACGCGGGATACGCGGGCGATGTCGCCCCGCTTAAGTTTCGGATGATGATGAGTTACGACGAGGTGGGGGCACAGTCGTATGCGGCGAGGGCGGCGAAGGCGGAATTAAAGGACAAACCCGAGACGTTAAACCAGATCGCCTGGGGGATTGTCGAGCCGAAGTCCGTGGTCAAGAAACCAGACTACACTTCGGCGGTGATCATTGCGGAGGCGGGGGTCGCCGCCACCCAGGGGAAAGATCCGATGGTTCTTGACACTCTGTCCTACGCCTATGAGAAGGCGGGTGACCTCGATAAGGCGATCTCGACGGAGGAGAAAGCGGTTGGATTGTTCCCGGTGGATGCGAAGTCGGAGGATCAAGCGAACATGATCGCTCGCGTCGTGACGCTGAAGAAACTCAAGGCAACGAAATAGTCGCCCCGTCGAATGCGGAGGCGGCGCGGGACATGGGCGGGGATTATCTGCCACAACTGATCATGCGCCGCCCCGATCAGCCGGGGCCACCGGCTCTCGATCTGCCCGTCGGCTACTCCCTACATCGGTGCCCGCGCGTCTTCACCGAGCGCGAGCGCGGCGGTATAGCCCGCGTCCTCGCCGGGGCGTTCACGGACGCGACGTGGCTCCCGGAGCGCGTGGAAAGCGTGTTCGTCGGCGATCCCGCCTGTAGTGCCACCTTCTATATCACTCGGGATGATACGGACGAGGTCGTGGCCACGGCGACGGCACGCGAGGACGACTCCTTCCCCGGCGTTGGGTATCTGCACTTCGTCGCCGTGTCGCCCGACCAACGCGGCAAGCATCTAGGGTATTGCGTCTCGCTAGCGGTGCTCCATGAATTCGCGCGCTCCGGCTTGCGCGGGGCAGTGCTGACCACCGACGATCACCGGGTCGCGGCTATAGTGACTTACCTGAGACTCGGCTTCGCACCGCTCCTGGCGCACGCCTCACACGCGGTGCGGTGGGAGGCAGTGCTCAAGCAGATCGCGTCAAGGCACCGCTCGCCTTAACTCACTGGGCGGATTCGGCCTAAACAGGTGCCGTCGAAGGACGATAATTCCCGTGCCCGACTTCCCTCAACCGCGCCTGGGAAACTCGATCTCGGCGTTGGAATAGTACCGGCGACACTGCGAACGGCATGGCCCGGATGACAACAAGTCCCGCGAGCGCGAGGCCGAAAAGTAGCAACGATCCGCCTTCGGGTACCACTACCGCCGTCTGGAGGCGTAGCCGCCATCCCCGATTGATGCTTGCGTTGTCCGTGCCGATATTGCTCGCGTACAACTGTCACGTTCCGTTTACCTTATTCGGGTCGAAGATATTCAGTTTCGAGCCGTATGGTCCCGTCGGGGCGGGCGTCGGAAGAAAAGCGTTCGGATCATTGTTCGTCGGCTTGTACGTGCCCGAGGTCAGCGTCCCCGGCGCATCAGGAATGGGGCCAGTCGCGCTGTCGCTGAAAGTCAGCACCGCGTCCGCCGCCTGAGTGCCATCGCTTAGCGAACCGGCACCGATCATCAGAGCGGTGTTCGTGCCATCGGGTGCGACAAGCGTGAGTTTCCCGAGCCACGATATGTGTATGTTCCCGTTGGTCCCCGTGAACGTGTTCTGGAATGAGTTGGTGCCGGGGTGAAGCGCGACCGCGTTCCCTGACCAGTAGTTGCTGACGTTGTTGCCGTGGCAACGGGTGAGTACCACCAGCGCGCTGGTAATCTGATCCACCGCAAGGCCATCTATGTACTGATCCGGGGTCGAGTTAAGCACCGACTTACCGTCCGCGTTCATCTCGTGATAAAGGCGGCTCCACCACTTGATCGCGCCCGTGTCCGTCATAGCGAGCACGGCGGGTTCAAAATCTGGGTTCCCGTCCGGCCCGCCGTCCTCGGCGCGCAACCGGCCCGCGGCGCAGCAGTTCGAGCCGAACGGCTCGCCAAGCACATAGACCACGCGCCCGTCGCTCCCGACGTCCCACGGCTGGTTATCCACGTAATCGCCGGTTGCGTTTATCGTCCGCGCCCAGACAAGCGACTGCGGCACCGCGCCCCGCTTGACGTAGTTGTTATCGAGACGGGCGATGAAGTAGCCGCCTTTCGTATACGAGGACTGGCTATTCTTCACCGCGCCGGATATGTACAGCAAACCGGTGCGGCTCCCGACCGCGTTGGTGGTCTTGATGTGCCTTATGTTCTCGACCGCGCCCACCGGGAGCGACTTGACGTCCAATTGTTGCGACAGATCGTGCGAAAGGTGCAGAAGGAAGACGACCCGTCCGGTGCCCGCGCTGTTGTCAATACCGGACGCGGGAGCCTGCAACAAAGTCCGCTTCGCCGCCGGAATACCACGCGTCAGAGCGTCGAGAATTGCGCCGCGCTACCGGTGCTTCCGGCAACTACCACGGTGCCATCGGACAGTTCGACGAGCGAGTTGAACGAAGTGGAAGGGGTCGCGGAGACATTCGTCGCGGCATAAAAAGCCGCGTTCGCGAACGCGGGGGGCGTGTCCGCCACGGCGGGAGCGACGACCATCAGACCGATGGGCAACAAAAACAGAACAGGGGCGAAACGAGACATGAAAAACTTTCCTTCTAGAAATGCATCCGGTAGAAACATCCAACGACATATTTGGCGACGAGGTGCCGCAACCTTATCCAATGAATTACCGGCTTACCCGATGAATCACCGGTTATCATGCCCTGAACCGCTCCCACTCCCCCGCGTCATTCCGCACCTCGCAGGGGCGGAATCGCGTCTTGTAGTTCAGGCTGGGGCACCCCGCGACGTAGTAGCCGAAGTAAGCGTATGGTTTGCCTAGGTGCCGCGCTAGCTCAATGGTCTGAAGCATCACGAACACGCCCAACCCCCGTTCTCGTTCCTCCGGCTCGTGGTAATGATAAACGCCCGAGATGGTGTCTGGGGTTACTTCGGTCAGCGCGACCGCCTGCAACACGCTGCCCTCCCAGGCCGTAACCTCAACGCCGGTACGGAGCGGGTTATGCAGAAACGACTCGGCATAGCCGTCGGCCGTTTTCTCGGTCTCTTGCCACCCTTTGTTATTCGCCTGCATTGCGTGATACCGGTTGTAGAGGGCGAGACGCTCATCATCCACGGCGGGGCGGGCGAACCGTACCTCAAGGTCGGCGTTTCTTTGTGAACATCGGCGTTGGGAGCGGTCAGGGGCGAACTCGTTGATGAGGATGCGCACGGGTCGGCACTCGCGGCACGATGCGCAAACCGGGCGGAAGAGATACCTGCCGAACTTGCGCCACCCGGCGTTCATCCGCTCCTCGTATTCGGCCGGCGAGAGCGTCGCGACCACTTCGTACAGAAGTTGCGACGTCTGGTCGGGCAGATATTGACAAACGTCCGGCTGGGTTGCGAACTGCTTCAAAACGATCATGGCGTATTGTAGCGGTAGTCGAGGGCGCGCCGCACCCCGTGATTTCTCGCCTTGACGAACGCCTCGCGATAGGGCATAGTAACAGGGGATTTTCCGGCACCGGATCGTCCGGAAGGATTTACATTTTTATGGCACTCGGAGTGGGTATTGTCGGTCTGCCGAACGTCGGCAAGTCTACGCTGTTCAACGCGATCACGAAGGCGGGCGCGGTCGCCGCGAACTACCCGTTTGCGACGATTGACAAAAACGTCGGCATCGTGACGCTCCCGGACGCGCGTCTGGACGCGCTCTCGAAGACGTTCACAAAGGGCGACCGCGTGCCCCCGATCATCCCGACCGCCGTGGAGTTCGTGGACATCGCCGGGCTGGTCAAAGGGGCGCACAAAGGAGAGGGGCTGGGGAACCAGTTCCTCGCCAACATCCGCGAGGTAGCCGCCATCGCCCACGTTGTGCGTTGCTTCGACGACGACAACATCATCCACGTCGAGAACAAGGTTGACCCGGCGGACGACCTGGAAACGATCAACACGGAACTCGCGCTAGCCGACCTGCAAACGCTGGAGAAGCGCGTGGACCGCCTGAAGAAGACGGCGAAGAACAATAAGGAAGATAAGGAACTGCTCGACATAGGCGAGCCGCTTCTGGCACATCTCGCGGAGGGAGCACCCGCCCGCACCTTCGCGACCGGCACGGATCGGGAGACGCGGGAGCGGGCGTTCAAGAACTTCGGCCTGCTCACCAGTAAGCCGGTGATCTATGTCGCGAACGTCGCCGAGGAAGACCTGCCAGACGGCGAAGGGAGTGCGCATGTCGCTGCCGTCCGCGCGTACGCGGCCCGCGAGGGCACTAATGTTGTCGTAGTCTCGGCGCGGATCGAGGCGGAACTCGCGGAGCTAGATGAGGCAGAGGCGACGGAATATCTGTCCGACATGGGGCTGACCGAAACCGGCCTGAACCGTCTGGTCAAAGTGGCGTATACGCTACTCGGACTGCGAACGTTCATCACGTCGGGCGAGAAGGAGGTCCGTGCCTGGACGATTCGCGCCGGGGACAAGGCACCTCGAGCGGCGGGCGTGATCCACACCGACCTGGAGCACGGCTTCATCCGCGCCGAAACCGTGGATTGGGACAAGCTGGTAACGGCGGGTGGCTGGGCGGCTGCGAAGGAAAAGGGGTGGGTTCGGATCGAGGGCAAGGAGTACGAGGTCAGAGACGGCGACGTGATGAACTTCCTGCACCAGGGATAATTTCTCTATTCGCCGGATGACTCAGGGTGCATCTCCGCCGCTTGCCGCAATGTCAGCCATGTTTCTTTCAGCGGTTGGCCCACCGAACTTTCAGCCTGAGAGTTAGCAACAAGATTTGATACGCCTCAACGAATGCCCTACGGCGGCGGTGGAACAGGTATAGAAAATGGCGCAAAAAGGCGGTGCAATTCAAGACGGTGAACTCGACTCCGCCTGTCTCTTTATACATGCTCACCGCATAATCCTGGACTTCGCGATCAATGGTCTCCGTGGTGATGAAAATATAATTCTGAATGCCGCCGTGGCGTAAGACTTTTTGTAGAGCAATATCAATATCTCCCAGAGTGACGCGGCGGGTTTTCATCTCGTAGCCGGTTAGTACGTTATTGTCGCCGGTTATAGTAACCTCGACGTCTCCTACTGACCTGGTTTGTTTGTCCGCCGCATTGTGACTCCCGAGAGGCAACGCGCGTTCTCCCAGAAGCGCGCCACCTACCGCGTAAGCCGCCGCGACCAGCAACACTGGTAGACGGACTCGAGTAATGCGAGCGCATGTGTTGCTCGACCAGGTTGATTATCTCCTCCGTAGATAGCGGGGTGGAACCGTACGCGGTGTTGTGGACACCTTCGTAACAGAAGAGCCAAACCTTGCCGCTTTTCTTCGCGTACAATCACAAGCCAGCGGATCAATTCCGCTAATAGATCTTCCGCCGTAAATTTGCCGTCGTACACTGCCGTCAGTAATCGCAGAGCCACTTTATACACCTCCGGAGGGCGACCGACCATGTTTAAGTGCCGCATTCTGGTTGCGAAAGGCTGGAGTCAGAAACGCGGTCGTTTCATTCACGGGAAGACGGTTATCTGTCAAGAAGCGGGCTAAATAATTTTCGTCATAGGTACGACCGGAGAAGGCATCCTCACCACCGATTTCGGTATACGGCTTGCGTACGTCGACTTGAGGGCGGTGCGCTTTGGCCAGGGCGCACGAGGGTACCAACCGCACCCCCGAGCGGTTCTGGAGGTTGCGGCTTATAAGCTCGGCATCCGCGAGGCTGACGGGATCAGAAAGAAAAGGGGAGGGTTGCTCCGCCTATCGCAACGCTTCCACGCGTCGCAACGCGTCGGCGAGTATTTCCTGGGGTGTTGACATGGGTCTCCTCGTTGGCTACAACTTCCTCGAAATTGGGCATCGTTCCGCGTACTTGAAGGCCACGCGGTGCATAATTTAGCCACAGAACTTCCGTCCGCTCCTGTTTCACGCTGTGGCACATTTTCGCCTGTGCCTCGACCAGTGTCAGCCTTCGTACAACTCGTCGTATAGCGGTCCGTGGTAGCCGGACAGTGCGACTTTGCCCTCGACATGACGTTAGCCGCTCCGCCAGAACGCGATGGTCTCTATCCGTCATTTCGTGCGCGTAGGCTTTGCTGTCATAGCGGGCGATCACATCCAATGCAGGAGCATTCTCGATCTGCACCTGGAGTAACCGTTGCGCGATCAAGGAAAGATCTTCAACGCTACCCAGCCAGCGGGACACCGCGCCCGCCATCCCCGCCCGACTCGTCAGTTTGCAATGCGCCCACCTGCCCGCGCTAGCGGTTTGCGCGAGGCCCGTACGCACTTGACGGGCGCGGACGAAGAAGCGCCGCGCCTGCTCGATCTCGGAAACCCCTTCGGTACCACCGCAGGCGCTGGCGAGTTCTTCGCGCGAGAAGGACGTTAATCCTATCGCCTCGATCAGAGCGGATTTTTGGTCACGGAGCACCGCGAAGAGGTTCACCACCTCGCTGTCGAGGTCGTTGTATTTTTCTACCGGCGCGGGAACGCGGTTGATCAGCACAGCTACCTACCCGCCGAACACGTCGCAGAAGTGACCCGCCGCAGGCAACAGAGGTAGCAACGAATCTAGATGGCTGTATTTGCCACCATACCACCCGAATGCGATTAACTTATCCGTTTGTTTGCCCATGCTTCACCCTTTTACACCAACTAGCTTACGACGATCACCGCTCACCCACTGTATCGTCATCGGCGTCAGGATCGGCGGTCGCATAAACGTTCAATAATCACCAGCGGCGGGCGCGGGCGGCGCGGCGTTGATTCCCACTCTTCCGCGCTGACGCCATCTACTCCACGAGGCGCAACTGCGTTTTGTCGGGCACCAGAATCCTCGCGGCGGCGGTCTTGCGCACGAGCAGGTCTATCTCGCGGGCGGAGGTCGGTTGCGACACCAGGTAGCCCTGCATCGCGTCGCAGCCGAGCGCACGGAGCGTGTCGCGTTGCGCCTCGGTTTCCACCCCCTCCGCGATCACTTCCATTTCGCAGGCGTGCCCGAGTTCCACTAGGGCGCGCACCATCGCCTCGCCCTTCGGGTCCTCGCCGATGGGCGTCACGAACGAACGGTCAATCTTCAGCACGTCGAGCGGGAAGGTGCGCAGGTAGGAGAGAGACGAGTAGCCGGTGCCGAAGTCGTCAATCGAAAGCCTCACCCCGAGTGCCTTCAGGTCTTTAAGTCGCTGCTTCACGTTATCCCCCTTGACGAGCATCCCCTCCGTCATTTCGATGTCGAGGTACTCGGCGGGCAGGTCGGCCTCGCGTAGCACCTCCTTGATCAGTTCCACTATCCAATTTTGGTCGAACTGCCGACCGGACAGGTTGACCGAAACGCGGAGCGGAGCACCGGCCTCGACCCAGCGCGCCGCCTGCGCCACCGCCTCGCGCAGAACGAAATCGCCGATGGGGATGATGAGGCCCGTCTCCTCGGCGAGCGGAATAAACTGCACGGGGGAAATGCGCCCGAGCGTGGGCGAATCCCACCGTATCAGGGCCTCGACGCCATAGATGGTTCCCGTGGCAAGATCTACCTGCGGCTGGTACAGAAGATATAGTTCGTTCCTGTCAAGAGCCTTGCGCAACTGGTTCTCGAGTTCGAGGCGGTCCTTTGCGCGGGCGTTCATCGCCTGCGTGTATACCCGGTACGAGTCGCGCCCCCCTTCTTTGGCGCGGTACATCGCCGTGTCCGCGTTTTTAAGCAGTGCCGCCGAATCCACGCCGTCGCGCGGCGCGAGCGAAAGCCCGATGCTCGCCGTCACGAACAGTTCCTGCCCGTCAATATCGAACGGCTCGTCCATCGTCTCTAGTAGCAGACGCGCCGTCTCCTCCGCGATCTCCTGCCCGGAAATGTCCGGCAACAGGATAGTGAACTCGTCCCCGCCCATGCGGGCCACGGTGTCACCGCCGCGTAGTCGCTCGCCGAGCCGCTTCGCCACTCCCTGTAGGAGTTTGTCACCGACCGGGTGCCCCAGCGTATCGTTTATCTGTTTGAAACGGTCGAGATCGAAGAACAGAATACCGACCTGGCCTTCGGTGATCTGCGCGGCGCGGATGGCGTCCGCGAGGCGCCGCTCGAAAAGCGTGCGGTTCGGCAAGCCGGTGAGCGCGTCGTGCGTCGCCTGATGCGCTATCCGCTCCGTGGCCGACTTCTGCTCCGTGATATCGCGTTGCACCGACATCCATCCGCCGGGTAAACCATTCGCGTCGTAGATCGGCTGGATGTTAAGCTCCACCCAGAACTCGGTGCCATTCTTTTTGTAGTTGAGCAGTTCGACGCGCGCGGGCTGGAAGGCGTACAACTTCGCCTGAAGGAAGGCGGCGACTTCGGGATCCGTGCGGTGGCCTTGCAACATTTTCGGCGACCGTTGCGCCAACTCCTCGCGGGTGTAGCCAGTCATGCGCTCGAAGGCGGGGTTGACATAAATCAGGCGCATCGTCTGACCGAGATGCATCGGAGCCTCATAGAGCATTATCACGTCGTTGGTGGACTCCACGGCGGATTCCAGCCGCGTCGCCTTCGCCAGCGTGCGTTGCATCTGGCGCACCTGATTTTCCAGCGCGTTTTTAGTCTCGACTAGTTCCGTCTCGCGCGACACTAGATGCGCTTCGAGTTGCTGGTGCGCGACGTTCAGTTTCGCGCGGCCCCGTTCCTCGGATTGGAACGCGAGCGCGAACTCTTTCTCCTTGCGTAATCCGTCCCGCAATCCGTGGCTGATTCCCGCGCTCACCAGTCCGAGCGAACCCAGCCCGAGCAGAGCCAGAATCGCCTTAAATGGCGTCAAGTCCGGGGCGATAGGCGCGGGGTTGACCACCACTTTGATAGGCTTCTTGGCAGGGGGGGCGGAGGGGCGGAGGGGAGGAACGGGTGCGCGAGGGGCGGGAACGAAGGATAATCCGACCAGAGTGATGAATGACGCTCCCGTGCCGATCAAGCCCGCGCGGGTCAATCGCGGGGCACGGTTCGTCGCGGGCGACACACCGGGCAAAGACACGGTAGATTCAGACACCGCCTTCGTCGGGGTGTCTTTCTTCGTAGTCGGGATGCCGCCGATGCGCGGCTTATCCAGGGAGGGTGGCGTGGTCATGCGTTCGCTGCTTATCCGTTTCGTATTATCGTTAAAGTTATTAATTTGTCAAGGGGGCGGGTTTGCGCCTTTCCTCCGAAACGGGTATAACCCGCATGGCGTCGGCGTCGCGGGTACCCCGCGTCGCCCAGACGCCCGTAGTTGTTTGTCGGTCATTCGCGCCCGCGCGTGTAACGAAATATCGCGCGGTCCGTCAAACAATTGTGTGTTAACCCGAACTCTACATGAACCTATCGCAACTTTTACCGCTACTCGACGGCTATGAGCCGCTCACAGCCGTCTCGGAGGCACTCGGTCGTCGCAAACGACGCGCCCCGCTTCTGGAGGGCGTGCCCGTCGCCGCGAAGGGCTTTTTACTGGCGCGGTTGCAGGGCGACTTGGGTCGCCCGCTCGTGATCGTTACCTACTCCGACGAACAAGCGATCCGTCTCGCCGAGGATTTGCGCCGCTTCCTCCCGGATGACTCGCTCCCGGTGCGCCTGCTGCCATCGTCGCTCGCGCTCGTGCTCGATGACGAAGAGGGCGGGCGGGACGTTTCCCGCGCCGGTCAGCGGGTGGCCGCCCTCGCGGGCCTCGCCGATAGCGACTCGTCGCACCTCGTGACTTCCATCACCGCGCTGATACAGAAGACCCCCCCGCCTTCGGTGCTCAAAAACCGACGTATGACCTTGTCCGTTGGCGATTCCGTCAGCCTCGACGTGCTCTCCGCGCGCCTCGGCGCGTTCGGGTACGTACGCGAGGATCAGGTCTCCGTGCCCGGCACGTTCGCCCGCCGTGGCGACATCCTTGACGTCTTCCCGGCGGACTCCCTGAAGCCGATCCGCATAGACCTGTTCGGTGACGAGATCGAGACGATCCGCCCCTTCGACCGCGAAACCCAGCGTTCCGATGGCAAGCAGACCGCCGTAGTCGTGCCCGCCGCCCACGAAGTGACTTACACCCGCGACACGATGGCGTCCGCGCCCGCCGCTCTACGTAAGCGTCTGGAGAAACAGCTCGCCGTGTCGCGTAAAGACGGTGCCGACGTCGCGCATTTGGACAAACTGCGCGACGCCGTCGAAGACGACGCCGTTAAACTCTCGCAAGCCGTCTACTTCCCCGGCGTCGAGCGGTATATTTCGCTCCTGCATCCGGACGCGGTGTGCGCCCTCGACTACCTTGCGGGCGACGCGCTCGTTGTGTTGGACGAGCCCGCGCAGATGGAGTCGCACGCGGAACGCGACATCAGCGTGGTACGCAAGAATCTTGCCAACCGCGCTAGTCGCGCGGAAATTATTTTACTGCCCGAGCCGCTGTGCCTCGATTTCACCGAAGCGGGCGCGAAATTGACCGAGAATCGTCAATCGCTTTCGTTCTCGCTCCTCGCGCGATCCGTGTCGTGGCTCTCCCACGACGCGCATTTCCACACCGACGCCGCGCCCGCCGAAAGTTTCGCCGGTAAGCCCGCCCTGCTCGGCGATGCCCTTCGCACTTATAAGACCAAGATGAACGCCCGCGTGGTGGTCGTGTCAGTGCAGGCACCGCGCGTTCGCGGCGTACTCACCGAACGCGAACTCGGGGAGTCACCCGTGTTCGGTCTGCGAACGGCGGCCGGAATTGCGCTGGTGGACGGTATGCTCCGCTCCGGTTTCCGCCTGACAGACGGCCGACTCGTCGTTCTGACCGACACGGAGATTTTCGGCACCACAGGCGAGCGAATCGAGGCGCAGAAGAAGCGCAAGCGCGAGTTCCGCGACGGGATGCGTATCACGTCGCTACTGGAGCTGAAAACCGGCGACTTCGTGGTTCATATTCAGCACGGGATAGGTCAGTTCACCGGCCTTACACGGATGACGGTACAGGGCGCGGATCGCGAGTACATGGAGATCGCCTACGAGGGCGGCGACAAACTTTTCGTGCCGTCCGATCAGGTGGACCGTGTCCAGAAGTACATCGGCTCCGAGGGCGCGGCACCCAATGTCAGCAAATTAGGCGGGAACGACTGGGAACGTGCCAAGAGCCGTGCCAAAAAGCAGGTTAAGGAAATAGCACAGGATCTTATCATTCTGTACGCCGCGCGTTCGTCGCAAGAGGGCTACTCCTACGGCGCGGATACGCCATGGCAGAACGAGATGGAGGATGCGTTCCCATACACCGAAACTCCCGATCAGTTAGCCGCCATTGAGGACGTCAAGCGGGATCTTGAGTCGCCGCGTCCGATGGACCGCCTGATCTGCGGCGATGTCGGCTATGGCAAGACTGAGGTCGCGGTGCGTGCCGCATTCAAGGTCGCGAGTGAGGGGCGGCAGGTGGCGGTTTTGTGCCCTACAACGGTGCTGGCGGCGCAACATCTCAGCGTGTTCAGTGAACGACTCTCGGCGTTCCCGATGACAGTGGACATGATGTCGCGCTTCCGCTCGTCGAAGGAGTTAGCCAAGACCGCCGAGGCGATTAAAATCGGCGCGGTTGACATAGTCATCGGGACCCACCGCCTCTTATCTAAGGACATCGTGTGGAAGGATCTCGGGCTGGTGATCGTGGACGAGGAGCAACGGTTCGGCGTCACGCACAAAGAGCGGTTGAAGCAGATCCGCCAGACGGTGGACGTACTCGCCATGTCCGCGACCCCGATCCCACGCACCCTGCAAATGTCGCTGTCGGGTATCCGCGACATGTCACTGATCAACGACCCGCCGGAAGGGCGGATGCCGGTCAAGACGTTCATCAAGGATTACGACGACGAGTTGGTGCGCGACGCGCTTCAGGCGGAACTGGATCGGGGAGGGCAGGCGTTCTTCCTGCATAACCGCGTGGACAGCATCTATCACACCGCGAGTAAGCTGGAGAAGATTCTGCCAGCCTGCCGGTTCCGGGTCGCGCACGGGCAGATGGGCGAGGACGAGTTGGAAGAAACGATGCTGGAGTTTTACGAGCATAAATTTGACTGTCTCGTCTGCACCACCATTGTTGAGTCGGGTCTCGACGTGCCGAATGTGAACACGATCATGATTGATAACGCGGATAAACTCGGCCTGTCGCAGTTGTACCAGCTGCGCGGGCGGGTCGGTCGGTCGCGCCGACAGGGCTACTGCTACCTGATGAACCGCAAATTGAAGTCGCTTTCCACGGTCGCGGAACAGCGGCTCAGCGCGCTCCGCGAGTTTTCCGACCTCGGCTCCGGCTACAAGATCGCGCTCCGCGACCTGGAACTTCGCGGCGCGGGCAACATCCTCGGCGCGGAGCAGTCGGGCACCGTTGCGTCGGTCGGCTTCGACCTTTATACGCAACTGCTGGAGGAGGCAATCAACGAGATGAAGGGGAAGGTGCCGACGCAAAAAGAGGAGCCTCTCCCGGCCGCCGATCTGCCGGTCGCCGCGAGCATCCCGGAGAAGTACGTGCCCGGCGAGGCGCAACGCATCCTCATGTACAAAAAACTCGCGGCGGTGCGGGCGAAAGAGGACGTCGGGCGGTTGCAGGAGGAGTTCGAGGACCGGTTTGGCGACCCACCGCAACCCGTCTGGAACCTGCTCTCACTCCTGCGTCTGCGCCTGCGCTGTAAAGAGGTAGGGATCGAAAGCGTCACCACGGAAGGGACTACGATCGCGATCCTGTTTAACAAGGAGACCAAGTTGCCTTATCAAACGCTCCGTCCACTGACGCAGGCATTCAAAGCGCAAGGGGGGACGTTCAACGAAGGGCGCGTGTCGCTCGCCATTCAGTCGGCGCAGGTGCTTCGACAGGTTGAGGATATGGTCGAGATCCTGGCGAAGGCCATTTCGGAGAAGACGCCGCCGCCTGTGCCCGCGCCCGCCGTCGGCAAGCTCAGCGAGCGACCGCGTCGCGCCGTGACCGCGCCGCGACGGTAGCTGGAGATGATACATACCACCGAGCGTGCTATGTCCGATGTGGAGGCTCGCTTTGCTACCGATAGACTTACCGTGTTGACACGCAGAGATTGCGGTTGGTTCTGGAAACAGGTCTTCGCGCGGGGGACATACAAGAGCGACGTCGCTAAATGGGCAGCCATTGTTACGAATCGCACGATGGAGGTGTTGCGGGTCGAGGCGACAGGCGTGAGCGCGATAGAAGCGGACGAGGATACGGGCGAGAACCTTTATTTTTTCGCGGTCGGGGGGAGGAGGATCCTCGCGGTGATGAGTAACCACTTTCCCTTTGAAGAGACGGATGGGCGAGCGGTCAGCGACATTGAGGACGAACTGCTGGAGGACACCGCGCCACCCTGTTTGAGCTTCACGTTGACGCGCTTTCCCCGCGACCTCACCCCATTCCACATCAGCACACACAGCGAGGCCATTCCCATCAATGGTCTTGATTTTCCTTTTGACACGGTGGAGTTATCAGCTTCCGGAGGGTATTATCCGCTCGACGGCGAAATATTGGAGGGGGTTTCTCTCGACAACATCGTTGCTGATTTGCGTTACCATAGAGTAACCCTTAACAACGATGTGACACAGGGTTGACGCCGGACATCCTCTGGGTGGGCAGAGGACAGAAAAGAGCGAAATGACGAACGAACGTTGGACTTTGATTGGTAAACAGGCTCTGGTAACGGGCGGGACGAAGGGCATCGGCTACGCCATCGCGGACGAACTGCTCCGGCTCGGCGCGACCGTGACTATCGCCGCCCGCACCGAAGCCGATGTGCTCGCCCGCGTCGGGGAGTGGCGCGGGGAGGGGCTTAACGCGCGCGGCATCGTCGCCGACCTATCCACGCCGGAGGGCGCGGCTATCGCGGTCGGTGCCGTCGCGGGCGACGCGCTCGATATCCTCGTCAGCAACGTCGGCACTAACATCCGCAAAACGACGAACGAATACTCCGCCGAGGAGTATAGACATATTCTGGGCACCAACCTCGACGGCGCGTTCCATCTGTGTCGGGCCGCGTACTCGCGCCTCGTCGCCGCCGGACAAAGTTCCATCGTGCTGGTCGGCTCCGTCGCCGGGACAGTCGCGGTGCTGTCCGGACTTCCCTACGCGCTGTCGAAAGCCGCGCTCGACCAGATGGCGCGGTATCTGGCCGTAGAGTGGGGCGCGGAAGGCATCCGCGTGAACGCCGTCAACCCGTGGTACACGCGCACCCCGCTCGCCGCGCCGCGACTGGACGCGACGCCCGGCTTTCGCGAAAAGGTGCTCGCCGTCACGCCGCTCCGGCGCATCGCCGAGCCTGAGGATGTCGCGGGCGCGGCGGCGTTCCTGTGCCTACCGGCGGCGCGGCATATTACCGGTCAGACGCTCGCGGTAGACGGCGGCTTTTTAGCGCAAGGGCTGGCTTGACCGGAGCGCGATCCGCGCACAGGAAGCCGAAGATCGCCGCGGCCGGCCCGGTATTTTGATGTATCGTGAACTCGCTAGACAGCGGCGAACACCGGTTATTGAACCACCGCTCGTTACCAGGCCACGCGTCTATAGCGGGGTACGCGGTCGGATTCGCCCAATCGGAATCCCAGGGACCGACTCCCGTGTCCTTCTGCTTGAGCCACGGCCCATACGGGATGACGCCGGGGTGGGGGCGGCCCTTGCCGTTATACCAGGCGTCCATGTGGAACACTCGCGTCGGGTAGCGGGGGCCTAGTCCCGTCACCCACGTCTGGTTTAGCGTATTGGTGCCGAGGAAATAGTCGCAG
Source organism: Armatimonadota bacterium (assembly GCA_043754515.1). Taxonomy (GTDB): domain Bacteria; phylum Armatimonadota; class Armatimonadia; order Armatimonadales; family Armatimonadaceae; genus JACMIU01. The sequence continues at coordinate 63,325 of JAYUUO010000001.1, forward strand.
GTGGTGTAGAGCGCGGCCAGATAAGCGCGGGCGCGTTCCGGCTCGGTCGCCCGCGTCAGAGTGTAGCCAACCGCGCCCTCCAACACGATCGGCGTGGTCTGTTGCCCAACCAGCATCGGGAACCCGAAGTCCCTCCCCAGCGCAGGGCGCGCTTCGCTGATGTCGCGATCAGCGTTTCGTCCGCCGTGCGCAACACGGCGGCGCACATCCGCGCCACTAAAGCCGGGTCGCGTTGCTTCTCCCCGTCGCCCCCGCCCAGCGCGTAAACGAACGGCCCGTACCGCGCGTCGCCGCGTAGTACCGTGTCCGCCTTGACGTCGCCGGTATCAGCGGCGAACTGTTTCTCGAACGATTTATCGCCGGTCAGTCGGAATAGCGCGGCGGCGGCATAGGCGCGCGGCTCGCGCAGACTCTCGGACGTGTTGTTCTCATCGCCGGGACGGGTGTTCGCCCGCGCCCACGCATACGACTCACGGGCCTCCTTCGCCCAGTCTACCCCTTGCGCATCTGGCTTCACGCTGGCCTGACGCAGGGCATAGGCGAGACTCGCCGCTACCCCGGCGTAGCGGTAGCTTGACCACGGGTCCTCGCCCGAGACCATCCATATACGGTCCGTGTCTTCCCACGAGCCGCGCCCGGCTTTGGTGCCGTCTAGTAGCGTGCCCTCGTCGGTTCCGAATGCGTCGCCTGCAACGCGCAACCCGATGCCGCCGGTGCCCCAGTCCTTCGCTTTCAATTCCGCGCGCAATCGGTAGCAGAAGCGGGGGAGCCACGCGGCTTCGTCAAGAATGTCCAGCACGCCGTTCCCGGACTCGGGGATGTTCAGCTCCCCGTCGGCGAACTTAGCCGGGGTCATGCTGTAGACCGTTAGCAACTCCTGCGCGACTTTTAGATGGGTGTAGTAACTATCCCAATCGCCCGCGTCCTGGTACCAGCCCCATGCGCTCTGGAGCGTGCCGGGCGAGTCGGCCATCAGTTTCTTCGCGTGCCGCCTTCGCTACCCCATTCCTGCCACCGGACACGGGTGTATCGAAACTTCCCCGCGAACCCCGGCGTCAGGTTCGGATTATGCGGCGTGGGCCGCTCGAACCCGGTGTACGGCTTGGTTAGCGCGATCCCGGAGCGGTTGTGGTACAGGCCCCGCGCCACTGTGCGGAAGGCGGGGTGGTAAACGTCGGCACCGAGCCGAAATGGGAACGAGCAACCGACGCCTTCGACGGCGATCACGAACGTGCCCGGCTTACGGAACGCCGAGAAGTCGCACTCCCAAACGTCGGTGTTCAGGAAGTTGCCGTTCGGCGGCGAGTCGGTCTTGCGGGTGGTTTCCGGATTCTCCTTCGCCAGCCGGAAGCGGAGTTCACCGGCGAATACATGCTCGCCCATTTTGACGTCCGCGAGATAGAATGGTTTATTCGCGTAAGTGCGTGTGCCAAAATACATGACATTTAGGATTTACCCGTCGCCGGTGTTTTTCAGAGGAAGCCCCATCAAATAACGGTGGCTCTAAATGTCATGTATTTCGGATTGGGTACTTATATCCACTCGGCAAGAACTGCGTTCTGCCTGACCCCAGACCTGATTCGGGCGTTCGATTAAAAGACCGCGTAGCAGATACGAAAACACTTTATGATCTTGACCGTGCGCCGCTCAGGAAAACCGCCGCGGTTTGTCCGGTTCGACAGGTTCGGCTTAGGATACAGCGTCTCGAGACCCATTTCGTGTCTGTAACGGCGGATGCGCACAAATGGCTCCGCCATTTTGCTGAGTGTGCCGACCGATGACGTACCCCTCGTTTTCAAGGATTATCTCCACTTTTCGAGAACCAAAAAACGGATGCTCGGTGTACCCAGCGAAATGGCTCAGCCATTTACGCGCACTCGTCTAACCGCCGCTTTACCGACAATTCGCGGGCGCGGGCAGGACGCGGCTCGCTATACAGGCTTGACCGCGACAACCCCAGCAAATCGGACTGAACCGACAGAGAAAGCGAACTGTCCGCGCTCCGTTCCACCAGAACGAAGCGTTCAGATCGCGTCAGGTTCGAGACCCGATTTTCTTTTCAACCAGTTGACTTGTAAAGTCAACAGGCCGACTTCTTGATAGAGTTGTTCGATTCTTTGTTCTTGAGCGTCGCTTTTTTCGGCGTTCTTCGCGCCGCGCTCGAACAGATCGGGGAACGCGCTCAGTCGGACAAAGTTGCGGGGCAACTTTTCCTGCCCTCGGTTCTCCATTTCGAGAGGAGCGTCGGGTGTATCTGGTTTTCGGCGGCGACTCTCGTATTCGTTCCGAATACGACTTGCGCCAGCGTCTTTGTTTCGCGTAGGGTTTCGAGAACGATTTTTGCTTTGAAAGCGGCTGTGTGTTGTTTTCTCATGGGTCTATCCTTCCTTAGAATAGCCCGAAAAACTGTCTTAAATTATGAGACCATTATAGTCTTCGAAAATAATCGTTGAAATTTCAGTACCCCGGGTTCAAAGACGCGTGAAGTGGCAGGACATATAAAATGTGGGGGGGCGATCAGCTCACCCGTAGAAGGAAAGACAAAATGCACGACGAAAAGACATTATATTTCACTCTGACCGATTTGCGTGGACGCGGGTGGTCTGACACCACCATCCGCGAGCATCTCGGGGAAGCCGACGTGACCAAGCAGAACCCGCACTACCGCAACGCGCCCCCTATGCGGTTGTATCTCCTCCACAGGGTCGAGCAGTCAGAGGCCTGCCCTGAGTGGGTTGAGGGGTGCCGGCGCACTGAGCGGCGACGGGCTAGTGCCGTAAAAGCTGCCGCAACCAAGAGGGCAAACCTGCTCGCCCAACTGGGCGTGCTGGAGGTTTATGATCCGGGGCTCTCGATAGACTCGCTAACGGAACGCGCCTGCGCCCACTACAACGAGCGCAGACAACGGTCATACCCGTGTCTGGGAAACCCTAGGGATTGTGACTATAACGGCGCGACTTCCCAGAGTAAACCAGAGTTTCTGGCACGGATAACGGTGAACTATCTGCGCCATTGCCTTACCCCGTATGAGGTGGAACTCGCGAGGATAGCAGGCAGGGTTGGGGTGGCGGCAGCCTACGCGGAGATCAACCGACGCGTTTATGCCGCTATCGCGGGCACCTGTCCCGAACTAGCCGAGGAGTGCCAGCGCCAATTATCTATGAAACTCCAGGCCCCGTGCGATTATAGCAATTAATTAACGTGAGTCCGGGATAAGCGGAGAGCGAAATTATCGACTTCACTCTCCGCTTATCCCGGACTCACATCAACAAAAAATCGAGCCATTGTAGGAAGCTCAGAATCTATCTCAAAGGGCACTTTGTCGCGCGATTTACAGATAGCGATTCCGCCGCAGAATGAGTTTTAAGAGGCGGATTTACATCTTATGAGGAGCTGAGATTGAACCTTATGGCCTTAACAATCGAGCCGCCTCCCATGCTTCCCTACTAAAAATACTCGAAGTGTGAAAACCCGGTTCTGTTTTTATGTCGGACGCGTCCCCAGCGGGCCTGAAATGAAGAGGGCATGATCCGCGACGAGCAGGTGCCCGCCCGAGAAAAATCGCCATAACGAACTACCAATATCCCACTGGGAGGGCATAAAAAAGTGGTTATACAGGCGAACGAAGTGTTAACCGCGACGAAAATCGTATCAGGAATCATCGGGCACCGACGTCATAACATCGCCGCGCACAGTATGGTGGGGGATTGTCTAGATTTGTGTGATGAAATCGGTGAGTTTGCTCCGTAGATTGGGGTAGGCTCGCCGGAACCGCTGCCGACGGCTCCAGCCCAGCACGAACAGATCCACCGCCCGCTACAGTGCCCCGATCCGGCGCGAGAAGCAGCGGCTCTTGCGCGCCAGATCGCGAGAAGCAGCGGCTCTTGCGCGCCAGATCGCGAGAAGCAGCGGCTCTTGCGCAAGAGCCGCGCCAGATCAGGGAAACCGCTTCGGGCGATTTCCCGGG
>JAYUUO010000002.1:0-6610 GCA_043754515.1 Armatimonadota bacterium
GGTTTATCGACCGCGTGTATTCGCGCTCATTTCATGGACTATGGAACACGGTCAAGCTCAAGATACTGCACCTAAATTTCTGTCACGCGGGGTTGCTGAACTACTAAGCCAACTCAAGATTCGGGTTAACTAAACAACCCCCTCCCGTTCTCCCGCCTGGCATGCTTATTGCGATACACTTCCTCGTGGATTCGCAACTTCTCTGCCCGGCACTACTTTTACTCCACTGTTTGGCCTAACAATGACGTGTTGCCGTTCCGCCGATGTGACTACGTTCCTGTCTGTGAACACAACCTATGCCCCGAATATTCGACAACATCTCCCGGTTCCTGCTCCCCGCTCTCGAAGACGCTTTGAAGCTATCGGACCGCGCCGACTTCGCGGTCGGCTACTTCAACCTGCGCGGTTGGAGAAAGATTGACGCACACATAGACGCGTGGGCGGGCGGCGACGGGAACTGTTGCCGGCTCCTGGTCGGGATGCAGAAGGCTCCCGAGGCCGAACTGCGCGAGGCGCTGTCGCTCCTGAAGGACACAGGCGGCGTGGACAACGCGACGGCGACGCGGCTCAAGCGGGCACTCGCGCTGGAGTTCCGCGACCAGCTGACGCTGGGCACCCAGAGCAACGAGGACGAGCTTGGCTTGCGGCGGCTCGCGGCGCAGATCCGGGCGGGCAAGGTGCAGGTGCGGCTATATGCGCGGCATAATCTGCACGCGAAACTGTACCTGCTCCACCGCCCGAACGATCCTGTAAACCCCGTTATCGGTTTCATGGGCAGCTCAAACCTGACCTTTAGCGGATTGCGGGGACAGGGCGAACTCAACATTGATGTGCTGGACGGCGACGCGGCGGCGAAACTGGCGAAGTGGTTCGAGGATCGCTGGACGGACCGCTGGAGTCTGGACATCGGCGACGATTTGGTGCGGGTGATCGAGGAGTCGTGGGCGCGGACGGAGCCGATCCCGCCCTACCACATCTACCTCAAAATGGCCTATCACCTGTCCGAAGAGGCGCGGCAGGGCGTGAGTGCCTATGCGGTCCCCGCGATGTTCGGCGACAAGTTGTTCGACTACCAGGCCGCCGCCGTCAAGATCGCGGCGCGTCATGTGGAGAAGCGGGGCGGGGTGGTGATCGGCGACGTGGTCGGGCTCGGCAAAACCCTGATCGCGACCGTGCTTGCCCGCCTGTTTCAGGAGCGGTACGAGAGAACCGCGCTGATTCTGTGCCCCAAAAACCTGACGGAGATGTGGGAGCAGTACCGCACGGAGTATGATTTGGGGGGCACCGTGTTATCAACATCGCAGGCGATCAGAACGCTACCAAACCTGAAGCCGTATAAATACGTGATCATAGACGAGTCGCATAACTTCCGTAACCGCGACGGCAAGATTTACAAGGCGATCAAAGCCTACGTTGAGGCCTGCGACAGCCGTTGTATCCTGCTAACCGCGACGCCCTACAACAAAAAGTACATTGATCTCTCCAGCCAGTTGCGCCTGTTCGTGCCCGAGGACAAAGACCTCGGCGTCCGCCCCGAGAAAATGCTCCGAACCCTCGGCGACCTCAATTTCGCGCGTCTTCACCAGTGCGCGCCCAACACGCTCGCCGCGTTCGAGAAGTCGGAGCACCCCGACGACTGGCGCGAACTGATGCGCCTGTATATGGTGCGCCGAACCCGCTCCTTTATTCAAACGCACTACGCCAAAGACGATCCCAAAACGGGGCGCAAGTACCTGCTGTTCCCGAACGGCGAACGCTCCTACTTCCCCGCCCGCGTCCCCAAAACGCTGGCGTTCGCGTCCGACGCCCAATTCGCGTCGCTCTATGCCGAGGATACGGTGGACACGATCAACGGGCTTTGTCTGCCCCGATACGGTCTCGGTAACTACGAATCAACCGACCTCGAAACGGCCCCGAGCGGTGCCGATGCGAAAGCACTCAAAGACCTGGGGCGGGCGGGGAAGCGGCTGATGGGGTTCTGCCGCACGAACCTGTTCAAGCGGCTCGAATCGTCCGGCGCGTCGTTCCTGCTCTCGGTCGAGCGGCATATCCTGCGCAACTACCTGTTCCTGCACGCCATCGAGCACGGCAAACCGCTCCCGATCGGGACGCAGACGGCGGAGCTTCTCGACACGTCCGCCTACGACGAGGAGGAGACGGGTACGCTTAACCTGGAGGAGGGCCTGGACAACGACGACGAAAACCGCGTGCCCGTGGAGACGCCAGACGGGTCGCTCCGCAAGGAGGCCGACTTCCGACGCCGCGCCGGCGAGGTGTACGCGCAGTACGCGACGGTGTACAAGACGCGCTTCCGCTGGCTGCCGTCGCGCCTGTTCACCCACGAACTTTTTGGCGACCTGTTGTCGGACGCGCGGGCACTGCTCGGCGTCCTCGACAAGTGCGCGACATGGGAAGCGGGCAAAGACCAGAAACTGCTCCGCCTTCGCAAACTCATTGACGCCGAACGCCCGCATGACAAGGTGCTGATCTTCACGCAGTTCGCGGACACGGCGCGGTATGTGGCGAGGCAACTCGAAAGCCTGGGCGTGACGCGGGTGGGCTGCGCGACGGGCGGGTCAAACGCGACGACGCTGGCGGCACGGTTCTCCCCCGTCTCGAATAACCGCCCGAACGCGGGGAAGGCCGACGACGAACTGCGCGTGCTGGTCGCGACCGATGTGCTTTCCGAGGGGCAGAACTTGCAAGACTCGTTCGTGGTCGTGAACTACGACCTGCCGTGGGCGATCATCCGGCTGATCCAGCGGGCGGGGCGCGTTGACCGCATCGGGCAGAAGGCGGAGGAGATCCTGTGCTACTCGTTCCTGCCCGCCGACGGCGTTGAGGAGATCATCCGGCTGCGCGGGCGCGTGAAAGAGCGATTGGAGCAGAACGCGGAGGTCGTGGGAACGGACGAAACGTTCTTCGAGGACGACACCGTTTCCGCGTCGCTCCACGATCTGTACAACGAGAAAGGGGGCGTGCTGGACGAGGAACTCGACACCGAGGTGGATCTCGCCTCCTACGCCTACCAGGTCTGGAAGAACGCGACCGACGCCGACCCGTCGCTGAAAAAGAAGGTGGGCGACCTGCCCGGCGTTGTCTACTCCTCGAAGGCACACACGGGAACACCCGACAAGCCCGGCGGCGCGCTGATGTTCGTGCGCACGGGCGACGATTGCGACGCGCTGGCGTGGATTGACAGCCACGGCGACAGCGTGACCGAGTCGCAGTACACGATCCTGAAGGCGGCGGAGTGCGACGCCCTGACGCCGTCCGTGCCCCGCGCATCTAACCATCACGACCTGGTGGAAAAAGGCGTGGCACTGATCGCGGCACCCGAACGCAACGTCGGCGGGCAACTGGGAACGGCGTCCGGGGCACGGTTCAAAGTCTACGAGCGGATGAAGCGGTACGCGGGTACCGTGGCGAATACGCTCTTCGACACGGCGGAACTCGGGCGGTGCGTGGAGGAGATGTACCGCTTCCCGCTGACGCAGACAGCGAAGGACGTGCTGAACATGCACCTCAAGTCGGGCGTTTCGGACGAAATGCTGGCGGACGCGGTGACGATGCTACGGCGCGACAACCGTCTGTGCGTGGTGAATGAAGATGGGACGGAGCGCGAGCCACGGATTGTTTGCTCGTTGGGGCTGGTGGGGTGAGTCGGTAAAAAAACTATGACGAACACATTTAATGTTTCACGAACCCGCGACTTTCTGCGCGATTTTCAGTTCAGCGCGGTTTTCATTGAGGAGCTTGGCTGGTCCCATCCGGCGGCGCGGACGCCGCTTGCTGTTCAGGCGGGCGATGTGTCGGCGTCGGCACTGCCGATAGCCGAACTCGGAGGCGTCATGGTGCTGGAAGTCACGGCGAGCGACGGTGGTTTGCCGGACGCCCGAGAGTGTGCGCTGCTTCATCGCGAGATTAGCAAAGCCTACCACGAGAACGTGATCATTTTTCTGGACACGACGCGGACGCAGAGCCTTCTGTACTGGGTGAAGCGCGACGGGGCGAAGACCTTCCCGCGCGACCACCACTTCGTGAAGGAGCAGCCGGGGGACCTGTTCCTGTCCAAACTCGCCGGGATGTTCGTGGATATTTCCGAACTCGACAGCGACGGGAAGGTGCCGCTTCTGAAAGTGGCCCGACTGGTGAGCGGCGCGCTGGACGTGGAGACCGTCACCAAAAAGTTCTTCGGGCAGTTTCAGGAAGTACACGACCGGATTCTGCTCCAGTATGTGTCGGGGATTGACGACGATTCCGACCGCCGCTGGTACGTCTCCGTGCTACTCAACCGCTTAATGTTTGTCTACTTCCTGCAAGGCAAGAACTTCCTGCCCGGTCATCGCTACTTGCAGGAGAAGCTGGCGGCGTCGAAGGCGCGGGGCGCGGACCGGTTCTATTCCGGGTTCCTACGCGCCCTATTTTTCGACGGGTTCGCCGTGCCGGAGGCGAGCCGCACGGAGGAAGTCAAGGCACTTATCGGCGACGTGCGGTACCTGAACGGCGGTTTGTTCCTGCCGCACCGCATCGAGACCGAGAACCCCGACATCGCCATTCCCGACGCGGCGTTCGAGGAGTTGCTTGCCGACACGGAGCCGAAGGGTCTTTTCGCCCGCTATTCGTGGAACCTTGATGACTCGCCCGGCGGCAAGGACGACGAGATGAGTCCGGGGACGCTCGGCTATATTTTCGAGAAGTACATCAACCAGAAGGAGTTCGGGGCGTACTACACGCGCGAAGAGATCACCGAATACCTGTGTGAGCAGACGATTCACCGGCTGATTCTGGACAAGGTCGCGCGGTTCACGATGCCGTCGCGCGTCTTCGAGTCGTTCGGCGACCTGTCCACGCGCCTTGACGCCGACCTGTGCCGCATCCTGCTCCACGACGTGTTGCCGTCGCTCTCCCTGCTCGATCCGGCGTGCGGGTCGGGCGCGTTTCTTGTCGCGGCAATGAAGACGCTCGTGGACGTGTACGGCAAGGTAGTGCAAACCGTGCTATGGAACAAGCACGAGCGGCGGTACGCCAAACTCTACGAAACGGTGAGCGGCTGGGCGAAGGAGCATCGCAATCTGCCCTACTTCATCAAGCGCGAGATCATCAAAAACAACCTGTTCGGCGTTGACCTCAACCCGGAGGCCGTGGAGATCGCGCGGCTTCGCCTATTCCTGTCGCTGATCGCGTCGGCGAAAGAGATCGCCGACCTCGAACCGCTCCCGAACATTGACTTCAACCTGCTCCCCGGCAACTCGCTGGTCGGGCTGTTGCGCGTGGAGGCCGACGATTTCGACAAAACCGCCGTGCTGGGCGAGCCGACATTCGGCGAACTCATTGCACAGAAGAACCGCGCCGTCGCCGCCTACAAAGCCGCCTCCGCGCTCACCGACGATGTATATGCCCTGCGACAAACAGTGGACGATTTGCGCGAGTCGGCGAAGGCACGCCTCGACGCCATCCTCCTGACGCAGTTTACCGGGCTGAATATCCGGCACGAAGCGGCGACCTGGGACGACGCGAAGAACGCGGAGGGCAAGCCACTCAAATCTGCCGTGCGCCTGGAACATGTCGCCGCGCTCCAGCCGTTCCACTGGGGCTACGAGTTCAGCGACGTGCTGATGGGGCAGGGCGGGTTCGACGCGATCATCACCAACCCCCCGTGGGAGATCTTCAAGCCGCAGGATAAGGAGTTCTTCGCGGCGCAGGAACGCACTCTTGAGAAGGAACTGCGCACGGTCACGAAAAATAAGATGACTATCAAGGATTTCGAGACGGCGAAAGGAACGTTCCTGCAAAACGCGGTCGTGCGCAAGTGCTATCTCGATTACCTGTCGGCGTACCCATACGTCTCCGCCTTCTTCCGCTCCGCGCCGCAGTACAAAAACCAGATCAGCCTGGTGAACGGCAAGAAGGCCGGAACCGACATCAACCTGTACAAACTGTTTACCGAGCAGTGCCAGAACCTTTTGCGCCCCGGCGGCTACTGTGGCATCGTGATCCCGTCGGGGATCTACACCGACCTCGGCACGAAGCAGCTACGCGAAATGCTGTTCGCCGAAACCCGCGTCACCGGCTTGTTCTGCTTCGAGAACCGCAAAACGATCTTCGAGAACGTGGACTCGCGCTTCAAGTTCGTGGTGCTGAGTTGGGAAAAGGGCGGTGTGACGACCGCGTTTCCGACCGCGTTCATGCGCCACGACGTTAAAGAACTGCAAAGTTTCCCCCGGCGCGGGGCGTTAAATGTCTCGGTCGCAGGGATTCGAGCGGCGAGTCCCGATTCGCTTTCAATAACCGAGATGAAGGACGAGCGCGACTTCACGATTGCCGAAAAGTTCTCCCGCTTCCCGCGCCTCGGCGAAACCGTCCCCGGCACCTTCCAACTGATCCTCAACCGCGAGTTCGACATGACAAACGATTCGCACCTGTTTCGCACGTCGCCCGCGCCCGGTCGTCTCCCCTTGTATGAGGGCAAGATGATCCACCAATTCCGCGCCGACTTTGCGCAACCTAAATAACGTGAGTTCGGGTTAAGTGCAGATCAGGTCGCCGATTTTAGAACCGTTTAGCGAAGGCTTTTTCGGTTGTTTGCAGTAAGCAATCAAGGAAGCAA
>JAYUUO010000003.1:0-19900 GCA_043754515.1 Armatimonadota bacterium
AACGATGTCGCGGTGGTGACCACGTAATTCATTTGGTAGCGTGACGCCCGCCCCATTAGTTCGCGGGCTATATGAAGGCGGAAGCGTCCGGTGAGCGACCATTTCGAGCGCGAGCGGATGATGACCATGCCGACCGTGCGGGCCGCGATCCCACTCAGCAGGAGCGACCACGGCCCGAAGTGGGTCAGCGCGAGGGCGATCGCGACCACGATCTGCGTCACATTCTCCGCCACCTCCGACCGAGCGAGCGGCTCGAAATCGAGATGCCGTTCCATCATTGCCATCGGAACCGACCGTAACGTGACCAGGAACAGCACGCCGATGCCGACGCAGAGCATCGGTGCCGCGGAACTGTCTACCCTGTAAAAGTGGAGGATCCAGCTCGAGAGGAGGGTGACGATGGCGGCCGCCGTGAACGAGATGCTCTGCTGAATCCAGAAAACGGTCGCGGCTTCGTCCGCGCTCGGCTCCTCTTTCTGCGAGATCAGGATGTTGTTCAGACTAAACTCACAAAAGAAAAGCCCGACCCCGACCACTCCGCTGACGACGCCGAAGACGCCGAAATCTCGGCTACTCAGAAAGCGGGCCAGAGTAAGGCTACTGACGAGTCGGAGGAGGATGGCGACCACGGTGCGCACCCCGAGCACCCGCGCGCCACGCACCGCTTTATCCCGAATCGAACCCGTATCCGGCGCGTCCGGGGTTCCGGTGACGCTAGACATGGGCATGAATCCGGGACGCGGTTCCGCCGCGCACGAGATCCCAGAAAGCCGCCCGGTTGTCACCCGCCATGAACCGGCGGTGGGCGAGCGCGAACGCGTTCTCGATGACCGCCTCGCGTTTACGTGGCTCCAGAGTGTCCATGAGCGCGGACGCGAGGGAGTCGGCGTTCATGTCATGGCAGTGGAAGGCGGCATCCCCGAGAACGACCGCGGCGGCGGCGTCCGCCGTTCCGTGGTACAGGATCGGGGCACCGATCCCCAGGTACGTCACCATTTTCGTGGACAGACTATAGCGGTAGAACGGCGCGTTTTCGGGTTGCGTCGGCAGGGGGAGATACAAAACGTCCGCCTCCTCGAAGTCGCCCTCGATCTCCTTCTCTGGCCGGGAGGGGCGCGTCTCGACCAGCGGGTGTACGCGGAGGGACGGCTGCAACCCGCCGCGCGAGATCAGTTTGACGTCCATCCCGGTCGCCGCTTTAATCTTCTCCAGTGCCGCGAGTAGCACCCGAAAATTCGGCTCGTAGGACAGGTGTTGGGAGCCCATGAAGTAGACGTACAGTCGGTCCTTCACCGGAGCACGCTTCGTGGTCGGGGGTTCTTCCAGTCCGTCGGTCACCATCACATACTCCCGCTGGCCGAACCGGCGGCAATACTCCTCGCCCATCTGATCACTGATCACGATCCGCCCCGTCGCGGAAAGCCACGCCTGTTCCAGTTCGCGCTCCGCCTCCGCGAGGCGCGGGTTCCCGTGAAGGTTGTACGCCAATTCGTCATGCACGTTCAGGTAAAAGGGAACCCCCATCCGCCGGGCGACCCGGCTAGCATACGCGAAGTGCATCCCGTGCGGGATCGCGTGTATCGCCGTTACCTGGTGTTCCCGCATGACCGCCTCCAGCCGCTCCGTGAACGTCCCCGCCGAAAACGGCTCGATTAGATCGCAGTATTTGCCGAATCGGGTGCTCTCGATGCGCCCCAGGTGCGGGCGGACGGGGAGAAAATGTTCGTTGTAAGCGGGCGCGGGCGGACATTTCTGCGCGTTATCGTGAGCCGCCATCACGCAGACATACCCGGTATCCTTCGGCACTTCGCTCAGTAGCGACCTCAGTATCCGTCCCGATCCCGTTGAGGACAGAAGCGGAATCTGGTTGACGAACCCGATTACGTGGCGCATGTCATCCCCTTACCGGTCAATGTCGCCGAGTACGATGTCAATCGAGCCGATCATCGCCACGACGTCCGCGACCATCCGCCCCTGGGTCATTTTCGGCAGGGCTTGCAGATTATAGAACGAGGGTCCCTTGATTTTAACCCGGTACGGCTTGTTCGAGCCGTCGGACACGATGTAATACGCCTTCTCCCCGCGCGGCCCTTCGACCGCGCCGATGGCCTCCCCAACCGGCGGGTGGAACCCCTCGGTGTACAGTTTGAAGTGGTGGATCAGCGATTCCATGGACGTGTCGAGTTCGGCGCGCGGGGGCGGCGCGATCTTGCGGTCCGACGTGCGCACCGGCGCGTCTCCGAGCGAGACGACCTTCGCGTACGCCTGCTCGCACAGATAGAGCGACTGTCGGAACTCCTCCATGCGGACGCGATACCGGTCATAAACGTCGCCGACCTGCCCGACCGCGACGTCGAAGGCAAACTCCTCGTACGCCGAATACGGGTTGGCTTTGCGCAGGTCGTGGTTGACGCCCGACGCCCGCAGGGACGGCCCCGACATGCCAAAACCGATCGCGTCACTCGCCGAAATGACCCCGACGCCGCGCGTCCTCTCGATCCAAATCGGGTTATTGGTTAGTAGCCCTTCGTACAGCTCGATGCGCGCCGGGAAGTAATCCATGAACTCGCGCACCCGCTGTAGCCAACCGGCGGGCGCGTCGCCGCGCAATCCGCCGGGACAGATCCAGGACGTTTTGGTGCGGACGCCGGACAAATGCTCTTTTATTTCCAGCACCCGCTCCCGGTCCTGCCAGGTGTAAAAGAAGACCGACATCGCGCCGATGTCCAGCGCGTGCGTCCCGAGCCAGAGCGAGTGCGAGGCGATCCGCTCCAGTTCGTTCAAGAGCACGCGCATGTACTGCGCCTTTTTGGGGATCTCGACCTGCATCAGTTTCTCGACTGCGAGCGAGTACGCCAGGTTGTTGCACAGGTTGGACAGGTAGTCCTCGCGGTCGGTTAAGACGAGAGCCTTGTAGTACGACAGGTTCTCCATCGTCTTTTCGATGCCGGTATGGAGGTAGCCAATGTGCGGCGTGCAACGTACCACGGTCTCGCCGTCTAGTTCGAGCACGAGGCGTAGCACGCCGTGCGTGGACGGGTGCGACGGCCCCATGTTGATGGTCATCGTCTCCGCGTCGGTATCCGGGTCGTAGGATCGTTCGATCTCGATGCCCGCCGGTGCCGAGTTGGCCTTCGGGAGGTTGCTTTTCGTGGTCGCGAGTTGAGTTAAAGCCGCCATAATCGTTTCATTCTAAGGGCGGTACCGCCGCCCACCGCGTGAACGCCGCCGGGTCGTAGCCTAGTTCAAAATCGCCTTGTCGCGGACGTTGTGCGAGAACTCCACCTCTTCGCCGCCGAGCGGGAAGTCTTTGCGCAGGGGGTGCCCCACCCAGTCGTCCGGCATCAGGATGCGTCGGAGGTCATTATGCCCTAGAAACGTGATCCCAAACATGTCGAAAATCTCACGTTCCGCCCAATCCGCGGCGGGCCATATGTGCGAGGCGGATTCTATCTCGGGTTCGTCCTCGTCCACCTGCGCCTTGATTATGATGCGCCGCTTGTACGTCAGCGAGTAGAGCGAGTAGATCACCTCAAAGCGCGGCTCGCGCTCGAAGCCGAGCAGATCCAAGCCGAAGATGTCGGACACAAGGTCGTAGCGCGTGGTGGGGTCGTCACGTAGCACCGTGAGTATGTCCACGATATGCGCCTTGCGCACCACGATGAAGTCCTCCTCGCGGAACCGCTTCGCGCCGACAATCTCGGAGCCGTAGCCCGACTCTACAAGCAGGCGGAACTCGCTGGAGTTGTCCGGGTTCAGGTTGAAGTCGTCGAGCCGCGCCACGTCCGACTTGAACGTGCGGTCGCGGATGGCGAGGTCGGAGCCAGAAAGGCCCAGGCGTACATCGGTATCTATCATTTACGCATACTTCTCGAACGTCTCGTGGTCAATCTTGCGTTGCAGTTCCGTGATCGCGTAGATCAGCGCGTCCGGGGACGGCGGGCAACCCGGCACGTAAATATCCACCGGCACGATCTGGTCAACGCCCTGCACCACGGCGTAGTTGTTGAACACGCCGCCGTTGCTGGCGCAGTCGCCCATCGCGATCACCCACTTCGGCTCCGGCATCTGGTCGTACACCTGCCGCAATACGGGTGCCATCTTCTTGCAGACGCGCCCGGAGACGATCATCAGGTCGGCCTGGCGAGGCGAGGCGCGGAACGCCTCGGAGCCGAACCGGGCGAGGTCGAACCGGCTATCAGTGCTCGCCATCATCTCGATGGCGCAACAGGCAAGCCCGAACGTCGCGGGCCACAGCGAGTTGCGCCGCGACCAGTTGACGAGCTTGTTCAGCGACACGGTGAGGAAACTCTGATCCGTCTCACCCTGCGAAAATGCTACTCCCATTCGAACGCACCCCGTTTCCAAACGTAAAAATAGCCCACGAACAGAATGGCGATAAACACCGCCATCTCGCACAGGTTGAAGAGCATCATCGAGCCGCTAGCGCGGAACGTCACCGCCCACGGGTACAGAAACACGGTCTCGATGTCGAAGATAATAAACAGCATGGCGACCAGGTAGAACTTGATCGGGAACCGCTCCCGCGCCGAGCCGATAGGCGTCACGCCGCACTCGTACGGCGCGTCCTTCTGCGGCGAGGGCCGCCGGGGTCCCAGCAGGTGCGACAGGAAGACCAGCGCGGCGGAGACGCCGACCGCGACCACGCCCATGACGAGGACCGGGATGTAGGACGAAAGGAGGGAGTGGGTGGTTTGCGTTTCCATGCGCGTTTCGGTGTAGAACCTGTCCGTCATCATACCCCGGACGCGGCGAACCGGCGTACGCGGGTACTTTGAGAAGTTTATCACAAAGTCATGGGCGCGGGCAATCGCCGGTGCCGCCTGACAGGGCGATTGTGCCATAGCATTGGCTACGCGGGTCTCGCCCCGCGTCGGCAGGCGGGTCGGGGATGGCCACGGGTTCGGGTACACGGTCCGTTGGGGCGGGGTGAGCGGACAATGAACCGCTCGCGGTAGAAAGTGGACTTAGAGATGGGTTCATTGCCCGCGCTACTTGGTTCCGCCGCGTGCCGACGCGCGGAAAAATCCGCGCGCCGTTGCAGGAGATCCCCTCACATCTGGCGAATAACCCCCGCAACGTTTCCCGTCGGTGCCGCTATCTGCTTTTCCGTTCCCTGTCCCGCCGATTCGCCCGATGTTTCATCTCATCCCGACCGTTCGCGTACCGGGCGTCCCGACCGTTTGTCGCCGGGACTGCCCCAAGAAAGGAACCGCTTCGTGCCCTGGAAGCCCGTTTATACCCGCGTCGGCGCGTACTCCGTCGCCATCGCCTTATCGTTCTCGCTCGCGTCGCCGGTCTTATGCGCCCCGGATACCTTCAACGGCAACGCGTTCGCGCCCGCCCCGAACACGTTCGCCATCACCAACGCCCGCATCGTCTCCGGCTCCGGCAAGATCATTGAGCACGGAACGCTCGTCCTGCGGGGCGGCTTGATCATGGCGGTCGGCGACGGCAACAAAGTCGCGACGCCGCCGGACGCGCGGGTGATTGACGGCACGGGTCTCTCGGTATACCCCGCGCTGGTGGACGCGTTCACCAGCGACGGCATGCCCGCCGCATCCACCTCTTCAGCCCCAGAGCGGGGCGCGGTCTACCCGGTCACCACGATCCGAGCCGAGATGGACGCGGCGACGCTCTTGAAGCCCGACACGGCGGCGTGGGGTGCTCTGCGCAAGAGCGGGTTCGGCGCGGCACTGGTCGCCCCGGGCGTCGGGCTGGTCGCGGGGACGTCGGCGTTCGTGTCGCTCGCGCCGGAAACTGCCGACGTTTCCGCGCTACTCGTGCGACCCGACGTCGCCATGCATGCGTCCTGGTCGAACCCGAAGCCCACCGGCGCGGACGCCTACCCGCAGTCGCTGATGGGCAAGATCTCCGCGCTCCGCCAGGCGTTGCTGGACGCGCAAGACGCTGACATGCGCCGCGCCGACTACGCGAAAAACCCGGCGGGGAAGCCGCGCCCGGTGCTCTCGGCGTCGGTCGCCGCGCTGATCCCGGTCGTGCGCAAGCAGAAGCCGCTCGTGATCCACGCCGACACCGCGATCTCCATCCGCCGCGCCCTGCGGATCGCCCGCGAGTTCGGCCTGACGCCGATCATCGAAGGGGGCGAGGAGGCGGGGGCGGTCGCGGACGAGTTGAAGGCGGCGGGCGCGAGCGTGCTACTAACGGCGGCACTGCCCGAGCCACCCAAAGTGCTGGACGGGGACGACAACCCGTCCACCTTGCAGGGACTGCGCTACCGGGCGACCGTGCCGCGCACCGCCGCGAAACTGGCGGCGGCAGGGGTGCCGTTCGCGTTTGGCACCGACGGGCTGAAGTCGGTGGGCGACTTCCGGCGCAACATCCGCCGCATGATCGCCGCCGGACTCAGCACGGACGCGGCGACCACGGCGGCAACGCAGACCGCCGCCAAACTGTTCGGCGTTGACAAGCAGATCGGCTCGCTCGCGGTCGGCTCGCTCGGGAACGTCCTGATCACCGACGGCGACCTGTGGGCCGCGAAGACGAAGATCCGCTACCTGTTCGTGGACGGCAAGAAGACCGAGGTCGGGGAGCCCGCCACTAAACCGGGCGTTGTCGCGAAAACCGATAAGACGGACAAGCCAGACGTTGAAGCCACACCCGAAAAGCCCGCATTGACGCTGGACGAGATCAAGAAACTGCTACCGCCCGGCGTGTCGGTCATCCAGGCGTTGTCGTTCCTGCGCGACTCGCCGGAGGAGGCCGTCACCTTCCTGCCGAAGGGCGTCTCGGTGGACGAGGCGATAGCCGCTTTAGAGGGCAGGGACGCCAGCCCGAAGCCGGGCACCGCGCCGAAAAAGAACACCGACGAGGTGACCGCGCCGCCGACAGTGAGCGGGGGGCTGGTGCCGCCGCTCCCGCCCCCGATGGCCGCCGCGTTCGTGCTACGCGGCGCGACCGTTTGGACGGTCGCGAAAGACGGCGTGCTGGCCGGAGCCGACGTTTACGTGAAAGACGGCAAAATCGCGGCGGTCGGGGTCGGCTTACGCGTCCCCGTCGGCACCGCCGAGGTGGACGCGCGCGGCAAGCACGTTACACCCGGTATCATTGACTGTCACTCGCATACCGCGCTGGACGCGGTGAATGAGGGCACGAACATCGTGACCGCCGAATGCCGCATCCAGGACGTGATCAACCCCGAGGACGTCAACATCTACCGGCAACTCGCGGGCGGTACGACCTGCGCCAACCTGTTGCACGGTTCGGCGAACGCGATTGGCGGACAAAATCAGATCGTGAAGTGGCGGTGGGGCCAGAACGCGGACGGGCTGGTGTTCGCCGCCGCGCCGAAGGGCATCAAGTTCGCGCTCGGCGAGAATCCGACGCAGTCGAACTTCGACCACGATAATCCGCGCTACCCTTACTCGCGCATGGGCGTCGAGCGGGTCATCCGCGAGTCGTTCACGCTGGCGCGGAACTACCAGAGTGAAGAAAAAGCGTATCGGGACGGCAAGCAGCCGCTCCCGCCGCGCCGCGACCTGCGTATGGACGCGCTGGTGGAGGTGCTAGAGGGGAAGCGCAAGGTGCATTGCCACTCGTACCGGCAGGACGAGATTCTAGCCATGATCCGTGTCGCGGACGAGTTCGGGTTCCATATCGCGACGTTCCAGCATGTGATGGAGGGCTACAAGGTCGCGGACGAGATCGCGAAGCACGGCGCGGGCGGCTCGACATTCAGCGATTGGTGGGCTTACAAGTTTGAAGTACGCGACGCGATCCAGTACAACGGGGCGTTGATGAGCGAGCGCGGCGTGGTGACATCGTTCAACTCCGACGACTCGGAACTGGCGCGTCGCCTGAACCTGGAGGCGGCGAAGGCGGTGCATTGGGGCGGCCTCACGCCACAGGAGGCAATCCGGTTCGTGACGATCAACCCGGCGAAGCAGCTCGGCATTGACGCGTATGTCGGCTCGCTCGAAAAAGGGAAGGACGCGGACCTCGTGGTCTGGAGCGGCGACCCGCTGTCGTCGCTGACGATCTGCGAGAAAACGTTCGTGGACGGCAAACTCTACTTCGACCGCGCGGCGGATCTCGCCGCGCGCCCCGCTCTGGAGGCGGAAAAGAAGCGGCTACTGGACGCGGAAAAGCCGGAGAAAGCGAAGAAGCCTATCGTGGGCGGCGCGGTGTCCGCGCTCGCGTCCGCTCCCGCTCCGCCGTCTCCCGCTCCTATCGGCGCGAAAACGGCCACCGCTCCCTTCGCGAGCGGGTATGCAGCGGCGGACGGTAAAGTCGCCGCCATCGTCGGCGCGACGGTCCACCCGCTGACAGGCCCGGACATCCCCGGCGGCGTGGTGCTGATGCGTGGCGGCAAAATTATCGCGGTCGGGACCAGGGAATCGGTGCCAATCCCGACCGATGCGACAGTTACGGACGCGGCGGGGCTACATGTATACCCCGGCATGTTCGACGCGGACACGGAACTCGGCTTGCGCGAGATTGACTCGGTGCGCGAAACGATAGACGACACGGAGATCGGCGACTTTAACCCGGAACTACGCGCGGTGGTCGCGGTCAACCCGGACACCGATCTGCTCCCCGAGGCGCGGGCGAACGGCGTGTTATCGGTGGTGTCCGCGCCCGCGGGCGGGACTATCGCGGGACAGGGGGCGGTGCTGGCACTAAACGGCTGGACGTGGGAGGAGATGGCGATTGACCCGTCGTTCGGGATGTACCTACAGTTCCCGCGCACCGGGGCGCGCCGCTTCCGGGAAACGTCGCACCGCTGCGAGGACACGGCGGGCGGACAGGGGCAGGACACGGAGCCGTCCGCACGTTCCGGCGCGTTCGTTTCGGGCGCGACCCTTGACTCACGGGCGATGCTCTTCGGGCAGTTGCCGGCGGGGGGTGGTGCCGACACCTCCGACGGCAAAGACACGCGCATCGAAAAGGCGTTGAAGCCGCTCAACGATTTCGTCGAGGCGGCGAAGCGATACCGGATGGCGAAGGATTCGGGGACACTCAAAGAGACCGAGACGAAGTGGGAGGCGATGCTCCCGGTGCTCGCGGGGACGAAGCCGGTGTACATCCGCGCCGACAAAGAAGGCGACATCCGGGCGGCGGTTGACTGGGTGAAGACGAACGAGTTCCGCATGATCCTGGTCGGCGGGCAGGAGTCGGACAAATGCGCCGACCTTCTGGCGCGGGAGAAGGTGCCGGTGATCCTGCGACCGGTGCTGTCTCTGCCCCGCGCGGCGGACGCGCCGTACGACGACGCGTTCACGATAGCCGGGAAGCTGGCGAAGGCGGGCGTGGAGTTCTGCCTGACGTCGGACGGCACGTCGAACATCCGGCGTCTGCCCTGGCAGGCGGCGATGGCGGCCTCTTATGGACTGGATCTGGACACCGCGCTGAAAGCGGTGACGCTATTCCCCGCGCGGATCACGGGGCAGGCGGCGCGTCTCGGTAGCCTGGAGTCGGGCAAGGACGCGACGCTGATCATTACCACGGGCAACCCGTTGGAGATCACCAGCGTCGTCAAGGCGGCGTTTATCCGGGGCGAACCGGTTGACCTCGAAACGCGGCAGAGGCGGTTGTATGAGCGGTACCGGACGCGACCGAAGCGGTAGCCCGGCGACCGGGGCAGTAGATAGTCGGGGGCGAATGGTGAAATACACACGAGGTTCGCCGCCCGACGCGGATCCAGCCCGCCCTAGGCTTCACCGCCCGCGCCCCGACGAAGGTTTACAACAAATAGCCCGCCCGATGTTTAAAACCGGCGGGTTCGTGGCACAATGCGCGTGCCCTTATCCATCAGGCGAAAGGTACGTCGGGTACTGGGCGGGTTTGCCCCGACGAAACGCGCCCCGCGCAACGCGGTAGAATAGAGGATATGCCCTCCTCATTTCGTCTCCGCCTCGGCACACGCGGCTCCGCGCTCGCTTTATGGCAGGCGCGATACGTCGCGGAAAAAATTACCGACTGCTACCCGCACATCGAAGTAGAAACCATGGTCATCAAGACGGCGGGCGATTTGCGGCAGGACGTGCCGCTCTCCGAAGTCGCCGGTACCGGAGTGTTTGTGAAAGAGATCGAAGCCGCGCTGACGGCAGACCGCATTGATTGCGCGGTGCATAGCGCGAAAGATCTGCCCTCGACCGACGCGCCGGGGCTGATGCTCGCGGCATTCTGCGAGCGGGGCGACCCGCGCGACGCGCTGATCGCGCCGAAGTATGGGACGCTCGCGGCTCTGCCGGAAGGGGCGACGGTCGCGACCGGTTCGGCGCGGCGGCAGGCGCAGCTACTCGCGGCGCGCCCCGATCTGCGCTTCGTCGCGATCCGGGGGAATGTAGACACGCGGCTGGCGAAACTGGAACGTGGTGACGCGGACGCGCTGGTACTCGCGCTCGCGGGGCTGGCGCGGCTCGGGCGCGAGTCGGTCGTCACGGAAACGCTTGAGCCGGAATTATGTCTGCCGCAGGTCGGACAGGCGTGTATCACGGTGCAGTGCCGCTCGGCCGACCCGGAGATCATCACGATCCTTGCGCAGTCGTGCGACCACCTGACGACGCGGCGCGAGGTGTCGTGTGAGCGGCGGTTCCTATCACTTTTGGGGGGCGGATGCACCGCGCCGGTGGCGGCGCACGCGATCAGCAGCGACCGATTTCTGTACCTGTTCGCGCTGGCGGCGACACCCGATGGCAAGACCATTCTAAGGACACGGAGCGGTTCCACGCTCGACAATGTGGGCGGGGTCGCGGAAGGCGCGTACCATGCGCTACTAGAGCAGGGCGCGGCAGCTCTGCTCGGGGATAATTCGTGAGGACGTGTCGCATTAGACATACAGTTTTCGGAGGTTCTATTTAGTGCGTTTGCCCTGGCATGAAGCCGTTATAATACGAGAGCGTTTGATTATCCGCTGGCCCGCCGAGGAAAAGCGGCTACGGACGCTTATCTTCGTGCCACTTTTCGGAGTCGCGGCGTGGATATTCCTTCTGTTTCTGGGCGCGATGGCGAGTCCGCTTCTCACTCGACAGACACTCCCGCTCGAACTGACACTGGCCGCGGTTCTATTCGTATGCGGTCTTCTGACGATCTGGTTTGAGCCGCTCTGGGTGCTCGACAGGCGAAATAACACACTTCTGCGCGGCGGGTGGCGCAAGGTCGCGCCGCTCGACGCGTTCGTCCGTTTCATCGCGAAGCGGCAGAAGGCTGGGCGCGACATCGTCTGGTTGATGCTCGCCGAACGCGAAGACGGCACAGCGGAGAACCTAGGGACGATGGATCAGGAAGACGCCTACGAACTCGGGCGCGAACTCGCCCGCTTTACGCGGCGACCGTTCTCCTCGCGGTAGACCGTGACCTCACCCGATCACGCTCCTGCCGAGCGGAATCCCGGCCGCGAACGCCGCCGCGAAACGCACCTCGCCGAGTGATTCGCATAGCCCGATTCGCGCCGCCTCGTGCGCCGCTTCCTCATGCCGGTACAAAAACAGACGTTCGCGCGGGGTGCGCCGCAAGCCCTCCGCCGCGCCGAGTATGCGAGCCGCCCGCTCCTCCTCGCCCCGTGCTCGCGCGAGGTAAGCAAAGCGCGCCAGTGTCCGCGCCGTCTCCCGGCTATCGCGCACCGCCTCCACCGCCTCCCATGCTTCCCCGAGCAGTCGGCCCGCCTCGTCGAGAGTGCCGTCCTGGATCGCGGCTTGCGCGAGCCGGTAGAGCGCGGTCACGATCTGTACGCGGTGGCCCGTTGCGCGGGCGACGGCGAGCGACTCGCCCAGCGCGGCGCGCGCCGCTTCCGTGTCCCCCGCGCCTAGCGCGGCGAGCGCGTGGAGGCCGAGAGAGTGGGCGAAGGCGAAACCCGGCGCGAACGGCTTCTGTATCGCCAGTGCCTCGCCATGTAACCGCAGTGCTTCGGGAAAGTCGCCCCGCTCCCGCGCGGCGGTTCCGCACATGTTGAGCGAGTTCGCGATCTGTGAATCGTTATTCGCGAGGCGGCGCGCGGCGAGGGCACGCTCGTGCATCACTCGCGCCCGATCGAAGTCATTCTCGAACGATGCCACCATGCCTAGCCCATCCAGCAGTATCGGCGAATCGGGGGACAGCGCGAGGCCCCGCTCGAACCAGTGTCGCGCGGCGGCGTTGTCACTCTGTAGCTGGAAATGCAGGTACGCGAGCTTCTCCATCGCCCAGACGGCACCACGCACGTCGTCCCCGGTCTCCAGAAGCGCGAGTCCCCGCTCATACCGCGCGAGTGCCTCCTCAAAACGCCCGGCCATACCCGCCACGTCGCCGATCTTGAGATGCGCCCGCGCGACCTCCGACTGGTGGGAGCGGCGTTCCCGGAGCCGTAGCAACGTCTCATAGACCGCGCCCGCCGCCGCCGCGTCGCGCCGCGTCTCGTGCATAAACCCCGTGCGCGACAGAACCGCGTCAGCCGCGTCCCGCGTGGCGTCGCTTACAGCTTCCGCCTCCGCGACCGCCGTGACTAGCGGGAGCCACGCCTCCGCCTCGGCGTAGTAGCCGAGAAACCCCCAGACGCAGACATAGTTCCGGAGCAGGGCGAGCAAAGTTTCCGTCGCCCCGCCGTCCCCACTCTCATGCCGCTCGCGCAGGTGGGCGAGGGCGTGGCGGATGTGCTCCTGCTCCGGAAGGTAGCGCGGCAACACCGCGATCACGTTCAAATCGCGCTCCGCCCGCTCCGCCCAGGGCGCGGCAAGCGCGGCGTAATAGGCCGCGTGACGCTCCCGCATGGGGGTCTCCCCGCCGCGCTCCCGGAGCCGCTCGGCGGCGTATTCGCGCACGGTCTGGATCAGCCGGTACCGCCCGCCCTCGCCGTCGCCCGCGTCCCGGAGCACGAGCGATTTGTCCACCAGAGACCCCAGTGCGTCCAGCACGCGCCAAGCGTCGAGGCTTCCCCCGACGCAGACCGTCTCCGACGCCGCGAGGGTGAAACCGCCGGGGAAGACCGACAGGCGGGCGAGTAATAGCCGTTCCTCCTCACCCAACAGATCGTAGGACCAGTCAATCAGCCCGCGCAACGTCTGTTGCCGCCGTAGAGCGGTCCGGCTCCCGCCGGTGAGTAATCGGAACCGGTCGCTCAGGCGCGGCGCGATCTCGGAAACCGAAAGTGTCCGCACCCGCGCCGCCGCGAGCTCGATGGCGAGCGGGATGCCGTCCAGCTGGTAGCAGATTTGCGCCACCGCCGCCGCGCTCTGGTCAGTCACCGCGAACCCCGGACACACGGAGGAGGCGCGTTCCACGAACAGGCGCACCGCCTCATACTGCCCGATCGTCCGCGCGGTCGCGGGCGCGTCCGGTTCGGGGAGCGACAGGCTGGGCACGCGGCACACGGCCTCGCCGCCGATCCCGAGCGACTCGCGGGACGAGGCGAGGATGGTAACGCGGGGGCAGGCGCGTAATATCGTCTCCGTAAATCGGGCACACTCCCCTATCAGATGCTCGCAGTTATCGAGGACGATTAGCAGGTGACAGGCGGTAATAGCGCGGGTCAGTGTTTCGATCAGGGGCGTCCTCCCTTCGTCGCGGACGCCGACCGCGGCAGCGACGGTCTGCGCGACCCGCGACCCGTCCGTCACTGGTGCCAGTTCCGCGAAAAAGACGCCGTCCGGGTACTCGCCCAAGCACTCGGCGGCGGCCTGGAGCGAGAGCCGCGTTTTGCCACACCCGCCCGATCCGACCAGCGTCACCATCCGCCCGCCCGCGATCAGGGAGCGCACCCGCGCGAGTTCGGCCTCGCGCCCGATGAACGACGTGAGTTGCTCAGGCAGATTATTCGGCGTCGTCGTCAGGGAACGGAGCGGCGGGAAAGCGGCGGGCAGATCGGGGTGGCACGCTTGGAACAGCGGCTCCGGCCGCGCCAAGTCTTTCAGGCGGTGCGAGCCGAGCGGTTGCAGAGTCACTTCCGAAGGGATCGCGTCGCCGCCGCACAGTTCCCTAGTCGCGAGCGAGACGACGATCTGCCCGCCGTGCGCGACGGAGACGATGCGGGCGACGCGGTTGAGCGGTTGCCCCAGGTAATCGCCCTCCTCGAAAGTCGCGGTGCCGGAATGGACCGCGATACGCACCCGGAGCGCGTCATCCCCGACGACGAGGCTTTCCCTCGACAGGGCGCGTTGCACGGCCACTGCGGCGGTCAGCGCGTCGCCCGCGACCGCGAATGCGGCGCAGAACGCGTCGCCCATGGTTTTGAAGATCACCCCGCCCGCGCCCTCTATCGCGCCACGGGCGAGGCGGTCGTGCGCCGTCAGCGCGGCGCGCATCGCGCCCGGTGAGGTTTCCCAGAGGCGGGTGCTGCCTTCGATGTCGGTGAATAGGAAGGTAACGGTTCCTGTCGGCGGTCGCATGGGGCGCGTCTCGGCTCCTCTCTCGGGCTGATGGGTTGTTAGGAGTATAACAACTATTCAGGCATTGCGTAGTTCCCGCCTTCCGCGATAAAGTTACTACGAGACTAATGACAGAAGAGCAAGCCAAAACCCTATACCGTCAAGGAGAGGATGACTTGGTGCCTTTCTTGATGGATATCTTCCGGCTCGAAGAACAGATCGCCAAAAATTCGGGCAACTCCTCTAAACCTCCCGGTAGCGACGGTTTAAGTAAAGCCCCTCTCAAACCCGCGCCACGGAGTCTGAGAAAGAAGACGGCGAGGAAACCGGGCCGACAAACGGGACGAACGGGGAAGACTCTCTTGCGGGTGGAGCAACCAGATCAGATTGTTTCGCACCGACCCTCCTCCCGTGCTCATTGCGAAGTCTCCCTGCGCGAGGCAACTGGCGTTACCTATTCACGGCGGCAAGTCTTCGAGATGCCCGAGCCTAGAATCGTGGTAACGGAACACCGCGGTCTCCATGTCAATTGCCCCTGTTGCGGCAAAGAGAATCGGGGTACTTTCCCCGCCGGGGTGAATCATTGTGTCCAATAGGGTTCCCGCCTATTAGGGTTCGCGACCTATTTCCATAGCGGGCATCTGTTGCCCTTTGCTCGCTGTGCCCAAATCGGCCGAGATATCACGACGGCCTCCTTTGCGCGGGTAGCCTATCCGATGCTCTTGCCACCGCAAACAAGCGACTCGATGCTTTCGACGGACGGCTTGCGGACATTTTCTGTGGCCTTCGCGGTTATATTGTGACGTGTCAGAAACAGGGAATGGCATTGCTTGGGATGTCTGCGCTCCCTCTTTGCTGGCAATCCTATTTTGCCTTCTCTAAACCCTACCTGAATAGTTACGAAGTATATACGCTTTCGTCCTGTATTCGCTTTTGTTCCACGGTCACCATGTAATTTCCTTCCAACGCGGCGGACGGGGTCAGAGGCGTAGACTCGCCCCGGTCCCCGGAAGTATTGACGCCCCTTATCGCGCGTGTTATCCTAACCACGGTGCCGGGGCTGTGATCTGTTCCGGCGCACGAACTCTAAAACTTTCACGAAAAGGTCACGCGACTCAACTTATGGCAAACGAATACTCGCCCCTGCGCTGGGGCATTTTAGGATGTGGTTCGATAGCGAACCGTTTCGCGGACGACGTGTCCGCGCTCCCCGACCACGTGATCCACGCCGCCGGGTCCCGCGATAAGGCGAAATCGGAAGCATTCCTCGCGAAATACGGCGGCGGGGCGGCGTACGGCTCGTATGACGAATTGGTGACGGATCTCGAAGTTGACGCCGTGTATGTCGCCACTCCGCACCCGTTCCACAAGGAGCACGCCCTGCTCGCGCTCCACGCCGGGAAGCCGGTGCTGTGCGAGAAGCCGTTCACGGTGAACGCCGCCGAAGCCGCCGAGGTGGTCGCCGAGGCGCGTCTGCGCGGCATCTTCGTGATGGAGGGGATGTGGTCGCGCTGTTTCCCCGTGATGCGCAAGGTGCGCGAGCTGGTGGAGAGCGGAGCCATCGGGAAGCCGCGCATGATTGAGGCCGACTTCGGGTTCCAGTCGGGAGAGACGACGGAAGCGGGCGTGCTGAGCGTCGGCAACCCCAACGGCCGACTCTTCGACCTCAAGCTGGCTGGCGGCGCACTGATGGACGTAGGTGTGTATGTCGTCTCCCTGGCACAGATGTTCTTCGGCGAGCCGGACAAGGTCGCCGCGGTCGCGACGCTTGGGACTACCGGCGTGGACGAAAATACCGGCATCGTGCTCGGCTTCCCCGGCGGCGGGATCGGCGTTCTGAGCACGTCTATCCAGACCACGACGCCGTTCAAGGCGACGATATTAGGCTCCGCGGGCAAGATCGAGATCCACTCCCCCTGGTGGACCGCGTCGTCGTTCACGGTGCATCGCAAGGGGAAAGACGCGGAGACGATCACCGAGCCGTTCACGGGCGGCGGCTTCCAGTTCGAGGCGATGCACGTCGCCGACTGCCTCCGGGCGGGGAAGACGGAGTCGGATCTGATCACGCTCGATGAAACGCTGGCGATCATGCGCACACTGGACAGGGTCCGCGCCGAGATCGGCCTGAAATACCCGATGGAATAGGAATTATTATGCGAACAGGAACTATACCGGGTTTAGATAAACCCGTCTCCCGAATTGTCCAGGGGATCATCCAGATCTCCGATAAAGGCGACGAGGGCTTCGCGATGATGGACGCCGTATACGAATCCGGCGTCAACGCCTTCGACACCGCGCACGTTTACGGCGGCAAAGACGCCCTGATCGGGCGATGGATGCGGGCGCGCGGTCTGCGCGACAAGATCGTCGTGCTGGCGAAAGGCGCCCACCATAACGATGTCCGCCGCCGCGTCACCCCCTACGACATCGGCGCGGATCTGCACGACACGCTGGCGCGGATGAAGACGGACTACATTGATCTGTACGTCCTGCACCGCGACGACCCGGAGTACCCCGTGGAGCCGATCATTGACGCCCTCAACGGCTACGTCAAGGAGGGCAAGATACGGGCGTTCGGCGGCTCGAACTGGAGCACCGCGCGGGTGAAAGCGGCGAACGACTACGCGAAGGCGAACGGCCTGATCCCGTTCGCGCTGTCCTCGCCAAACTTCTCGCTCGCCGAACAGGTCGAGGAGCCGTGGGACAACTGCGTGAGCATCTCCGGCCCCGAGAACGAGGCGGCGCGGGAGTTCTACGCCGAGCAGAAGACGCCGCTCTTCACCTGGTCGAGCATGGCGGGCGGCTTCTGGTCGGGCAAATTCACGCGCGAAAACTTCAAGGCCCTCGGCGAAACCGGCGACTACTTCGAGAAGCTGGCCGTCAAGTGCTACTGCTACCCGCAGAACTTCGAGCGGCTGGACCGCGCCAAAGAGATCGCGGCGAAGCGTGGCCTGACGATCCCGCAGATCGCGCTGGCGTACGTGCTGTCGTACCCGCTCGACATCTACTCGCTGGTCGGATCGGCGACCCCCGACGAGCTGAAGGCGAATATCGCGGCATCGGAGGTCAAGTTGACGCTGGGGGAGCTGGCGTACCTGGATCTCAAGGCCGATAGCGCGGTTTAGCGGCGAGCCCTGGGGATGTGGGCGCGGTCGTGTCATGGCAACCGCGCCTTTTCGTTCCCGTTTCCGTTCCAACGTACGAATCAAACGCACATACAATAATCGAGCACTCAGCACTATGCCCCGACCATTTGACCGCATGAACGACGGCACGAACAACGCGCCGCGCCTCCAGGTCCAGCACTCGCTCTGGTCCCTCGAAAAACTGCCGATGAACGCCGCCCCCGAGGCCCAGTGGAGCATGGAGGAGAAGTTCCGCCGCGCCCGCGAGGCTGGTTTCGAGGGAATGGAATGCTGGCTGAACGACGAGAACGAGGCGAAGACGAAAGCCGGGCTGGACGCCGCCGGCCTGCGCCTGACGCTGGGGCATAGCCCCCACTCGCTAGACGATGTGCGCGTCGAGGTCGCCCGCGCCGCGCGCCTCGGGGCGGACTTCATTTTCGCGCACCCGCTCGACCCGTACGTGCCGATCCGCGAGGCGGCCGACTTTTGCCGCGAGGGATCGCGCATGGCGGCGGACGTCGGTATGTGCTTCCTGGTCGAGACGCACCGGGGCAACATCCCCGAATCGCTGAACCAGGCGTTGCAACTGATCGAGGTGTACCCCGAAGTCCGGCTCACCGGTGACCTGTCGCACTTCGTGCTGATCGGCGAGTTCTACGGTTGGGAATCCGAGGGCGCGCTGGAGCGGATGATGCCGGTGCTAACGCGCGTCGCGCATTTACACGGCAGGGTCAGCGACGGCGAGTCGGTCCAGGTGGATGTCGGCGACGGGAGCGGTACCACGCCCCAGTTTTTCGTACGGTTGTGGGCGGCGGCGATGCGGGCGTGGCTGTCGGACGCGAAGCCGGGCGACGTTTTCCCGTTCGCGAGTGAACTCGGCCCGCCCCGCTACGCCCGGACCCTCCTCGACGGAAGCGAGTATAGCGACCGCTGGGAGCAGAGCCTGGTGATGAAGCGGCTCGCGGAGCAGGCGTGGCAGACGGCGCATAGCGCGGCGTAGTCCCGGCAACCGCGCCGCGCCCGTACTCGAGGCGCGACGCGGTCGCCACGAACGGCATCAGGGGAACAGTTGCTGGTTCGACGACTGCGCCGCAGCCAGCCGCGCCAGAAACATGTCGCGGGGGATCTCGGTCGCGCCCAGCGCGGCGAAATGCTCCGTCATCATTTGAATGATCGCCACCGTCCGCCATTTCCCCGGAATGAACGAAGGAGCGGTTCGTTCCGTCCGCCGCGCCCGCGAGGAGTCGCGCGTTCAACACCACTACCGCGCCCCATTCATGCCCCGCCTTTCCCGTACCGGCGTGATCCGCTCTATCATGCTTTCGAGATCCGCCTGCTTTATTCCCTTTTCATGATGGGGTTTGTGCGATCGTTCGATGCCTACCCCCAAAAAATAACACTGGCTGAACGTCCTAATCAACTGCTTTCTAGTTCGGCCTTGATGTTTTTGGTAAGAACAACATGCTCTTTAAACTCGTTCAGCGTCAGTATTGCCACATGACGCCCGTGCGTTTCAGCCATGCCCATATGCCCCTTGGAGTTTGCTAAGTATGTTTCTGCCAGATCACGAAGAAACTCGTGGTTCGACAGTTGCGCCATGATGTACGTTTTATCAAATGCCACGCCGTCCGATGACTTTAGCTTTGTGAGAATAGCCTTACCAGTAGCATCCATCGGCGGCGGCGGGATACCCATTTCCATGAGAACCGTCGTGACGGCAATGGCCTCCCGCAACTCGAAGTTGGCGAACTCCTTCGCATGAGCATTGGTGGCCTTGTCCACAGCAATCTCGCTGGTGATTCTTGAGAGCGTGGCTGGCCCGATCACGCCCATATAAAACTGTTTCGCGGTCGCCGCGTGCGGTTTCGCCATCGGATAATTGTGGCCGGTGTCGGCTTCTGGTTGTTGCGGTTCGGTAGCAGCTACAGCAGGTTTAATCCCGACCAATGCGGCTGCTCCGAGACCGGCGACCGCCATGCGGGCCAAAAACGCGCGGCGCGAGTTGGCAACTTGCGTATTCTGATTGCTATCTTTCATAGAAATTCTCCTAGCTGAGACTATGGCCCGGGTGAAGAGCCACATATGGCATTCCCCACACGAATATAATTGTAAACATGGATCGGCACAGCGATTGGTTCCTAACACGAAGATTTGCAGGTTTGGCAGGATGTAATGATGCACGTCACCGGATGCAAGAGAACGGCCTGATTCCTTGATCTGAGGAATCAGGCCGTCTCTTAAAAGTGGCACTTATCCGCCTGCGTTGTCTTATTTACCGATATTACCGGTCCACTGTAGGATGGCACGATTGGCAGACACAGGCTTCTCAATGATGGCCGCATGAGCAGCACCGGGGATGACGACCGAACGGGAGCCGGGCGTGTCCCGGTGGATCTTCTGCTACATCTCCACCGGGTAGATCGGGGCTTCCTGACCCACAAGGGTCAGCACCGG
>JAYUUO010000004.1:0-19793 GCA_043754515.1 Armatimonadota bacterium
GGCGAGGCCATTTTTCAATAACATCTCCCGAGAATACCGCGCCGGAGAACAAAGTCATTATTGGCAGTATGACGACCTAACTATGATGCAATCGCCCTATGTTCACCCGTGAGTCTTGCCATCTTCAGTGCGGGGACGGAGATGCGCTCATTAACCATGAGTCGTCTAAACATAACCTGTCTAGTTATGTTTAGACATGTTATGATCAATCATGGCCACCAAATACCTGGCGCAACCCAATCCGTTCTTCAACCGCGTCAGAGAGCTTGCCGCACTGGGGCAGGCTTACGACTCGGCGCGACCGACGGGGCAGATGCTTATGCTCTACGGGCGGCGACGCATCGGGAAGACTTACCTTCTGCAACGCTTCTTCGCCGGTGCGCCCGGCGACGCCCCGAAGCCGCACTGCTACTATTTAGCTGATCAGAGTACCGCCCCCGTACAACGACTCGCCCTCGCCGAAGCCTTACTTGACGCTATTCCCGATCCGGGGGTCACACCGGCGGAGATCGCGGTTTCGTGGAACGCCCTGTTTCGCTTTGTCGGTTCGCAGGCGAGAAGAGCGGGGGGGCCTCGTCTCGCTTTGATACTCGATGAGTTCCCGTATCTGGTGGATCAGACGCCGGAACTGCCGAGCATTTTGCAATCGTGGTGGGATCGAGAGGGAGTCCACAGCCCCTTGATGGTCGCCTTATGCGGCTCACGACTGTCCGCGATGGAGACACTGGGCGCATCTTCCGCGCCGCTTTACGGTCGCTTCAATGCTGGGATCGTGCGCCTGTTCCCGCTCGGATATAGGGACGTGTCGGCGT
Source organism: Armatimonadota bacterium (assembly GCA_043754515.1). Lineage (GTDB taxonomy): Bacteria > Armatimonadota > Armatimonadia > Armatimonadales > Armatimonadaceae > JACMIU01. The sequence goes on from JAYUUO010000004.1 coordinate 813, forward strand.
TTTACGCCAGCAGTCCGCTCTACGACGCGGCGTCCGTCTTGACCGCATACGGCGTTTTCGGCGGAACACCGCGTTACCATGCCCTCGTTGACGCCGGCCGTCCTTTAGGGGAGGAGGTGGTTCGGCTACTGTTGCAACGTGGCAGCGCGCTGGAGAACGAGGTCGCGTTCCTTCTCGGGAGCGAGCAACTGCGCGACCCCGCGCCCTACAACGCGGTGCTCGCGGCGATAGCCGGTGGAGAAACGCAGTTCGGTAACATCCAGAGCGCTTCGGGGACCGACCGTTCGCGCCTGTCCTATTACCTCGGCGTGCTGACCGACCTCGGCTGGATCCGGCGTGAGTTCGCGTTCGAGGAGACCAGCAACAAACGCGCCCTGTACCGCGCCGGGGATCCGTTCCTCGCGTTCTGGTACCGGTTCGTGCATCCCTTACGAAGCGCGCTCGCGTTTAGCGATCCGCAGGCCCTCTACGACGCCCACATCGCGCCGTTCTTGTCCGACTATATGGGGCGGTACGTGTTCGAGGAGATTTGCCGTCAATGGCTCGCGCGTCATGCCCAGACCGATTTCAGAACCCTGCTCGCGAGCGCGGGGCGTTGGTGGAGCCGTGACGGTCAGATCGAACTCGACCTTGTGGCAAGCCCGCTGACGCCGCCCGATGGCTATGTCTTCGGCGAGTGCAAGTGGAGCGCGGGCCGCCCCATCGGCACGAGCGTTTACACCGACTTGCTGACGAAAGTCGCCCGCGCTCCGAACAACGATTGGCGCAAGTTTCCCCCGCGCTATTGCTTGTTCAGCGTCGGCGGCTTCACGCCCGAACTACACGCCATCGCTTCCGACCCCGACCAGCGGCTGACTCTCGTAGGCGCGGGCGACTTGTTGCCGCGTAGCGACCCCGCGTCGCCTTGATCCTCTCCTGGCACTGAGATTCCTTCACCGAACCGGGAGTGCTTCTGGAGGTAAGCTGTTCCCACCCGTGCGCGGGCACCCGTGCGCCACCCGCCGCCCCACCGCGAATGCGCCGCGCTGCGGACCTACCGATGGCGCACGCGCACCGATACCCTGCGCGACACCTTATATCGCGGTTGCGTTTGGCCGGGCAGAAACGCCGTAAGCGTCGAGTTGTAGTCGCCCGGTGGGAGTCCGGCGTGGTCCCAGGCGAACGCGAACTCGGCTCCTCCGTTCGCGGTCCGCGTCAGTATGGGAACGGTATCACCGCTCCGGACTATCTCCAAACGTCACCACGTGTCCTCTGAAATAGGGGTCGCTCGAAAACGTACGTAGTCGCCCCCAAGCGATAAATCCTTCAAAGGTCCCCGGATGCCACCGACCGGGTTCAGCACGTTCACACTTACGGGAGGTGTTGCGACCGCGTAGTTGCCTTCGGCGGCGATCACCTGGATGACATGTCTCCCCGGCGTCAGTTCTTCTATAGGCCCTCTGAACACCGGGTGCCGGTCCCACTGCGCCCAGGTAGTCCCGATGTCCGGCGTGGCGACGTAGAACCCGCTATAATGCTCCCCGTCCACCAGCATCTGGTAATCACGCGCAACTCCCAGCACGCTTTCCTGGATGGTGAGGGTCGTATAGCCGCTCCAGGTCGGCGAGAAGTTGGCTAGCCGGATGGTGGGCGCGTTCGGACTGAGCGCGGTCTCCAGCCAGGGCGACCACCAGGCTATCCTCCCCTCCCAGTCCTGAACGCCAACGCGGTGCTCATACCGAACGCCGCTCGCCAGGCAACTGTCCGTGTCCGCGATGCAACCCGCCTGCCCGACGCTCGCCACGCGCGTCCCGAGGGAGTCAGTCTCCCCGCTCAACCGCCGGAACAGGTGCAACCTTTCGTAGAGGAGCGGGGGCGATGTCGCGTACCAATGCAGTGACACGCACCTACTTCCCGACCGGATACTCAAGCTATCTAGAGCGTAGGAGAGTACACGCTGAACGTTTCCGACCACCACGGCTTGACTCCATTCGCCAGCACTGCATTTTATAGACGCGAAGCAGGTGTCGTCGGAAACGTTCCTCCGCGCCCGCAGAGTGGAAGTAGCCGATAGGTCGCCCGCCGGGATGGTGACGGTTCGCGGGTCCGGGGGCGTGAACGTCGCGCGGCCACCGTCAATATTCACCGGCGTGTCCGTCCGCGACGGCTTGCTCAGCGCGACCGTGCAGAGGGAGGTGCCCCCGCTCTTCACGACCTCGGGATAGGCTTCTAATCTCGCGAGATGGGAGTCGCCGGTACCACCGTGACTGAAGATCGGCGTGGCTACGTCCGCGACGTTCGAGAACGAAGCGAGCGCGGTCGGCAGAATCGCCTGTAGTAGCGGCTGGCTCGGTGACCGCGATCTCTTGCCAGGCGAGCGTGTCCCCTTCGCGCCGCTCAATCCGGTATCCACCCCCCTCGGGGGGTGTATCGCGCCATGTCAGCCGTACCGCATCGTAGCGAAGCGGCACGGCAGCCAGTTCCGACTGTCGGTCGGGATTTAACTCACCGCTTCGCCCCGTCTTGTCTTGGCCGGGCGCGTCCGGCGTCACGACGGACACGGGCGGGTTCGGGGCAGGATCACCCGGCGTCCGTGCGAATTCGGGGAAAGCCAAACCCGCGACTAACAGCGCGGCGGCGAGTGACGGGCACGTGAATAACCCGCGAATGATTTCCATAATTCCGCGATGAGCCATGCCACGCCTTCTCTTTCCCGCTACTGATCGCTGCCGGAGTGCCGGTTAGGGTTGCCAGACGTAGGCATACTGCCACAGACTCCAGAGCAGGTAAAGTCCCGCCACGGTCGCTAACCCCACCGCCAGCGTCCGTCGGTTCTCGAACGACAGGAGCTGCCGCGCCCCGAAGTAGATCAGGCAGACGGCGGCGAGCGGCGTCAGGATCGGGAGAGCGACTTGCCATAAGTCATTCAAAGGCCAGTTCGTCGGGTTCTTCGGCAACCCCGTTGCCAACTTGAACCCGATGTCTAGCCCGCCGTAGCAGGTGACGAATAGAATGATCGCGTCACGAAGCGGCGTCCGCCACCCGAGCCACCCGCCGACGATCAGACCGAATGGTATCCCCAGGTATAGCCCGATGAAGTAGACGAAAAACGTCGCCAGCCCGAGCGTCACGCCGCCCACACCCGCGCCGACGCCTGCCATGAGAAGGAGGGCAATGGTCCTGCGGATTAGCGGCGCGACTGACGGGCGCGGCGCGTCAATACTTCGTCACCTGGAGCGCGAGTGCCCCGTCGGCGTAGAACGTCGAGCCGCTGACGTAGTTGCTCTCCTCACCCGCCAGGAACACCGCGAGACTCGCCATCTCCTCCGGCGTCCCGAACCGCCCGTATGGGATCTCCGATAGGGCGTTCTTGGTCTCCTCCGGATCGGCGAGCACAGATTGGTTGATAGGGGTCGCGATGGCACCGGGCGCGATATTGTTGATGTTGATCTTCATCGGCGCGAAGTACACCGCGAGGTCGCGGCACAGCATCCGCATGCCACCTTTCGAGACGCAGTAAGATGTAAAGCCGGGGAATGGGATGTCCTCGTGCGTAGACGAGATATTGACGATCTTGCCCCGCGACTCGCGCCCTTCGACCGCGCCCTGCTTCACGAACTGCCGCCCGGCAATCTGCGTCACTAAAAACGCACCGCGCAGGTTGACGTTTAGCACCGCGTCCCACTCGTTGTCGGGCACTTCCAGAAAGTCTCGCTTGATCTCGATGCCCGCATTGTTAACCGCGATGTCGAGGCGACCGAACCGCGCCACGGCGGCGTCCGCCATCGCCTGCACTTCGTCGCGCTTCGACACATCGGCGGGGAACGCGAGGGAATTGTCCGCGCCGATGGCGTTCACCACCTCATCCGCCTGCGCCTTACGCGCGTCCGCCTTGTCGCCCGTGCCGCCCAGGTAGTTCACCACGACCTTCGCGCCCTCTTTGCCGAAGCGCGTCGCGATCGCCTTGCCGATGCCCGATGACGCGCCGGTGACCAGCGCGACCCTGCCGTCCAGTTGTCCCATGAAAAAAACCCTTTCGCGTTGAACGCGCATAAAGGATACCCGGAACGGGCGCGGGAATCGCCGCGCCCCTGGTGATCCGAACGTGCGGGTCGTACGGGTGCGACGGCAGTTCGTTAATGACAACGGCGCGAGTGGTATCATCAGGCCAATAGATCGCGCCACGTCGCCCGCGCCGGAAGCGGCGAAAGGATAAAAATCATGCACAACTTAACGATTCGACTGCCGGATACGGCCTACCGCGCCGCACTCTCCTTCACGCCCGACGAACGCGACCGGCTCGTTGCTGTGGCTCTCACCGCCGCGCACGCCGCGCTTGAGGACGAGGAGCCAGACTTCGACCGCGAAACGAACGAAGCCGACCTCGAAGCGATCGGGCGTGGCTTGCAAGCCGAAGCCGAAGGGCGCACCGTTCCCGGCGAAGTGGTGTTCGCCATGCTCAAGGAGCAAGCTCGGAACGGCAGGAAGTAATGCCTTTCGGCGAGCACTCTGTTATACCTATGTACATTGACTTCGCGGGCCCGGCGCAAGCCGAGGTATCTGGCGCGATCGAGTACATCCGTGCCGAAGGTGGCGACGCCGACCAATTCGCTGATCGGGTGGCGCGGGTATTTCGGGGAGCGGCGGCACGGCTCGCCGAGGAAGTAGCGGCGAATACCGGTAAGCCCTTTGATCAAACGGATGGCCCGGCTTCGATCCGATGGGCGCAACCGGTGTACAGGCTCCGCGTTGATACGGCGACGAAGCGCAAGCGGGGTAGCGCGGCGGGTGTCTGGTATACATAATATTCTTTGCGCGACCATGGTGACAACAGCAAGCCTGACACGATGTATGCTCACGCGTTCCGGCGCGGCGCGGCGCGTCCGATAGGGAATGATGGCGACGCTGGCGAGTAGGAAGCAAAAACCCTTTTGCCGAAGTCCCCGCCGCGTTTGTCACCACACCCGGAGCTACGTCGCTCCAGTAGTGCGCGCCCAAAGGCATACCGTTCCGGCAAGACCGGCGGGCGGTACTCGACGCGTCAGTGGATGTAGAGCAGTGCCGACGCCGCGCCGACCAGCAATACCGCGCCCGCAAACCGCGCCGCGTATGTCGTGCGCCCCTCCTCGCCGTCGAGCCTCCCCGGTAGCGCGGCGTTGACCGCGAGCAGGAACAGCCCCGACCCCATGGCGAAGACGTTCACGAGAACCACGCCGTGCGCGCGCCGGAACGCCTCGCCGATGCAACACACGCCGATCACCAGGAAAACGCCGGTGAGACCCGCCCCGAGCCGCCCGCGCCAGTGGCGGAGCGCGCCCGCGATCTGCTCGCGACTCTCCCAGCTACGAAGCAGGAACGGCAGGCCGAGCGCGGCGATCCCCCACGACACCAGCACCGTCGCCCAGCGCGCCCCGAGGCTCCCACTCGCCTTGCCGAACAACAGATCCGACACGGCGAACACCGGCACCGTGATCAGCACCATCATCCAGATCGGGCGTTCGGTGATCGCCTGCCAGCGCAGTTTCCGGTTGTAGGCGATGCCGAGCGCGCCGAGCGTCGCGACCGCTAGAAGGAGGTAAACGCGGCTCCCGAACCGCTCGCCCGTTGTCGCGAACGCCAGGAGCGGCAGGTAAAAGTTCTTTAAGGGCCACAGCGACCCGACCACGGAAATATCAGCGCGGAATACACTTCGCAGGTACAGGATGTTGCCGAGCAGGTTGACGAGGACGAGCGCGGCGAGCAACCAACCGGCGTTCGCGTCGAAGACCGGCGCGGCGGTGCCGGGCAGGAGTAGCAGTAGCGGGGAGAGTATCGCGCCGCCGAGGAGACGTAGCGCGAGGAACGGTTCGGGCGCGGACACGGCGTATCGCGCGGTCCACTTCTGCGATAAGTCGAGCGCGGCGAACGCCGCCGCCGAGAGCAACGCGAACGCTAGGGCGTCGGCGGGGAGGGCGGGTGATTGCGTGATGGGCATGGGCGTTAGGTGGCTCGGATTTAGCCGGGTGCGGGCGGCGTGTTCGTGCTACCGACATCCTGCGGCGGCTAACCGCCGCCCTCACCGGAGCATCAACACCGGGCCCCTACCAATCGTTCCGATGCGTTCGCGCAGTGGTCTCCCACCCGCTCCAGATAGTGCGCGACGAAGAGCAGTTGCGAGGAGGGGACACCCTGCGCGGGGTCTTCGAGCATCCTATGGCGTAGTTCGGTCTGCGCCTCACGGTACAGAACGTCCATCTCGTCGTCGCGTTCAATCACGGTTTCCGCCCCTACCGCGTCGTCGTTCGCGAACGCTTCGGCGGTACCCCCGATCATCTCCGATGCGAGTACGCCCATGCGCTCGATCTCCAGCGGCACGGACGTCGGCACGGGATAGCCCGCCTGACGGAGCACGATGCGGGCGATATTGACAGCGTGATCCGCCACCCGCTCCATATCGGTGGAGACTTTGAACACGTCGCCGACGAAGCGCAGGTCGGGGGTTGTTACCTGCCGTGCCGCGACCAGTCCGATCGCCTGTTGCTCGACACGGCGGTCTAGTTCGTCCACCTCGGAGTCGGACGCGACCACGCGCCGCGCGAGCGCGGCGTCCCCCGTCCGCAGGGCGAGCATGGCGTCGTCCATCATCGCGCGGGACAGGAACATCATGCGCACCAGGTCGCGGCGCAGAGCGGAGATGCCGTCGCCGGTCGCCGACCGCGAGCCGCCCGTCAGACGTGGCGAATATGTTTCTACAGCAGTCATCATTTTATGGTCTCGATAGCGTCGTTGCCGGTTGTCTCCCATGCATAGTCATTGTCGGAGCAGTGTAGCCGCTTGCTCAGTGTGAAAAGCGCGCCCTGCTCCAGGCGGTAACAGATATTTTTGCCGTGGCGCGTCATTATAACCAGACCCGCGTGGCGCAACTCCTTCAGATGGTGCGACAGCGTAGACGGCTCCTTACCGCTCTTACCGGTCAGGGCAGCGGCTATCTCGGTCACGGTAGCACCGTGCGCGGCGATCTCAGCGTCGATGTCCGCGATCACTTCGCCCGCGATGTCCGGGGCCGCTTCCCGCGCGGACAGGAACCCGATCACCGCGAGACGGGTCGGATCACCGAGTGCCTTGAACTGCTCGGCATCCCGCGCGAACCGCTCGGGGTTGATCGCTTGCGAAGGCGGCTTCTCATCCGCGCGCGCTTTTTTGTTCTCTTTCGGCATAATTATTACATCGGTTCAAACGTACGTCGTTACTATCGTACGGTTTTATTATCGTACGGTTCTACTTCCAACGAAATATTACCCCGGATCAAGGTTCGGTGCAAGTCGTCGGTTGGGCGAATAGAAAAGGCCGGTATAATAGCCACACACGTAATGCCGATTCGCCCGCGCCTCCTCACTCCCCTGTTTTTGCTCGCCGCCCTATGCGCATGTAGTCTGCTTCCGACCGTCGATCACCTCCTGTCCTCTGCCCACGCGCGGCAGACTAAAGACGCCTTCACCGGCCATGTCGTCGCGGTCACGGCGGGCGACGCGCTGGACGTTCGGGTAGGGGGTGGATGGACGGTGACAGTGCGTTTTCACGGGGTCGAGTCGCCTTCCACCCCGCGAGCCCTCCGCGAGGCGGTCACCCGGTACACATCGCGACTCGTTTTAGACACCGACGTGCGGGTCGAGGTACGGGGAACGGCGTCGCGCTCCGTCGTCTATGGCGAGGTGTACCGGGTGACCGGGGGGGACAGCATCAACCGGGTTCTGGCTCGCGAGGGCCTGGCACGCTGGGCGGGCACTTATGCCGCGAGCCGGACCGACCTGCGCGACGCCGAGGCGGGCGCGAAGCGCGCCCGGCGTGGACTCTGGGGCGCGGACGACGGCTCGAATATCGTCCTCCCGCCCGCCGCGAGTGAAACTTCCGGCCGCCCTCTGGTTAAGCCCGCGCCCGCCATGACGAAATCGGCGTCCAGGCAACGCGTGGCCGCGAAGCCTCTCACCAAGCGGGACGGTTCGCGGGCGGCTACCACATCTCCCGTAACCCCGTCGAGTCACCCGGCTCCGGGTACCATACCCGCCGCGCTGCCTCCATTCTTCCTACCAGGCGGCGTCGCCTGCTTTTTCCTCGCCCTGACGTGGCTGGCGGTGTACGGCGTCCTGCGCGGGCTGGCGTTCGGCGCGAAACGGCTCGTGTGTCAGATACTGCTCGCGCTGATCGCGGGTGTGGGCAGCGGGTTAGCGTCCGCGCTTCCGGTCGCCGCGCTCCCGGCGGCGTTCGCGGGCGGCGCGATCCCTGTGATGGTCCCGCTCGCTCTGGCTTTGCCCCTGCTGTCGGTGTTTCTGGTATGCGCCGGGATGTCCGGGGTGGGGACGATAACGAGGCTTCGTCGGGCGGCGATGGACCCGCGCCGCGCCGAACCCGGCTTCGTGAAACTGCACGGCGTCGCCCGCACCGCGACCGGAGAAGTCGCCTGCTCACAAATAGGCGACATCCCCGGCTTGTACGTGCGCGAGGTTTCGGCGCGGTACACTTCCGAAGTCACGAACGGCAGGCGGTTGTCGTCGCCGCGCTGGGTTCCGGTCCGGGAGCGGGCGGGCGCGGTGGACTTCACGATCTTCTCCGGCTCCGGCGACGGCACCGGCACCGCGCTGGTACTCGCCGAGCAGGATGAGGAGGCACCCGAATCCCTCGCGCCGGGCCGCTGGCTCCCGTACCACGTCGCGCGGTTCTACAACGAAGTGCCAACGGACGCCTGGTATGAAACTGCCTACGAAGGCGACACGCGCACGGAGGTGTTTTTCGTTCCGAACGGCGCGACGCTCACGGTGTGGGGCGATCTGTACCCACCCGCCGCCGACGCCCGCGCGGCGAAAGACAAGTTGCCGACGCCGCGTGTCGCCGCTGATGTGGTGACGGGAAAGGTGCTGATCTGTGACGGGCCGGAGGCACGCGCGTACGCCGGACGCGTCCCACGGTCCCTACCGTTCCAGATAAGCGTGCTACTGATTGGCGTCGCGTGCGGCGGGATCGCGGCGGGGCTAGCGGTTCGCGGCGGCATGCTCGCGCGGGAGTGCGTGACCGCCGCGCTCGGGGCCGCGCTACTCGCGCTCCTGTTCGTCGCGATACGGCGCGGCGCGGTGCTGGCGCTTGGGATGGAAGCCGAGGCGACGACCGGCGAATCGGACCCGCTCCGGCGTCCGGCGCACGCGGCGTGGAGCGGGTTCGCGGGCGGGTTCCCCGGCGTGGTGATCGCGCCCGCCGTCGGCGACTGAGACGCCCCCCCCGAAATGCGGCTACCGGGGAGGCGATGGCACGACGGCGAAGGTCGGGTGGATGCAGTCATTGCCGATGCCCTGGATATTGTAGCCCACCGCTTCGGGGCGGTACCACTTCACGTGGGTACCGTATTTCGGCGGGCAAGACAACGACGGGCGCGATCAGCGTCCGCCTTCCCGCCACCGCACACACAACTCCCGCGCCGCCGCGTCCCAGTCGGGGTACGCGAATGTGAATCCGCTCTCCAGGAGGCGCGCCGGCACCACGCGCCGACTTTTAAGGATCAGTTCCGACTCCGTGCCGAGCACCGCCGCGCCGATTTCCAGCATCCAGTCGGTCGCGGGCAGGCCGATTGGCGTCCCCCACGCCGCGCGGAGCGTTCGCATGAACCCGGCGTTCGGGACGGGGTTCGGCGATGCCAGATTGACCGCGCCGCTTATCTCTTCGTGCCCGATCAGGAACAGGACCGACTGAACAAAGTCGGACTCGTGAATCCAGGAGACGTACTGCCGCCCGTTACCGGAAGTGCCGCCCAGGCCGTGCCGTACCAGCGCGAGCAGGGTGTCGAAAATCCCGCCTTTATCCGGCGACATGATTACCGCCGAGCGCAACGCCACCTTGCGCGTTCGCGGCGTGTCGGCCTCGTTGAGCGCGGCCTCCCACTCTTTCGCGACCTTGATGCTGAACCGCCAGGTGTCGGGCGCGTCCGGCTCGCTCCCGCCGAGGACGCCAGAAGCCTCGTCGTTCGGCGCATCGTAGCGGTGCGCGTAGATCGTCGCCGTGCTCATCTGAAGCCACACCAGGGGCGGGTTCTTCGCATGCGCGATCGCCTCGCCGACGAGCCGGGTCGAGTCCACGCGCGAGCGCAGGATCGCCTCGCGGTTCGCGGGCGTGTAGCGACAGTTCACGCTCCGCCCGGCGAGATTCAGCACCACATCCGCCCCGTCAATCTCAGCCGTCCAGCCACCGAGCGTCGCCGCGTCCCATGAAATGACACGCCACGGCGATCCGACCGGAGCCGGTTGCCGCGAGAGTACCGTGATGGCGTGCCCCGCCGCCTGTAAAGCCCGCGCAATGAGAGTGCCAACCTGCCCGCTCCCGCCGGGGATGACGATTCGTTTTTGTTCCATGCTTTTATTATACATGAACGCGTTCATTTATGCGACACAATCTGCCGGTGATTGCGTCATAGATACGTTGCTCATCTCCAATATATTGGCGGCGCGGCGACGGACGGTAAACCGTTCCCAGCCGCACGCCGCCCCCCCCCGCCGGAGATGTTAACGTCGCTCTTTTTCTGCTATGATAGCCGACCAGCGCGAAGAAGGAGACAGCCCGGTGGCTACCATAACTCAGGACGCGGAGACCGCCGGGAAGGTGTTGTGCGAACATGCCCGGTTTTATGCCACTCCGAAAAAGTTTCGCACGCTGACCGCTTTCGACCGTGAGCGCGGCCTGTTCCTGCTCCTCAATGAAGGCTGAGACGGGTACAGGCAGGTACACAACGCCTGGGTGGACGTCGAATTGCGCGACGGAAAGGTCTACATTCAGGAGGACATGACGCAGGACAGGATCGCGGGTGATCTGCTCGCGGCGGGCATCCCGGCGTCGCGCATCGTGCTCGCCTTCAAGCACTCGTCCCTGCGCCCGTACACCGACTTCGCCCCCGCGTGAGTGACGTCGGCTACCACTCCGCGACCGACCCGTCCGCGTTCCGCCACACGGGGTTGCGCCACCGGTGCCCGACCACCGCCGCTTCGCGTACCGCGTTTTCGTTCATCTCGATACCGAGTCCGGGCGCGGTCAACAGCGGGACGTAGCCGTCCGCGTACCGGAACACGGATGGGTCGGACAGGTAGTCGAGCAGGTCGGAACCAGCGTTGTAGTGGATGCCGAGGCTTTGCTCCTGAATAAACGCGTTCGGCGTGCAGAAGTCGAGTTGCAGACACGCCGCGAGCGCGATGGGTCCGAGCGGGCAGTGCGGCGCGATGGCGACGTCGTACGCCTCCGCCATCGCCGCTATCTTGCGACACTCCCAGATGCCGCCCGCGTGCGACAGGTCCGGTTGCAGAATATCCGCCGCGCCGCTCTGGAGCAGGGCTTTGAAGTCCGTCCGCGAGAACTGCCGCTCACCGGTCGCGATCGGGATGGTAGTCGAGCGGGCGAGTTCGAGCAGGGCTTCGTTGTTCTCCGCGAGTACCGGCTCCTCGATAAACAGCGGGTGGAACGGCTCCAACACGCGCGCCAGTTGCTTCATCATCGGCTTGTGAACCCGCCCGTGGAAATCAACCGCGATCCCGAAATCCACGCCGCACGCCTCGCGCACCGCCGCGATCCGCGCGCCCGCCCCGGCCAGTTTAGAGTGCGAGTCTACCCAGTCCAGTGCACCGGTCGCGTTCATTTTTATCGCCGTGTAGCCCGCCGCCTGTCGCGCGAGAGCCTCGGTCGCGACTTCCACCGGGTCGTCTCCCCCGATCCACGCGTAGACTTTGACCCGATCCCGGACCGCGCCGCCGAGCAGTTCGTACACGGGGACGCCGAGCGACTTGCCTTTGATGTCCCACAACGCCTGCTCGATCCCGGCGATGGCGGACTGCAACACCGCGCCGCCCCGATAAAAGCCGCCCCGGTAGAGGGTCTGATACAGATCCTCGATCCGGTTCGCCGACTTGCCGATCAGGAAGTCGGCCATCTCGTGGACACAGGCGCGAACCGTGTCCGCCTTGCCCTCGACCACCGGCTCGCCCCAGCCGACGACACCTGTGTCGGTCTCGACGCGCAGGAAGAGCCAGCGCGGCGGGACGAGAAACGTTTCGAGTCGGGCGATGGTGTTCGGGGTCATGGGGTCAAGTTCGTCACCAAGCGGCGGTGTTCCTGTCTGAACACCGTGTTTTTCCACCGGGGACTGTTGTATCGTTGCTGGCCGAATAATAGGTGTATGTTCGCGGGCATGGCGGTGCGGGCGTTGAGCCATTCCGGCGGCGCGGTCGGGGAGGCGTTCCGGTCTGCCTGTAGTTTTTGAACCGCGAGCAGTCACCCCCCAACGAGACGCTGTTTCTGGACGCCCGCAAATCCGGCCGCATGAGAAGCCGGGTGTCGCGGGTACCCGGCGACGCGGACAACCAGCAGGTCGCCAGTACGTACTACCCGTGGCAAAGCGGTATGGCTGCGCGGATGTGTCGGTTGCTGTATACCCAGTACCCTGGCTTCGCACAATTACCACGTCCCAGTACCCACCCATCGTCTCCGTGAACGCGGCGAAAACGTCGGCGGGCGCGGCATGAGCAACGGTCACCCAGTCCGAGGGGGCGCGTTGTCAGGTCAGTCCAGGGGCACATTCGTGGATCGGCGGACGGGGCGGGGTGCGAGGACGGGTTATACCATGGCGTACCAACGCCACGCCTTTCCGCGGCCTCGTTCCTTCAATTGCTTCCGAGGGGGTATCCGCGAGTCGCGCGTTCGCGCCCGCGTCGCCGCTCTCGCCGCGTTCCCGCTCCCGGTTGTCGCGATCCCGCCCAGAAAGTTGGCCCGGCGTAGTTGACCCTACCCCGCTCACGGTGCTATAATGCGGCACGCTCCGCCCGGCGGATCGTGCAACGCGGGGGCGAGGGCACCGCATTCAACCGCCGAAGAGGAAATATCCCTATCATGAGTACGCTGACCACTATTGACGACATCATCGCCCGCGAGATCCTGGACTCCCGCGGCAACCCGACCATTGAGGTCGAAGTATATCTAAAGAGCGGCGTCTTCGGGCGCGCCGCCGTCCCGTCCGGAGCCTCGACAGGTGCCCACGAAGCCGTGGAACTGCGTGACGGCGACAAAACCCGCTTCGGCGGCAAGGGCGTGCGTAAAGCCGTGGAGAACGTCAACGACAAGATCGCCCCCGAGCTCGTCGAGATGCAAGCACTGGAGCAGGTCGCGATTGACGAACTGCTGGTCGAGCTTGATGGCACCGAGAACAAATCGAAACTCGGCGCGAACGCGATCCTCGGCGTCTCGCTCGCGGTCGCTAAAGCCGCCGCGCAGGCCGTTCAACTGCCCCTGTACCGCTACATCGGCGGCTCGTCCGCGCGGCAGTTGCCGGTGCCGATGATGAACATCCTGAACGGAGGCAAGCACGCCGACAGCAACGTTGACTTCCAGGAGTTCATGGTCATGCCGGTCGGCGCGGCGTCGTTCTCGGAAGCGTTGCAAACCGGCACCGAGATATTCCACTCGCTCAAAGCGGTGCTGAAAGCAGCTGGCTTGAATACGGCGGTGGGTGACGAGGGCGGGTTCGCGCCGAACCTTTCCTCAACTGAACAAGCTCTCGACTATATCCTGGAAGCGATTGACAAGGCGGGCTATAAAGCCGGTGAACACGTGATGCTAGCGATGGACGCGGCGGGTACGGAACTGTACGACGAGGCGCGCAAAAAGGGTGAAGAGGGTAAGTACTACTTCTGGAAGACCGGCGTGATGAAGACCCGCGACGAGATGGTCAACTTCTGGGCGGATCTCGCGGCGAAGTACCCGATCATCTCGATTGAGGACGGGCTTTCCGAGGATGACTGGGAAGGCTGGCAGGCACTCACCGCCGCCATCGGGGATCGGGTGCAACTGGTCGGCGACGACCTGTTCGTGACCAACACCCAGCGGCTAGCGCGCGGCATTCGGGAGAAGTCGGCGAACTCGATCCTGGTGAAGGTGAACCAGATCGGGACGCTGACCGAGACGCTCGCGGCCATCGAAATGGCGAAGCGCGCCGGATTCACCGCGATCATCTCGCACCGCTCCGGCGAGACCGAGGACGCGACCATCGCCGACATCGCGGTCGCGACCAACTCGGGGCAGATCAAAACGGGCGCGCCCAGCCGCACCGACCGCGTGGCGAAGTACAACCAACTCCTACGCATAGAGGAAGAACTCGGCGACACCGCCCTCTTCGAGGGGCGGGGGTCGTTCTACAACATCAACAAGTAGCGTCTTGCGACGAATGCAAACGCGCCGCCGGGACTCGGCGGCGCGTTTTTTCGTTTTGGCTGACGGGAGGAGAGAGGTGTTATGGTGGGCGGGTTCGGCGGGGGGCGATTCATTGTCCGCTCCCGCCGGAACACCCAACGACACCCACACCCAATAGCCGCCGGACCCGCGAACGCTCCCGAACCTGCTCGTGGTACAACGCCTGCTCCCGCGCCGGTAGCGCGGCGACCCCCGACACGTGCTTCGGTCGCGTCGGTAAGCCCGCCCTCAGTCTCGCCACGACTCCGGGGTCTATAACGCGCGGCTCGGGGAACGGAAGTGCCGCCATCCGCGCCGCGTCGAAGCGGTACAGTCGAGGCTTGCTCGCCACCGTCGCGTCGAGGAACCAAACCTGACGGCCCGCGAAATAACGGATCAGCCCGGCGTTCTCGGCAGGCGACAGATAGCGCGCCCAGACGACGCGCTGGCTGGCCAGATCCGAGCCGTTGTAGACCCACTCCGCCGATGTCTTCACATTCGTCGCGCCGTAGTACACCAGTACCAGATGCTCGCCAGGCACCTGGTCCAGAGCGGCACGTACCGGACGGCGATCCTGTATCGTCCATTGCCACTCCTCCCCGCCGAAAAAGCCGATGCAGGAGATTGTTGACAGCACGTATAGCAACACGAACGCCCGCGATATGGCGAGTCCAAGGCGGCGGTTGGTGCCCGATTCGCGGCGCAAGGCGCGGGTGTATCGCCAGGCCATCGCCCAGACGGTCAGCTCGAACCCGCCCACCGGTGCCCCGTAATGCGGGTTGATGAACGTCCCGAAAGAGATCACGAACACGAACCCCGCCAGTCCCAGGGCCGCGTACCGGGCGACACGGTTACCCCGTAGCGCGAGATACAGTCCCGGCACCAGTAGTAGCGCGGGGACGAATTTCCAGGGGTCCGTCAGCGGGTGCGCCCGCTCCGGCGTGTCGAGCCAATAGACCGACGGGTCGAAGCACTGGAATGCCGAACGGACGAGCGTGTCCGTCTTGTCGCCGATCCCGCGCCATATATTAATCGCGGCGTTTCGCTCGCCCCAGTAGCCGTAAACGCACGTATACGCATTGATGAAGCGCATCGAGTCGTGCCGCAACGTGGGCGGGACGGGCTTGATCCGCTGGAACAGGAACAGCGGCACGACGCCGTACGTGTCCTCATGAACGGCATACGGCATACGGAGCGGGTTCCCAGTCACCCGGCTGTTGTAGTAACACATCAGCGCAGCAGTGACGCCGAGCACCATGCCCGCCGGGAGCAGAACGCGGCGGAGCCAGACTCCAGAGTCGGTACGCAGCCCATGCCAGAGAACCGGCATCACGGGGAGCAGGGCAAGCGACGCGGCGACAAGCCCCTCGAACGGCCGGCAGTTGGCGAGGATGGCGAGCGCGAGGGACAGCGAGTACGGGGCCGACCGCGACACGGCCCCGGCCCGTGCCCCGCGCCGTATAGCGACAAGCCGCCCCACCGCGCCGACGAGTAGCAATCCGGCGACGAGCGACAGGTTCCCGCCCCAGAATGACTGCGTCCATTTAAGCACCGCCGGGTGCATCGCGGCGAGCACGCCGCCGAGCACGGCGAACCGGCGCGGCATCAACGGCGACAGCGCGTAGAACGCCCCCGCGCAGACCAGCCCGGCCACTATCCAAAGCCCGATCGCGGGATTGCCGCCGATCACGATGCCGAGCGCGAGCACCAGCCCCTGCCCCGGCGGGTACTTGCTCATGTAGGAGGGCGCGACGATGATGTGCAACGCCTCGAAGTGGGCGCGGATAGCCGCCGGGAGCGCGGGGTTTGTCCAGTGGCCCCGCGCGAACGTGTCGGCGGCAAGCAGGTAGGAAGCCTCGTCGTGGACATGCGGCTCGGGCTGACGGACGAACACCCACAACGCCGCCGCGATCCCGAAGCCCCACGTGAACAAGAGGGCGTACAGGAAAGGTGACGGCAGGCGTGAGATGTAGCGGGGCACCGATTCCGCCGGCCCGAACAGGCGCACGCGCAGGAACCGTTGCCAGGCGGAGACCGGTAGCAACGTCCCCGCGAGCAGAAGCGGCGCGGCAACAAAAGTTATCTCGTGGACGGACATGGGAGGAAGTTACAGGCCGCGCTTGATTACTTCCACGGCTTCGCGGTCCATCGCCGACAGGCGCGGGCCGACGCGGGCGACGATTTGACCGGCGGCGTAGGACGCGATGCGCCCCGTGACCGGGAGCGGCAAATTTTGCGTCAACCCGTAGAGTATCCCGGCGGCGTACATGTCCCCCGCCCCGGTCGTGTCCACCGCGTGTACTGCGTACACAGGGATATGGACGATCTCCTTGCCGAAGGCGAGAAGCGAGCCATCCTTATCGCTCGTTACTGCCGCGAGGCCGCCTGTCAGCGCGGCGAGCGCGAGCGCGGCATCCTCGACGTTGTCGGTGTCGGTGATGGCGAGTGCCTCCTCGCGGTTGGCGAACACGACGTCCACGTATTCGGACAGCAGTTTCTGGAAGTCGGCCTTGTGCCGCATGACGCAGAACGGGTCGGAGAGCGAGAACGAGACGCGGACATCCCCCGCCCGTTTCGCCGCGCGCATCGCGTGCAGAACCGCTTCCTTCTGCGTGTCGGTGTCCCAAAGATAGCCGGTGACATACAGGAAGCGCGACGCCCTGATGTCGTCCTCATTCACATCCGCCGGCTCGAGTTGCCGCGCCAGCCCGAGATACGTCCCCATCGTGCGTTGCGCGTCCGGCGTGATCAGGATCAGGCAGACCCCGGTCTCGCCCGCGTCCCCCTCGCCCAGGTTCGACTTGACGGACTGCTTCGTCAGCCCGTCGCGGTAGGAACGCCCGTGTTCGTCGGCACCGACGCGCGAGGTGAAAGACGCCGAGCCACCCAGTTGCGTGACGCCAATCATGGTGTTCGCGCCGGAGCCGCCCGACTCGGTGTTGACGATATGGCGGTACACCTGCGGAACGATGGATTTCTGCTCGGCGTCGGAGAGGAGGGTCATTCCACCCTTCGCCAGGCCCACCCGCGCGAGTAGCTCCTCACTGACCTCGGCCTGTAAATCAAACAACGCGTTACACATCCCGAACACGTCAAACCGCTTGCTCATGCCCGTATCGTATCATACCAGGCGAAAGCGGTGCGTAATCCTGCTTCGTGCTACTTCGGGGTATCCAACAGCGGGTCGAGCGGCACCGACCACCTCTGCGCGGGCTTCGGAGTCCCTGAGCGGCTTTTGATACCGGACGGACTGTATATGTCCACGATCAGGGTGCCGTTACGGATAGCACCGACCCGCACGACGTCCCACCGCTTGACGACCCGGTCGCGCAGGGGGTCCACCACCGCGACCGACGGGATGCCGCTCGCGTGATCCACGAGAGAGACGATCAGGACGGGACGCCCGCTCGCGGCCCGTGTCTCGCGCACATTCTCGATCCGCATCGGGAACGCGGCGAGTTTGCGGGAGGTCCCGGTCAGCGTATCGAAGTAGAACAGCGACTGCCCTCCGTGCGCGGTGCTCCCGTTCCGCGCGGGTTTACCAGTGCCTGGAGTGCCAAAGACGGGGGTATCGCCAATATTCCAGTACACCACGTCGGAACCGTCGTTTACCTCTTCCATGTCGTTCGTGTGCGGGATGACGGCGGGCGTCACGCCGTCCGCCTCGATTTTCAGTACGCCGTCGTTTATGTCATCCGGCAGTCGGTGCGGCTCCAGGAAAGCGGCCAGATGGTTGGCGGGGCGCGGGGCGAACTTCACCCCTCTGCCCGATCGCCCCGCCCCTGTCAATGCCCCGCTCCCGTCCGGCTTCCCGATCATCGAAATGTTCTCCACACGCGGATTGCCGTTTAGCCGGGTCAGCGAGAGCGTCAACCGTCCGGCGCGACCAGTGCCCTTCCACGTGCCGGTTTGTACGGTCGCCGGAGCACCGCCGACATTTGACGTCGTTAGCACGGCGCGGTTGTTCCCGAACAGGCAGAGCGTGCGGATGAACGCGCCGTGCGTACCCTTCGCCATTTGAACGTAATGGATCGGTTTGGGCGCGGCGGACACCTCGGGAATCGGGGACGGTTTTGGCGGCGCGACGGACGTTTGGGGCGCGGCGAGACCGGGCGCGGTGGATAAAACGAGCGCGGCGAGGAACAGCGCGGCGGGGCGATTTCGGCTCATAGACTTGTTGTATCCGCAAATGCCGCCGCGCTCCACCAAAGAGCCGCCGAGGAGAGAGGGAACGTCCCCGAATACTATCCCACCCGACCGAGAGACAAGATACTGGAGACGGGACTGGTCCCGTTCTCTGATAAACATGCGCTGGCCCGAACCCGAACATGGGTAACAACCGGCCAATCCCGTCGAACACCGTCCAGCGGCTCCGGGCCATCGCGGCGGATGTCCTGAAGAGTGCGGCGGATTTCCCCGCCCCTAAATCTACGCGCGGCTAGTGCCAGACCTCCCGAGCAGAAAAAATAGTTTTTTGCCAGGCAGGAATGCGCGGGGGAGTCGCCGAGAGTTATTTCCGAGGATCAGCAACGGAGCGGCGCGGAAGTGACACCGGACGGAGTGGTAGCTGGGACGACGCGGCGCGACTTCCTGGAGTGGGCGGCCGCGACCGGCGTCGCGGTCGGGCTGATCGCCGCCGGTGAACCGGACACCCCGGCGCCGACGCGATTCCTCTCTGGACGAGCCAGACTCTGCTGAACGACGCGGGCGGGCTACGCGCCGCAGTCCCCGAATCGCGCTACCGCGAGTGGCTCTCCGAACTCAAGCGGTTGCCGA
>JAYUUO010000005.1:0-6566 GCA_043754515.1 Armatimonadota bacterium
GCCTCGTACGCCCGGTTCGCGAGGGGGTGGCCGTGCCGGTGGAAGTGGAAGCCGTGCGCGGTGTAAACACGGAGCGCGCCCGTCCCCGCGTTCGTCGCCGCGAGCCGCCCGATGAAGCCGCCCGACGGGTTGTGCGCGTGAACCACGTCGTACCTTTCGCGCCGGATCAGCGCGGTGACCTGTTTCAGAGCGGCAAGGTTACTCACATGAACCGGGAATCGGGACATCGGCACGTCATGCACTGCGTCCACGACGGCCCGTATCTCATCGCCGAACCGCGTCACGCGGCACGCGACCTCGACCCGGTACCCCGCGCGTTTGGCACCCGCGAGGTGCGGGAGCATGGCGCGGATGATGTGATCCAGCGTGGAGACGTAGAGCAGTTTCATAAGGAAGCGGGTTCGTTATTGCCGCGCGTCGGGCGCGGAACCGGCGCGAGGGCATCGTAAGCGGAATCGGCCATCCGAAGCCGCTCCCGTAGTCCCGGATCGTTCGGGAACCGGAGCAGGGCGAGGCGCAACAGCAGTGCCTTCCAGCGCATCCCGAGCCGGTGCGCCGCCCGCACCCGGTCGGCGTCGCGGGGGAAATGTTTCTCCATGTATTGTAGCGCGGCGACGTGGCTGTTGGCATACGTGGCGACCTTCTCCTGCTTCCACGACTGGCCGCCGAGGTGCGTGATCGAAACGCCGGGGTAGTAGCGGATGCGGTACCCGGCTTGCCGCAGGCGCGCGCAGTAGTCGGTATCCTCGTACATCAGGAAAAATCGTTCGTCCAGCCCACCGACTTTCGCGAACGCCTCGCGCCGTATCAGCATGAACGCGCCTAACAGCGACTCGACATCGCGCTCGTCGGCGCGGTCCCAGCCCGGCATCCGCTCCCTGTTGAACCGGTCCGAGCGGGGGAAAGCGCGGTCCAGCAGAAAGGCGCGCGCGATCTCGTCCCCGGGCGTCACGGCGCGGCGGGCGCACTCCCACTGGGTCTGTCCATCCACCCCGGCGACGCGACAACCCATCGCACCGACAGTCTCCGGCTGCGTGTCGAGGTAGCGAACGCACGCCGAAAGTGCGCCCTGCGGCACCAGTGTGTCAGGGTTGAGCAGGAGCAGGCCGCGCCCCGTAGCCCGTTCCAGCCCGGCGTTGTTCGCGCCCGAAAATCCCCGGTTGGTGTCGAGCGGGAGCAGTGTCACTTGCGGGAACTCGGCCGCGACCATCGCGGGCGTACCGTCCCCGGACGCGTTATCCACCACGGTCACTTCGGACGCGAGACCCTCTAAGCCGCCCCCGGCATACAGACTGTTCAGGCAGTCGCGCAGAACGTCGCGGACGCGGTACGAGACGATGATAACGGACAAATCGAGATCGGGCGGCATAAGGCGATTCGCGGTCAGTATATCACCGGGCGGTGGCCGCCTTCAGCCGCGAGGCCGGGGATGAAACGAGGCAGAGCAGGTAGCGCGGGTTGAACAGCTTGTCGCACGCCGCGCACGACGCCCGGACGAGCCGCTTCTGCCGACGGACGGTGGCGGCGCAGGCGGGGCATTCGTAGACGTAGCGCACGTAGTTCGGGTTGCGCTCGACGGGCGGCTTCGCGTAGCGGGTCGTGGAGCCGAGGGCGCGTGCCACCTCCCAGAACGCCGCCGAGTGATTGGGGTGGACTAGATGCGCGACTTCGTGACGGAACGTGTCCAGGGTCTCCTCGAACCCGTGCTCCTTCAAGGCTTGCAGGCTCAGCACGATCAGCCGTTTCGCGGGCATGCAGTAGCCGCCGTACTGCTTGCGCGGCGACAGGCGGATCTCGTCGAGACGCAACGCCCCCGCGAAGTGCTGGGTGTTAAGGCGGTGGAACTCGGCCCAGAGCAGATTGAGGGCGGCGCGAACCGCTTCCGCGTCGCTCTCGCGCCGCTCATTTGCCATCGAGAACCGCGTTCCCGTCATTCACGCGCTGTTCGGACAACTTCTGAACGGCGTTGGCTTTCTGCACGGTCACTTTGGTGGAGGTGCGCGCGGAGTCCAGCGTCTCGTCCTTCTTGGGGCACCCGGCGAGGAGGGAGGCGGCGAGAAGGCACGCGGCAAAGAGGGGAAGGGAACGGTTTCTCATGGCTCCTATTTTAGCGCGTTTTCGCGGGCGGGTGCTAACCCCTGCTCGGGGAACCTTCGCTCGGGCGCGGGCAACGGTAGCCTTACCTGCAACTATGGCTATGACACCAGCACGACGAGCATCATCACTCGCGAGGCGCGGGTTAGTCGTCGCGGGACGGGGACTGTAAACGTCCCAGCGTTACTAACTGCGTAATGTTCCCGTCCATGCGTGCCACGGCATCCCACAACTGCTGAACGTCAGCAGACACTTTACCCTGCTCGTTATGGGCGCGACGGATGGCGACAAGGGGAGAGCGGTTCAGGTGCAGTCGCTCGATATGACGCGTCCCACGATCAGTAAGCGCGACGAGAACCCCATCGCTCCGCTCGGAATAGTGCGTCGCCGCATTGTCATGAAGCGGGTGTAAGAGGGTCTCGCCGGCCGTATCGCTCCAGTACTTCCCCTTGAACTCGTTACAGGCGTGACAGCAGTAAACAAGGTTCGTGGTCTCGTTGCCACCGCCCACGTCTCTTGGCTTGTAGTGGTCAACCGTCATCTCCGAACCGACCTGCGCTTCGCTTATGCCGCAGTAGCCGCACGCGAAGCCGTAGATCGTGCGAACCGTGAGACGAACATCCTTTCGCAACTACGCGGATACCCGGTCACGCACCTGCTGAGGCAACGGCACAGACAGGGCGCGGGTCGCGGCGAGAAGCTCGGCTATTCGCGCGTCCGTCGCGGCACGTTCGGCGCGGATCTCACCCCAGACCGCTTCCAACTTTTCCAGAAGCGCGGCTTTGCGAAGCAGCACGCCGTGCAGTTCTTCACGCACGACTTCCAGTTGCTGTGTTTCGGAACGCACCCGCTCGGTGGAAGTTATCAATCGCTCGTCCATCTGCGCGGCGGTCATCGGCGGGGGCGTCCCACTTTCGTCGTCCCAGATCGCGCCTAATTCGTCGTCGGTTAACTCCGCGTTCATGTTCCCAATTATACCGCAAGCGAGAACGACGCCGACAGACGCTTCTCGGGACCGGGGCATCCATGGCGTCGCGGAAATATCTGGCGTCCAGCCCAGTCGCGTCTCTCCCCATCCACCATCGCTCGCACCGCCGGATGCGCCGACACACCCCGCTTGTTAAACGGCGCGGAGGGGGAATCCCACGTCCTCTGTCTGAACGTTCGCCGTTATGAAGACCGCCCCTGCCATGCCTGTCGCCCGTGCGCGGGCCTTGATGACTCTCACGGGTGTGTGATACAAAGCCGTGCAAGCGCCGAAGCTGTTGAGCGGTTATCCCAACCGGCATCTTGACAGAGTGTTCCCCGCGCGGTACTATCGTTAGGCTTGCCCAGACGCCCCGTTTGGGACACCCCGGTGGATAGCATGGCCTGTTAGTCTAGTGGCCTAGGACGTCTCCCTTTCACGGAGAAGACCACGGGTTCGAATCCCGTACAGGCTATCCCGATCCTGCCAATGTGCGCTAACATCTGGCGGGTGTTTGTACCAACAAGCGGTTTATGCGCCCCCACAGTCATCTTGTGGAGGCTAAATCGCGAATAAGTTCTTCTCTTTTCGTCGGTCGCGCTCGGTCAATTCCAAAGACAGCGCGGCGCGTCAAGCCCTGGAGGACCGGTTGATACCTGGCATGGCAAAAATTATCGCGAAACCGGCAAAGCATGCCTAGATAGAATGTCGCGATCTTCTCCTTCATTGAGGCTTGGGACGTATGACCTCCCGGTTCGGTTCGCCGGGGGCGAAGACGTGCATTGTGATTACATCGAGTATAATGGATTTATGGGTCTATACTCCCCCGACCCATTTACTTCCACTGAGCGTTAACAATGTCAGAGCAAAAAATCGAAACTGATCTGATCGAAAAGCTGGGCGATCTCAAATATATCTACCGCCCTGAAATCCGAGACCGCTCTGCGCTGGAGGAAAACTTCCGCAGGCATTTCGAGGACCTCAACCGCGTCCACCTCACGAACAGCGAGTTTTCTCGCCTTCTAGAAGAAATCGTCACGCCGGATGTGTTTGCTACTGCCCGCACTCTGCGGGAGCGCAACAGTTTTGAGCGCGACGACGGCACCCCGCTGGTCTACATGCTGGTCAACATTAAGGACTGGTGCAAGAACACCTTTGAGGTAATCAACCAACTGCGTATAAACACCGAGAGCAGTCACCACCGCTATGATGTGATCCTGCTCATCAACGGTGTGCCCGTGGTGCAGATCGAGCTAAAAACTCTGGCCATCAGTCCGCGCCGGGCCATGCAACAGATCGTCGAGTACAAGAGCGACCCCGGCAATGGCTACGCTAAGACCCTCCTATGCTTCCTGCAGCTGTTCATCGTCAGCAATCAGAGCGATACCTGGTACTTTGCCAATAACAATGCACGCCACTTTAGCTTCAATGCCGACGAGCGCTTTCTACCGCTCTACCAGTTCGCGGGAGAAGACAACGAGAAGATCACCCACCTGGACAGTTTTGCCGATAAGTTCCTCGCCAAGTGTGCCCTGAGTGAGACTATTAGCCGTTACATGGTGCTGATGGCAAGCGAGCAGAAGCTGATGATGATGCGCCCGTACCAGATTTATGCGGTCAAGGCGATTGTGGAGTGCATTCGCCAAAACTCTGGCAACGGTTACATCTGGCACACTACCGGCAGCGGCAAGACACTGACTTCCTTCAAGGCATCCACGCTGCTCAAGGACAACCCGGACGTTGAAAAATGCCTGTTTGTGGTTGACCGAAAAGACCTGGACCGCCAGACACGGGAAGAATTCAACAAGTTCCAGGAAGGTTGCGTCGAGGAAAACACCAACACGGCAACCCTGGTGCGACGGCTGCTTTCCGACGATTACGCGGACAAGGTGATTGTGACGACGATACAGAAGCTGGGGCTTGCGCTGGACGACAGCAACAAAAAGAACTACAAGCAACGGTTGGAACCGCTCCGCAAAAAGCGCATCGTCTTCATCTTCGATGAATGCCACCGCTCGCAGTTCGGCGACAACCACAAAGCTATCAAGGAGTTCTTCCCGAACGCGCAACTCTTCGGTTTTACCGGCACACCGATCTTTGCGGAGAACGCCAGTTATCAGCAGATCGAAGGTGGGCAAGCATCCTACAAAACCACGGCGGATATTTTCCAGCAACAGCTACACGCCTACACGATCACGCACGCCATTGAGGACCGCAATGTCCTACGCTTTCATATCGACTACTACAAGCCCGAAGGCACGAACAAGCCCAAACCGGGTGAGGGTGTGCAGAAGAAAAAGGTTGTCGAGACCATTCTGGCAAAGCACGATTCCGCTACCGCCGGGCGCAAGTTCAATGCGGTGCTGGCGACGGCTTCGATTAACGACGCCATTGCATATCACGCGCTGTTTCAGACTCTTCAGGCGAAGCAGCAGGCGGCAGACCCCGATTTCAAGCCGCTGAATGTCGCCTGTGTGTTCTCGCCGCCTGCGGAAGGCGACAGGGACGTGCAGCAGATTCAGGAAGACCTACCGCAGGAAAAGGCGGATAACGCCATTGAGCCGGACAAGAAAAAAGAGGCACTGACGGGCATTATTACCGACTACAATGCCCGCTTTGGCACCAATCACCGAATCGGTGAGTTCGATCTCTATTATCAGGATGTGCAGAAGCGCATCAAGGATCAGCAGTACCCCAACAAGGATCTGCCCCACGATGAGAAGATTGATCTGGTGATCGTAGTGGATATGTTGCTCACCGGCTTCGATTCCAAGTATCTGAACACGCTCTATGTGGATAAGAACCTCAAGTACCACGGGCTGATTCAGGCGCTTTCGCGCACCAACCGCGTACTCAACGATACCAAACCCTACGGCAATATCCTCGACTTCCGCCAGCAGCAGGAGGCCGTCAACAAGGCGATTACGCTGTTCTCCGGCGAACATACCGCCCGCCCCCAGGAAATCTGGCTGGTGGATAAAGCACCGGTAGTGATCGAAAAGCTGGAAGAGGCTGTCCAGAAGCTGGACGACTTCATGCAGTCCCAGGGGCTGACCTATGCGCCGGAGGAGGTGGTCAACCTCAAGGGGGACGCGGCACGGGGCCAGTTCATTAACCTGTTCAAGGAAGTGCAGCGGTTCAAGACGCAGCTTGACCAGTACACCGACCTGACGGATGAAAACACGCAAACTATCGAGACGGTGCTGCCCAAGGAAACGCTGCTGGGCTTCCGGGGGGTGTACCTGGATGTGGCGCAACGCCTCAAAACGCAGCAGGACAAAGACAGCGATTCCCCCAGCGACGACACGCCGCAACTCGATTTCGAGTTCGTGCTGTTTGCCTCCACGGTGATCGACTACGACTACATCATGAGCCTGATCGCGCGGTACTCACGGCAGACGCCGGGCAAAACCGAGATGTCCCGCGCCGAGCTGATCGGGCTGATCCAGTCCGATGCCAAGTTCCTCGACGAGCGCGACGACATCGCGGCCTACATCGGGACACT
>JAYUUO010000006.1:0-6556 GCA_043754515.1 Armatimonadota bacterium
CCCCCCCCCCCCCCCCCCCCGCCGCATGAAGCAGAACAGGAAACACGTTATGAAACCCATCGTACTAGCCTACCGCTCCGACTGGAACGAGGCCGAACTACCGCCGGAGCGTGTCAATTACAAACCGCTCACGCACATCGCCCATTCCTTCGCCGTCGTCGGGGCGACCGGGATCAAATCGCCCGCGACGGATTCGGCCCGTAAATTGGTGGAAACCGCACATCGGAACGGGGTGAAGGTGCTCCTCGCCGTCGGCGGCGCGGAGAGCAACGCGGCGTTATCCACGCTCTGCGCCACGAAGGCGGGGGCGCGAACGCTGGCGCAGAGCGTCGCGGCGCGGGTACTGAGCATCGGCTATGACGGCGCGGACATTGACTGGGAGTCGCCGGAGAACCACACGGAAGGCAACCGGCTGTCCCACTTCGTCGCCGAGATGCGGCTGGCATTGCCCCGCCCGAAACTGGTCACGATGGCGGTCACGGCGGTGGACTGGTTCGGGCGCTGGTTCGACAGCCCCGCGCTGGAGCCGCATGTTGACTGGGCAGCGGTGATGTGCTACGACTTTTACGGACCCTGGAGCGACCGCGCGGGCTACCACTCGGCCTTGTATCCTTCTAAAAAAGCGCCGCCTAAAGCCGACGAGCAGGGAATGACGGCGAGCGGTGGTATCCATTACTGGCGGGAGAGGAAGCGGTTCCCCGCCGATAAGCTCCTGCTCGGCATTCCGCTCTATGCGCGTGGGTTCCGGACGAAGGAGTGGGGCGCGGTGGTTCCGAACGCGGCGGATAGGAAGTTTGAGGTCACGATCCGCTCGCTCAAGGACGGCGGTACGACCGATCCCGACGCGGTATGCGCGACCTGGCAGTCGGAGAATGGATCGGTGCTCCTCGCGGGCGACAACACCCACACTGCCCGCCTCAAGGGGGCATGGGCACGGCAAAACAAACTGGGCGGGGTATTCTTCTGGGAGCTATCCCAGGACGGAGACGGAAAAAGCGCACCCTCAGTGATCCGCGCGGCGCGAGATGGGTGGGGGGAATAGACACACGCATGCTGAAAATCGAAACGCTGACCATTGAGCAGAAAATCGGGCAGATGCTCTGCCTCGGCTGGATGGACGAAGGGTATGGGGACGCTTGTTTGCGTGTAAACGATCAGGCGCGGCGTTGCGTCACCGAATTGCACGCGGGCGGGATGATCCTGTTCTCCCGCAATGTGCAGGTGCCCGGCGATCCCATGCCGCCTATTGATACGGCACTAGCGCGGGACATGATCGCCGAGTTGCAACGTCTCACGGCTATCCCGCTGTTCGTCGCCGTGGATCAGGAAGGCGGGCGGGTCGCGCGGCTGGGCGCGCCGTTTACGCCGCTCCCCCCGGCCAAGAACATCGGGCAAACGAAGGACGCGTCGCTCGCTGCGTCTGCCGCGCGGATAACCGGGCGGGAGCTGCGCGCGGTCGGCATCAACTTCAACTTCGCGCCGGTCGCTGACATCAACTCGAACCGGGATAATCAAGTCATCGGCGACCGCGCGTTCGGCGACACGCCGGAGACGGTCTCGGCGATGGTCTCCGCACAGGTGGACGCCTACCGCGCGGGGGACATACTGTCCTGCGCGAAGCACTTCCCCGGACACGGCGATACGCATCTGGATAGCCATTTTGACCTGCCGACCATCGAGCATGCTCTGGAAGTAATGAATCAGCGCGAGCTTCTGCCGTTCCTAGCCGCCATCGAAGCCGGGGTTCGGGCGATCATGACGGCGCACATCCTCTTCCCCGCGCTCGACGC
Organism: Armatimonadota bacterium; assembly: GCA_043754515.1. Taxonomy (GTDB): domain Bacteria; phylum Armatimonadota; class Armatimonadia; order Armatimonadales; family Armatimonadaceae; genus JACMIU01. The sequence goes on from JAYUUO010000006.1 coordinate 1,791, forward strand.
GACCGGGGTCCCCGCGACGCTGTCGGAGCCGATCCTGACGAATCTGTTGCGGAACGAACTAGGCTTCGATGGTCTGGTTGTCACCGACTGCCTGCAAATGAAGGCGGTTACGGACACCTGGGGGACCGCGAAGGCGGCCGTGATGGCGGCGAAAGCGGGCGCGGACATTCTGCTCGTATGCCATACATGGGAAGAGCAGGAGGCGACGTTCGACGCGCTGGTCGCCGCCGCGAATTCCGGCGAGTTGAGCGAGACGCGCATCAATGAGTCCGTCGCGCGGATTCTGCACGCGAAAATTGGTCTGCCCACCCGCGAGATGCCCGCGATCTCCGTGATCGGGAGTCCCGAGCATATGGCTGCCGCGCGACGTATCTTCGACGCGGCGGGTATCCCGTTCGCGGAACCGCTCGCCGCGCCGACGCTGGGTGAGTCTCTCCCGGATCGGGGCGGCGAATCCCTGTAACGCCCCTGTCACGTTCCCCTTGCCATCCCGCGTTCTTCTAGCATCGGGCGGTGCTTACCGTAACACTCCCGGAGTGGGAAGGGAAGGTAACACACAATGATGGTCAGATCTCTCTTTGGAATGGTTGCCGGGGTGGGAACGCTCCTTATGTTCGTCGGTTCCGCGCAGGCGGGAACCCTGCGCTGGACGGGTAATGTGGATGATACGGCGGTGATTCGGCTGAACGCGCGGGATGTGCGTACCCGCGCGAACAGGGACGGCATCCGGGATTCGCGTTCCGATATTTTCGGCTTGCTACCCGACCGCCCGACGCGCGTCAGGCTCTCGCGGGTGAGCGGTCGCGGCACGATCGAGGTGATCGAGCAACCCGATCAGCGCAATAACTACATGGCCGTGGTGCGCATACGGGATCGGGAGCCGGGCAGTGGCCGCTACGGCTTCGTGCTGGATTGGAGCGACGAGGGCGGGTACCGGCGTGACGGCGATCGCAAGGATTGGCGCGATGACCGCCGTCGCGATGATCGCAACGACCGCTGGCGAGATAGGGGCGACCATAACGATGACCGTGACGAGAACCAGGGTGACGACGGGCGGGATCGCGCCCGCCGCCCGTAACTGGTCCCCGACCCGCGTGACTGTACCTGCTCACTCGCGGGAGGTAACCCCGTTTGTATCGAGCAAACGGGGATGATCTGGCTCACGCATACGGCATATTAAATATGCCGAGTGCCCCGGTCAGTGTAACTCTATCCCGGAGGTGGTGGCTCGTTATGACATCATATACACGGGGATGCCCAGAATGTTGGGCAATTCGGTGATGGTGAACTCCCTCAATAAGTCCGCGCCGTTATCCTGACTGGTGGTAAACTTTCCTCGAAGCAGATCATCGTGAACCGACCTTGATACCTTTAGAACTGGCGAACCCGTGATGCCTATTTGCTCGCTGATCATGAACACGGAAATGGATACGGAGAAGCTCACGGTGACGCTCGCCATCTCAGCTTGCATCGCCTTCGGTGTGACATTGATTCCGTCCATTGTGTGTCACAAGTGGTTCACTCGAATCGTCGAGCAGGAACGGGCGGGTGACATCGAAGGGGCACATCGGTCCGCTACCCAACTGTTGAACCGGCTCAAGTCGTCACCGAAGAGGCTTTTGGATCGGGACGCGCACATCCTCAGGGTGCTGACGCGGCTCTCCGAACTCGCGGAAAGGCGCGGCGACTTTGAAGAAGCGTTCGGGTGGGCGGAGCAGGCAACGGGCGAACACTTTCCGAGTAGCGCACGTATGATCGCGATGGCGCGGGTGGGGAATATCCGGCGTAGGCAGGATCGTGTAGGGGAAGCCGCCGAATGGGAGGCGCGGGCACTCGGGTTAGCTAATGGCCCCGCCCTCATCTCGGCGCACGGCGTCGGGATAGAGGGAGTTACGTCGGAGGCGACGCGCGTCAAGATTCTGCATGATCAGGGGCGGTTCGGGGAAGCACTGAACCAAATCGCGTTGCTGTGTCAGGGCGCGGACGAACGCCATAGAGTCATGTTCTTTGACCGGAAAGCCGCCGTTTTGCGGGGGATGGGTCGGTACGAAGAGGCAACGGCGACTCTCGTGGAATGGGAACGCCTGATCGAGGCAATGCCCTCCCGCTCAAGCACTTCACACTCCGTTAACGGGGCCTTCAATGTCCTGTTACGCGCCACGCACCGGGGTCTTCTGCAAACCAGCCGCCTGTCCCGGGTTCAGATCCTTCTGGAAGCGGGTCAATCCGGCGCGGCGGGCGAGGCATGGAACGCGTTCGCCGCCGGGTCAATGAGCGACACGACGCGAGCAATTCACGACGCTACCGGGGCGTGGTTGTTCGCATCGCACGGTCGCGCGGACGAAGCCCGCCGATTCATTGACGGCTTGGAGGAGATGGGAAGCGCGGGATGCGGGGGCGAGCAACGCGCCACGATAAACACGCTCGTTGGACGCGCCCTGTTCACTCTGCGCGACTACGATGATGCCTGCCGCCGCTTCCAGCATGTTATAGATCATTGCGCGGGCAATCCTCTGACACAGGCCCAGAATCGCGCCCTCCTCGCGGCCTGCTACACAAAGCAGGAGTGCCCTAATCGCGCCCGCGCGGAATGGGAGGCCGTGGTCGCTACCGGGTTCATCGAGGCCGCCTTTACCCGAGAAGCGCGGGCGGGACTACTGTGCCTACAAGCGGTGGATCACCCCGACTACTCCGGGGAACAGGTGTGCGGCCGTTCACAGTAAAGCAACTATGCTCGCGCTCATCCTGCTTTCCTTTTCCCTGTGGCTACTGTACAGCCTCGCGCCGCTCGTGCTATGGTTCCTGTCTACTCAGTACGGCGACGATCTGACGCGGCGGGGCAAGTACCACAAGGCCTACCGATGGAACCGCGCCGTGTACCGGTTGACCGCGCTCCCACTTATCCGGTCATGGCTCGGCAAGTTTCACTGGGTGCAACTGCGCGCACTGTCCGCGCGGGCAGAGAAGATAGGTGACACCGGCGCGGCAATGAATTGGATGCGACAAGCCGCCGCCGGGCGGTTCGCGGGATCGGAGCGGGTGCTCGCGCTTGCGGGTCTGGCGACATTGTTGCGCAAAGACGGACGTACTGTGGAAGCCGAGGCGACCGAATTCGAAGCCCTCGCGATCAATCCATCCCCAACCCCTTCGGTCCGCATCAGGGTGGGGCATATAAGCGAGATGATGAAGCTCCAGATCGCACGCGCCAGTATCCTGAATGGCCAGGGCCGGTTTACCGAAGCGTTAGCCGCTCTGGACGGGCTTCCAAAGCAAGAGGAGCCGTACTTTTTAGTGCATACAGAGCGGATGAATGCGTTGAATTACCTCGGATGCTATGATGAGATCGCCGCAGAGTTTATGCGTGCGAACGAGAAGCGGCGCGAATGGATGAGGCGCATGTCCGCCGATGCCGATGGAGCGGACCGGATCGTAAAAAACAAGGTTTTTCGCGCTATGGCTTCGATGTTCCAGGAGCCTGAATGTCTTATTCTCACGCGAGTGTTTCTTGAAGCGGGGAAGATTGAGGATGCCGCGAAACAATGGGACGAATTGCCGGAGACAATGGCCGAGAGAACGCGCGGATTACGATTCGCGATAGGGGCGTGGTTCCGTGCGGCGCAGGGGCGGGCCGAGGATTCGCGTAACTTCGCCCGCCGAGCTGACAACACCCCGTTCTCAGACGAAGGAACGAAACGAATGGCGAAGTTCGTCCTCGCCCGCGCCGCGTTCGCGTTAGGGGACTTCGGGGATGCGGAGGAAAGACTGCGAAACTTGATCGAGACGTCCGCGCATGTCCCGCTGGAACAGGCCGAGTTCCGCGCCCTACTCGCGGGGTGTCTCGCGCGTCTTGGGCGCGAGCACGAAGCCCGCGTGGAGTATGGTCGGGTACTCGCCGCCAGGTTTACCGAGGCGGTGTTCACGCATCGGGCGCGTGAGGAGCGCGAGCTATTCAACTCGGACGGTGACTAGGGCGCGACCTTCGCCCGCTTGATCTGCCCACGCCCGCGCCGGTTGATACGCACGATCTCTTCTAGCACATCTTCGGGTCGCGTGTGCCGTTCCAGTTGGATCAGTTCGTCGTCGTCGTCGTTCTCGATACCCATTTTGTCCTGAATCGCGTCCAGCATCTGCAACGCCCGCGTCACCTGATGCTCGGTGATCAGGCTGATTTGCAAGGCAAGTTCCGCCTGCCGTTCGCTCTGCTCGGAGATGCGGTTTTGCGACACGAGCACGAACGTCGCGAGGAAGATGGCCTCCAGTGACACGATCATTGTCAACAGGCCGTACGGGAAAGGGTCGAACGGGTGTATGTGCAGCACGCTCAAGTGCCCGCTATTCAGTAACACCCAGAGGGAGAACCAGGCGGCATGCAGGTACACGAACGACATGCTGCCAGAAAACGTCGTGATGGCGTCCGCAACCCGATCCTGTAATCCGCGCTTCTTTTCCGCCGTGCGCCGCAACCGGTGCAAGGTGCGGATGTTTCGCTCCAGGACATCGCACAGGCGCGGGTTGTCCTGCTCGAATGCCTCGGCTTCCTCCTCGACTTGCTCGACGCCTGCCTTCGTCTCGTCCGAGTCCTCTGGTACCAATCCGTCCTCCTTCGCTTTCTCACGGGGCGTTGTACTGCCTTTGTACCCGATTCGCGGTTGTTCGCAATCGGGTACAAGCGTCCCCGCCGCTACTGTACCGGAAGTTCGGAAAGAAGCGCACATGGCTTGTCCCGCGCGGCGCGAGTTACGCCACCAAGACGTGTCCTGGTGGCG
>JAYUUO010000007.1:0-6554 GCA_043754515.1 Armatimonadota bacterium
CATCACGATCAATATGCTCGACCTGTATATCTCGGAGCGGGTGAAAGCACTGACGAAGGGCACGCAGACGCCGACCACGACCAAGCCCGCGACGGTGCCTGACTTCCCGGTCGCGCTGAAGCAAAAGTGACGGAGTGACGATGATCACTCTTTATAATGTGCGTTCCCGCCTCGCGCTGGCGGGTCTGCCGCTCCCGGATATGGATGTGTTCGCGGTAAAGCCGGGCCACCGGCTGAACGGGGGGGTGAGCCGGGGCGTTGGTCGCGGCGGCGTATTAGGGCGGTAGGATGGCGTTCCGGGTACTCCGGGCCGGGGGCGGCGGGAAGCTTCGGCGCGCGGGGCCAACCGCCACCGCCTCCAGCCCCCGGAGGCCGATACTAGGACGCGCCGGGGCGCGGGACTCACAAGAGCAGGTCGCCGCCCCGGCTTAGTTCTACCCCTGCACCCAGACCGCGTACAGGGCGATGCCGTTCCGCGTACCCAGCAGGAGTGGCGTGTTCGCGGCGGCGGGAGTGTTCGGGACGAACAGACGCACGAACCGGTCGAAGTCGCCGAAACCGGTGGCAGCCGTGCTGAACGACTGCACCGCGATTACCGCGACGTTCGCCCGAAACCGCCCCGCCTCAATGACCGCCCCGGCGGCGCGGTGGAGGAGCTGATAGCGCGTGAGTAGTACGTTCGCGCGGGACAGGCCCAGAAGTCGGGTGACGTAGTCAATGCGCGTTGTTTTGCCCGGTGACGCGTCCACCAGCCACTCGGACACGGGCTCGCCGAAGCCTTCTTCGCACTTCGCTTCCACGGCGACCGATGCCAAACCCGCTTCGTGTGACGCCAGTACCCAGACATCGGCCTGCGTCGGCGAGTTCGCCCCGCCCGGCAACGCGACCGTGTGTTCCGGAATCGTGATCAGCGGCGTGAGCGACGCGAACGGCTCGCCGAACGCCCGCAACTGATCGAACGAGGGCGGGAAGCCGGAGGCGGCGAGCCACGTCCGCGCCGTCTCGTACGCGGAGTAGCCAGGCTTCCACTGCCGCTCGGGTTGCTTCAGGCGTTTGCGCCATTCGTTCGGGTCGTTCGTGGGGACGAAGATGGTGGACATGTTTCTTCTTTCCGTGGGCGCGGGTACCCGTGCCCATGCGTGTGGTCTGCGGCGGCGTTATCCCGCTACGGCCACGGTTTGATTTTATCGCCAATGAACCTGAATCCGCTTGAGGCTGTAATCTCGGGAGTCAAACGGTAGCGGCGTGAGCCCCGACGCGCAACGCTGTTCCTTTCAAGTCACCTACACTCGTCCGCGCAGCTCCATCCAGCATACTAGCGACGGTGTGAGCGTAGCGGGTAGCCCGATCCCCCGGAAATTGTTGCGGATAGCGCTGGTGGCTCGCTTTAGTCGCTCTTTCAGGATTTCGTCATGGGATGGGTTCGCGCTTTTCTTGCCGGGGGTGGTTTTGCCGAGGATGGCCAAAATCTTTGCCGAGTCCGTGATGGGGTGCGCGTCGTTCTCGTAGAGCAACACGAAGTAGGGGCGTGCTAGCACCGACGCGAACCGCGTTTTGTCGGCTTCCGAGGCGGTCTTCTTCGGTATCACGCTGAAGTATGCCCAGATGCCGTCCCGCTCCGCGCCGTCCCAAACCCCGAACGCGCCCGGCGGGATCTGTTTCATCAACTCCAGAGTGCGGGCGTCGGGTGGCTTAATCGTCGTCAGCGCGACGAAGCGTGTCAGGGCTTCGTCCGCCTCGGAGAGTTCGCCGTCGTAGTCGGCGTTAAATTCCTTCAGTGCTTCCGCGCTGTCAGTCGCCCGCAAGAACGATGTTTCCAGCCCTAATGTTTTGCTGATCTTGATCGTCCGCTCCTCGATACGCCCGACCAGTTCAATGATCGCCTCGATTTCCACGGGCGGCATGACGTTCACGATGCCGAACTCGTGCGCGTCCGGCGTGATTTTCGGGTTGAGTCGGCGGTCAACGCGCCCGATGCGCTGAATAAGGCGCACCGGGTTCCAGTGGATGTCGTAGTTGAGAATCAGCCCCGCCTCTTGCAGATTAACCCCTTCGGCGAGAACGTCGGTCGAGATCAGCACGTCAACGCGCGTCGGCACCGACGGCGAGACGGATTGCGGGCGGGGATTGTAGCCGGGGCAAAACGCGTACAGGATCGTCGGACGTTGGTCGGTGACGTGCGAGTCCACCCGGGCGACGCCGATCCCGCTACCGAGCCGCGTCTTCAATTCGCGCTCCAGGTACTCGGCGGTGCGCTGGCTTTGCGTGAAAACGAGCACCCGCTCCCCCCGTGTCACGGCGTCACGCAGGACGCGTTCCACCCCGGCGAGCTTCGGATCGGGATTACGACGCGCCAGAACCGTCGCGTCGTGTATCTCTTTCAGGTAGCCGAGGTCGGCGATGATGTCCGTCATCCAGCGGTCTACCTCGTGCGTCTCCGATTTGAAGTCCTTAAGCGTCCGCTCCAGCTTACGCGCCGCGATGGCTTCGATGAGCCATTCGTCGGTTTCATCGCCCGCCCTTTCGGTCTCGTCGCCCGATTTGAGCAGTTCGGACTCCTCTTGCGGCGCATCGGGGTCGGGGTCGTAGTCGGCGGGCAGCTCTTTCACGAACAGCACGGTACGTACCCACGCGCTGTGTTTGGCGATCACGCCCGCCGCCTCGTCACCACACACGAACTGTAGCCGCGCGATTAAGCCGGTCGCGAGCGATTGCACGATGCCTTGGTAGGCGACGGGGGACGATTCGAGTTGCTTCAAGGCGTTGGTGAAAACGAGCCGGGCGAGATGCAGTTCGTCCTTATCGCGCTTATCGGAGCGTGACTCGCTCCTCAGCAGAAACTGGTCGAGCGAGAACGCCGTGAGCTTGATCCCGCCCCAATCTTTGCGCACGATTTTGAGCGGGTCGTAGGGCTTGTTCTTTTCGCGCGCCTCCCTTTCCGCCCGCTGTAACTCTTTCAGCAGGTTGATGCCGGGGCGGAACAGCCGGTCGGACAGCGCGATCAGTTCGCGGTATAGTTCGCCGCCGTTATCGAAGCCGTATTCGAGGCACACCGGGTCGCGCCGGATCGGGAAGCGCAGTTCTTTGCCCGCCGCCGCCGCGAGTTCCTTGCAGGTTTTGCGGCTCCGCTGGATCACGATGCTTTCCAATACCTCGCGCAGGACGCCCTGGTCGTCCGTATCGCCGCTCCCGCCGCGCAGGAAGTCGAGGCTGGTTTGTACCGGCATGGCGGCTCCGAATCGCGCCTGACGCGCGGCACGGTCCAGATTCCCGGCGGCGCGCCGTATCTGTAAGATTCCCCGCCCGTCAATATCGCCTTCGTCGTGCGTGGTCAGCGCGACCTGAGCGGCGAGGTCGGCGTACTCGGTATTGATCGGCGTCGCGGTCATCAGCACGATCTTCTTGCGGCCGGCAAGTCCCGGCGCGACCAGCGAATACAGGTTCTTGTAGCGCGACGCGGATGGGGTGCGGAAGTTGTGTGACTCGTCCACGACGATAATATCGGCGCGTTCCGACAGTTCGCGCAACTCCTCCAACTTCTGTGCGTTCGGTTTCTTTTCGGGGTCGAAGCCGAACCAGGTCATCGCTTCGTCATAGAGCGACGGGTACCGCCCCTTATACTGCCGCAGGTACTCGTTCAGATAGTCGGTCCAGGACGCGGTAAGAATGCTTTTCGGCGCGATCAGCAACACCGTTTTTCCGCGCCGCAGGTACCACTGCATGAGGGCGAGCGCGACGAACGACTTGCCCAGGCCGACGCCGTCGCAGATCATGACGCCGCTATACCGCTCCAGGATTTTGAGCGACTGCTTGAACGCGATCTCCTGGTGCGGGTCGAGCACGTTCTCAAGGCCCGGTCCCACGACCGCGCCGGTCTCCTGTTGCCCGTCGCCCCACGCGTGTAGTGCCTTCAGATACAGCACGTAGGGGTCGTACAAATCTATCTGTCGGCGCACCTCTTTGAGCAGGTCTTCCGTCACCACGTCGTTTTGCGCCTCGTCCCAGCGCAGTTCAAACCATTTCGCGAGCTCGACGCGCTGTTCCGCCGTGAGTTGGACGTTTAGTTCGACGTTGCGCGTCAGTCCGGCGCGGGTGAAGTTGCCGGAGCCGATTACCGCTTCGGGCTTGCGTAGCCCGGCGTAGCGGAACAGGTAGGCTTTGGCATGGAACTTCGTCCGCACGTAGCAACGCGCCTCGATCTTTCCGTCCGCGAACAGTCGCGCGATGCGGTTGAGCGGGGCGAGCGTCGGCGAGTCGTCGCGCGCTCCGCGCAGGTCATCGTCGGAGCGGGCGCGTAGCAGATTCAGCAACTGTAGCCGCTGCGCCCCGTCCGCGTCGTCACCGAACAGTAGGCGGATCCGCTCCATCGGCGCGAACAGATCCGACAGCAGGTAGAGCGCGTCCAGCGAAAAGAACGCGGACGCGATAGAGATGTCTCTCGACTCGTCACCGATGATTCGCAGGCGGTTCTTGAGCGTGTTCTCGCCCGCGTTGTCAATGATGCTGGTTTCGATGTCCGCGCCGGGGAGCGGATTCGGGGAGGGTGGGGTTGCGGCTGCGGCTGTGGCTGTGGCTGTGGCTGTGGCTTGCGGTGTCGGGGTGAAAAGGTCGGACATGGTGTGTTGTTAGGTTCGTTAGTTGGGTGGCTGAGACCTTTATTGGTGCTTAGCCTACTCCGGGTCGCGCCGCGTTAACCTTGGGTGCCTGCTTAGCCTACTCCCGGTGGAGGGGGGCCGCGCTGGTCGGACTCCCACCCCCCTAACCCCCCTCCCTCAATCCTTGAGAGAGGGAGGAACAGGACGGGCGGGTGTTTTTCTTTTATTTGTTTTTGGCTCGCGCCAAGTGGAGGGGGGCCGCGCTGGTCGGCCTCCAACCCCCCTAACCCCCCTCCCTCAATCCTTGAGAGAGGGGGGAACAGGACAGGCGGGTGTTTCTCATTTTATTTGTTTTTGGCTCGCGCCAAGTGGAGGGGGGGCCTCGCGGGTCGGACTCCCACCCCTAGACCGGAACACTGGTGGAGGTTTGCCGCGCTGGTCGGACTCCCACCCCCCTAACCCCCCTCTCTCAAGGATTGAGAGAGGGGGGAACAGGACGGGCGGGAGTTTCTCATTTTATTTGTTTTTGGCTGGTTCGCGGCGGGGGATTGACTCGCTGGTCGTCGCGTTAACACGAGGGTCGGCGTCGCTTTGGCGCGAGCCAAAAACCAATCAAAGAAAACACCTGCCTGTCCTGTCCCCCCCTCTCTCAAGGATTGAGGGAGGGGGGTTAGGGGGGTGGGAGTCCGACCAGCACGGCAAACCTCCACCGGTGTTCCGGTCTAGGGGTGGGAGTCCGACGAGCGAGGCCACCCTCAACCAGAAGTAGGCTAAGCAGGCGGCTAAGCAATAAACGTTAGCACTGCCGCGCACACGGCTTCCGGCGTCGCGCTCAGCACGAAGCGGTTCGACAGGCGCAGGAAGCGGATTCCGAACGTTTCTTGAAGCACGGTTTCGCGCCCGGCGTCGTTCGCGGCGACGTCGGGCCGGTCATGGATGCCGCCGTCTACTTCCAGGGCGACGCGGGCGGAGGCGCAGTAGAAGTCAAGGACGTAGTGCCCGAGGTTGTGTTGGCGCAGGAAACGCAGTCCGCCGCACTTTTTGTCGCGTAGGATGCCCCACATACGTTTCTCCGCCGGGGTGGCGTCGCGCCGTAATCGCCGCGCGACTTCGGTCATTGCGTGACGTTGTCGTTTTTCCGGCTCGTCGTTCGTGGTTTCCATGTTTTCGGCTTTTCCTTATTAGGGTCAGTTCGCTCGTTCGGGCTCCCGCGCCCGAACGCATGGAACCGGTAGAGTTTGGCCTCGCGGGTCGGCCTCCCACCCCCCTGGCTTCGGGCACCTGGGACGGGTGGAGTTTGGCTTCGCTGGTCGGACTCCCACCCCCCTGGCCCCCCTCCCTCAATCCTTGAGAGAGGGGGGAACAGGACAGGCAGGTGTTTTACTTTCTATTTATGAGCGGCTAGAATCAGACCGGCATAAACCCACGCGCCAGCGTCACGACATACAAACCTGCACCCTGCTCCGAACAAGCCAAAAACAAATAAAGAAGATTCCTGCCTGTCCTGTTCCCCCCTCTCTCAAGGATTGAGGGAGGGGGGCCAGGGGGGTGGGAGGCCGACCAGCGAGACCAAACTCCAACCGGTTCCAGGCGTTCGGGCGCGGGAGTCCCAACGAGGCCGGACGAGGCTACAACCCGTACAGGCTGGCGACCCGCGCGTTGATCTCCGCTTCGAGTTCCGCGACGTTCTGCCCGCGCTTGTCGAGACACTGTTGCACCAGCGCGGCGATCTCGGCTTTCTCGGCGGCGGTCGCGTGCGGAATGGGTAATGCTGAAACCTGAGGTGGCCCGAATCTTAAGTATCCTCCCGCGAGAGATAGCGAACCGAACAGTATGCCGTATATGTCTGCCATTGCATCTGAGTTAACCCGAATCTTGAGTTGAAACAAGTCGGTCATCCCGATGTAGAATGAAGTCGCCAAACTTTAGCCCTACAAAAGGATGACATCCCATGCTCAG
>JAYUUO010000008.1:0-19610 GCA_043754515.1 Armatimonadota bacterium
AACGCTCCGGGGCAGGCGGGCAAGACGAAGTTCGTCGTCGCGTTGCCCCCGGACGGCCAGTCGCGCTCCACGACCGAGGCGATCCTGCGCCAGCATAAAGTGCAGTTCGACTACGCGCAGTCCCCCGTGCAGGACGCGGTAGCCGGGATGATCGCGCCGGCACTGCTCGGGATCGTCTGCATCGGGCTGTTTTATTTCCTGATGGTGCGGCAGGCGCAGAGCGGTGGGAACCAGGCACTGAACTTCGGACGGGCCAAACCGCGCCGCCCGAACGAGAACGTCCCCAAGGTGTCATTCGACGACGTGGCGGGGGTCGAGGAGGCGAAGCAGGATCTTAAGGAGATCGTTGACTTCCTCAAAAATGCGAAAAAGTACCAGGCATTAGGCGCGAAGATTCCTAAAGGTGTTCTTCTGCTGGGTCCTCCGGGATCGGGCAAGACGCTTCTGGCACGCGCCATCGCGGGTGAGGCGGGGGTTCCGTTCTTCCACATTTCCGGGTCGGACTTCGTGGAGATGTTCGTCGGCGTCGGCGCGTCGCGTGTGCGTGACCTGTTCGAGACCGCGAAGCAGAACCGCCCGGCACTCGTATTCATTGACGAGATTGACGCGGTAGGGCGACAGCGCGGCGCGGGCTGGGGCGGCGGGCACGACGAGCGCGAGCAGACGCTGAACCAACTCCTCGTGGAGATGGACGGCTTCGACCCGAACAGCGGCGTGATCCTGATCGCCGCGACGAACCGCCCGGATGTGCTGGACCCGGCACTGCTCCGCCCCGGTCGCTTCGACCGGCGTGTGGTAGTGGACGCGCCTGATCAGCTGGGGCGCAAGGCGATCCTCGGGGTACACACCCGTGGCAAGCCGCTCGACGAGGACGTTGACATTGACAGCATCGCCAAGCGTACACCCGGATTTTCCGGCGCGGAGCTTGCGAACCTCGTGAACGAGGCGGCGTTGATGGCGGCGCGTAAAGACAAGACGCGCATTGACATGTCGGACTTCGAGTCGGCGGTGGATCGGCAGATGATGGGACCGGAGCGCAAGAGCCGGATCATGTCGGACACGATCAAGCGGCGCACGGCGGTTCACGAGGCGGGTCACGCGATTGTGGGCGAACTGCTCGCCAACTGCGATCCCATTCACAAGGTGACGATCCTGCCGCGCGGAATGGCACTCGGGGTCACGATTAGCTTGCCCACCGAGGAGCGATACAACCGCACCAAGGCGGAGATGGAAGACCGTATCAGTATGGCGCTCGCGGGCCGCGCGGCGGAGCTGAACATCTATGGCGACATGGATACCGGCGCGGTGTCGGACTTGGATCGCGTCACGGACATCGCGCGGGCGATGGTCTGCGAGTACGGCATGAGCGAGCGGCTCGGGCCGCTACGGTTCGGCAAGCGGCACGGCTCGCCGTTCCTCGGTCGCGACGGCGGCTCGGAGGAGCGTGATTACTCGGAAGAGGTTGCGCAGATCATTGACGAGGAAATACGCGCGATCATCGAGCGCAACTACAACCGCGCCGTCGAGATCCTGGGCGCGAACCGTCATGTATTGGATCGGGTGACCGCGGCGGTGGTGGAGCGCGAGACGATCGGTAGAGATGAGTTCCTCGCGCTGTTGCAGGACGCCAATATACCGGAACCGGGTGGGCGTACCCCGGACAAGCCGAACACGCCGGAGCCGCCGGGCGCGGTGATTGTCGCGCCGTCGGAGTCGGAAGGGCAAGGAGTACCGGAGCCATCCCGACCGGTTCCTCCGGTTCGTCCGCGCCTCGAACCGGGCATGGCCTAGCGGTTGGTGAACACATGAGGCGGGGCGGACGGGCGACGATTCTGTTACGGAATCGCCGCCCGTTTTTTTGTTTAACGCCGGTAATATGGTACAACGGAAGTGGCAACCGTCACGACGCGCCGACTAAAGGAACCCTTTTGGACGAAGACCGCATACCGACTAATTTTCGCATGACGCGCCTGGTGCGCACGCAAACCAGTGAAATCTATCTGATTTGGGAGGACGAGCGGCGCATCGGGCAACTCGACCTGCATTACGCTCATGACACGGTTCATGGCACTCTCATTCTGGAGGGCGACCTTTCGTTGGAGCAGGAGGAAGGGCTGATCGCGCAGATTGATGACGACATCGTGCAGGCTTACTTGCCCTCGTTCGACCGCGAAGACTTCTTGGTGACCGTGTTCCGCGGCGAGGAGATTAGCCACTACACGGACACCTCCGGCGCGATGGATGATCTGGACGACGATGAGTAGGATGCCATGGAGACGGTAGTCACTATCGCCGGAGTACATCGCATCACCGCCGACGCGAAGGCTCGGGGTATCATCATCGGGTTCGTGCCGACAATGGGCGCGTTGCACGAGGGGCATAAGGCACTGATTCGGCAGGCGCGGCGCGAGTGCGGGTTTGTCGTGGTGAGTATATTCGTCAATCCCACGCAGTTCAACGACCCGAAGGATCTGGAGGCTTACCCACGCCCCCTTGAAAGCGACCTCGCCGCGTGCGCCGAAGCCGGGGCGGACCTGGTGTTCGCGCCCGGCGTCACCGAAATGTACCCGGCGGGGTTTGCGACACAAGTGTTGATGGACTCGCCACTGACGAAAGCCTGGGAAGGCTACTTTCGCCCCGGCCACTTCGCGGGCGTTACCACGGTGGTCGCGAAACTGCTGAACATCGCACGCTGTGACCGCGCCTACTTCGGAGAAAAGGACTGGCAACAGCTCGCCGTCGTGACGCGCATGGCGCGCGATCTCGCGCTCCCGGTCACCGTCGTAGCCTGTCCCACGGCGCGGGAAGCGGACGGTCTCGCCATGTCGTCGCGAAACGCGCGTTTGTCGGAAGACGCGCGGAAGACGGCGAAGATGATCCCGTTCCTGCTCGACACCGCGCAAGACCTGCTCGACTCCGTGACGCCCGAAACCCAGACCGACAAAGGCCCGGTAATCGCGTCGTGGCTCCGCACGCTACTGGAGTCGAACGCACCGGGCGCGACGCTCGACTACCTGGCTGTCGTTGATCCCGAGACCCTAGCGGAGGTTGACGAGATTACAAGCCGCGCCCTGGTTATCATCGCGGTCCACATCGGCGGGGTACGCCTTTTGGATAACCGGCTGATCGTACGTCGCTAGCGGGTGAGGTCCGAGCGCGACTCTATAGCCTTCTCGCCGGGGAAACGGAACGGCACTATATCCGGGGCGTTCGCGCGGACGGCGACTGTGGCCGCGAACCGGTAATCGCGCCCGTACTCGTCTCGATACAGGGCGAACAGAGTGATGGCGGGAGCTTGCGTGCCGGGAGGCGGCACGATGGCGATGGCGGCGTGAGGCGGGGCACCGCCGCTACCGTAGCCGTATTGCCGCGAGCCGTCCATCCGAAAGACGCCCGCGCCCGGCGCGGCGAGAACGTCGTCGCGGGCGGCTACCTCCCAGCGGGTACCCGGTAGCGTCGGGAGATCCACGCCGTTCTCGTCTTTGTAGAGTGCCTTGAACACGATGCGGGTTCCGGGGCGCACTTCCGATGTGAACGGCACCGTGACGACGCGGAAGGTACCGCGCGGCTTCCTAGCTCCCTCGGCGATGATGCCGCCCGCGAGGAGCAAACAGGCACCAGCCACCCCCGCGCCGACAACACCAGACAGGACCCAGTCGAGGAGCGATGTCGGGCGTGCTATCGCCGGTTGGTCGTCGGGGGGCGGGGCGGCGGTCGATCCCGCCGTGGAGAATGCGAGTGAAATGCCTTTGCGCGGCGGATCGGAGCGCAAGGCGGCGAGGCCAATGCCCATCCATGCCAGCCAGAGCGCGTACGTTCCGTGCATCTGGTACATCGGCGAGGCTATCGCGTCCGTCATGCCCGCCGCGACCGCGCCCATTGCCCCGATCGCGAAGGCGCGACGCTCCGGGGAAGGGGCGACCGCGAACCCACGTAGCATCGCCGCGAACCAGGCTGCCAGGAAGCCGACCTGCAAGAAAAGACCGACCAGACCCGCGTCCACCCCCCAATGGAGATAGAAGTTATGCGCGCGGTTTTGATGCCCGGTTCCATTGAGGAGTACCTGTATCGTCTCGTCGCCGGAGTGCGTCCACTTGCCCTGCTCCACGATGAAGCCGCCCAATCCATGGCCTAGCCAGGGTTTTTCGCGGATCATCAGCAGGGCACCCCGCCAGGTGTGAATCCGGGATTGATATGTCTCGGCACCCTGTGACAAGTTGCCGGTCACCACGCGAGTGATCGCGCCGCCGCGCCGTGAGAGAATGCCAGACACGCCGCCGCCCACCACCAGCACAACCAGCCCCAGCCCGACCCAGAGGAACGGCGAGTTGAGTAGCCGCCCGACGGGGTGTTCGTTGCGCCGCATCCGCTTCGGCTCGGCACCGCGCCGCCACCGCTCACGTAGCACCAGTGACCCGAGCAGGGCGGCGATCACCAAAAGGGAGACGACACCGGCGACCCAGCCGGAGCGCGAGCGGGCCAAGATGAGCGCGAACCCGATCACCACGAACGCGAGTTGCGCCGCCAGCCGTTGCCGGTCGTCGCCGTCGGGGAGGAAAGCGAACGCGCCGATGACAGGGAGCAACATCGCCAGAAACCCGCCCACGGTCATGTGCAGACCGAGCACGCTGGTATCCTGCACGAAATAATTGGTGACGGCACCGGTCGCGCCGAACTTCCCGAAGTCGGCGAAGGCGACGAACACGGCGAACACCGTGATCCCGATCACGAGCCGCCCGAGTTGACGACCGGTGCCCAGGATGTACGCGCAGGCGAAGTACGCCAGGGTGCCGCCGTAAACACGCAGGAGGTCCGTTGTCGCCAGCAAGCGGTACACCGGCGGGGTGGTGAAGTAGCGGTAGGTAGCCCACGCGGTTAACAGCACCAACAGAAGAGTGGGTGCCTTACACACCGCTCGCGCCATATTTTCGGCGAACCCGCGACAGACCGCTATCGTGGCGATAAGGCCGCCGATTCCGCCCAGAACGCATAGCAATTGCGCTCCCGGCGGTACGGACGGGGTCTGTGACAGGAACAAGAGCGTCAGGCAGAGCAGGATCAGGAACGAGGGCCACTCCTCCCCGATGTTGAGCGGAAGCGACTCACTCGCCGCCGAACGGCGGGGGGGAAGGCTCATCGGCTCGCCCGCGCCGACGACTTGGCGGGGGCGTCCCCGTGCGGTTCTTCATCGCCGCCCCACAAAGGAGACCGCGGCTCTATATGGCGCGGCGGTAGCGGCGAATCGTCCTTGCCGTAAGGGGGCGCGATGGCGTTGTAGCGCAACTGGTGCTCGGTGAGGCACTCGTCCACCAGTCGTCGCAACCGATTCTGGAAGTGCCGGGTGTCGAAACGCGTCGCGTGAAAGCGGAGACGCTCGCCGTCCACGGCGAGTTGCCCGACGCGCTCCAGCGCGTCCGCTACCGAGTCGGCGGTCGGCGCGTCAAAGAAGACGCCGGTTTCGTTCTCGATCACGGTCTCCAGGGCACCCCCGGCGCGGAAGGCAACCACGGGGCGACCCGACGCCATCGCCTCCACCGGCGCGATTCCGAAATCTTCCTCGCCGGGGAAGATAAACGCCTTGCACTCACGCATCAGGCGCGCCACGACCGAATCGGACTGGCGTCCCATCACCTCCACGGTCGGACCGGCGAGTGCCTTGAGCCGCTCCAGATCGGCCCCGCCGCCGACCACCTTGAGCGGGACTCGTAGCTTGTTACATGCCTCAATGGCGATGTCCACCCGCTTGTAGGGGAGTAGTCGCGACACGACCAGAAAGTAATCGCCCGGCTGCTCTTCGGACAGGGCAAAACGGTCCGTATCCACGGGGGGATAGAGCACGCGGGACGTTCGTCCGTAATATTTGCGGACGCGGCGAGCGATGTTGTAGGAGTTGGCTAGGAAGAAATCAACGCGCGTCTGCGCGGCCGCGTAATCCCAGTTGCGTAGGAAATGGAGCATGATGCTCAGTGTGCGACGCGTGGTATTCTTGTAGCCGTTCTGCGCCAGATACTCGTGAAACCGCCAGGCGAACCGCGCCGGGGTGTGGCAGTAGCAGATGTGGCATGTCTCGGGGCCGGAGATCACCCCTTTCGCAAACCCGGTCGTGTTCGAGATCAGGCAGTCGTAACCGCTGAAGTCGAACGACTCAAACGCGAGCGGGTATAGCGGAAGCGCGAACTTGTGCCACCTGCCGGAGCGCGCCCACCCGAAGCGTTGCAGAAATGACGTACGGACGTCCATTTCGGCGAAACAAGGTAGCGTCGCCTTCGCGTCATACACCGACGTGAATATCGGAGCGTCGGGGAATACCGGGTGCATCGCCTCGACGACGCGTTCCGCGCCGCCCGCTTGTGCCAAATAATCGTGAACAATTCCTACGCGCATGATCGGTCTCTGGGTCCTATGTGATGCTTGGGGGAGCAACGGGGGAATCGGTTAGTAACGCCATTATATCCAAACTTCCCCCGACTGACGATAAAAAGTTTGTGGGAGTGGAAAAACTGATATCCATCGTACTCGAGACGACCTTATGATCCGCCCAATTAACACTCCATTGCTCGGTACAATGAGCGTATGAGATATCCCAAAGTAGTCGTCGCGCCGGACTCGTTCAAAGGCTCCCTGTCGTCGCCTGAGGCGGCGGAAGCGATAGCTAACGGCTGGCGGCGCGTATTCCCCGCCGCGGAACTGATCCTGCTCCCGGTCGCTGACGGCGGGGAGGGCACGGCCCACACACTCGCGACCGCGACTGGGGGAACGACTCCCTCATTTACAGTAACAGGCCCCCGACACACCCCCGTGGAGGCGCGACTCGGCGTACTCGGGGGCGGCCATACCGTGGTGGTCGAACTCGCGCAAGCGGCAGGGATCACGCTCATGTCGCCGGGCGAGCGGGACCCGAAATTTACCTCGACATACGGGGTCGGCGAACTTATCCGGCATGCCGTGCGTCAGCCGGGAGTGGCCCACCTGATTATTGCTCTCGGTGGGTCGGCGACGAACGACGGCGGCGCGGGGCTCCTTCAGGCGCTCGGCGTCCTCTTCCTCGATCACGATAAATGCCCCCTCGACGCGGGAGAGGGTGGGGCAGTCCTCTCCTCGCTCGGCGCGGTTGACTTCGCCCATGCCGAACGGTTTCCGCGACTGGCCGTCTCGATTGCATGCGACGTGGACGCGCCGCTGCGCGGGCCGCGCGGCGCGTCCGCCGTGTTCGGCCCGCAGAAGGGCGCGACTCCCGGCGACGTGGATCTGCTGGACGCCGCGCTCGCCACATATGCCACGGTCATGACGGCGGCAACCCGTCGAGACGTGGCGTCATTACCCGGCGCGGGCGCGGCGGGGGGCGCGGCGGCCGGATTGCTATGGCTATTTCCACAGGCGACCCTGCGTCCGGGAATCGAACTCGTACTCGACGCGGTAGATTTCGACGAGGCTGTCAAAGGTGCCGACGTCGTTCTTACTGGCGAGGGGCGTCTCGACTCCCAAACGCTGGGTGGGAAGGTGATCGCCGGGGTTGCCCGCCGCGCGAAGCGGATCAACCCGGCGGTTTTCGTGGGCGCGTTCGTCGGCTCGGTCGCCCCTGACGTCACGCGGGAGCATATGGATGCAATGGGCCTGGACGCCGTGATGCCGCTTCCGCCGGGGCCGATGACACTTGACGAAGCCCTCGCGGATGCGGCTACTCACCTCGTGGTGGCGGCTGAGCGTGCCGCGAGATGGTACAGGGGCAACGCCCACGACTAGTTCGGGGTTTTCTCCATGATCGGTGTCTTTTGCGTCACCGGGATCTTGTCCGTGGCCGATGTCGCCGCGCCCGCGCCGATCATCTCGTTCGCCTCGTCGAGCAGTTCGCGCCAGTGTCGGTGCTCGGGCGCGAATGAGACCGCCTTTCTCAGATACTTCGCCGCAGCCGCGCCGTCCTTCTGTCGGAGCGAGATCTCACCCAGAGAGCCGAGCAGATGGTCGTTGTTCTTGTCGTAGCGCAAGGCTTGCTCTAACATACGACGCGCCCCCGCGTCATCACCCTCCCGCGTGGTGATCTGCGCGAGGATGGCTTGCGCATGGCTTTCCTGGGGATCCTGTGCGAGAGCCGCCCGCGCCATCGTCTTAGCCTCATCGTCCTTCTTTACATGAAGCAAAAGACCGGCGAGGATGGCCTTCGCCTCGGCGTTTCGCGGCTCGCTCTTCACCTGCGCCTCGATCACTCCCTCGATCAGGTTGTGCTCCACCGTGCGTGTGGTGGTATGTACTAGATCCGAGCGATCCAAGAGGGGGACGATCCGAACGCCTTCGGGTAGCCGCGTTCCATCGTTCAGATGCTCGACGGTTTTATGGGTCTCTTCCAACACCGCGTCGGGGCTTTCGCCGCGCTGGAGCAGAACCAGTCCGAGAACCGCGTCGTCCACGTCGGTCTGACTCTGACCCACGCGCCAACCGACCTTACCGAGGCGCGGGCGCGCCCCGATGTGAACCGAGGCCACGTCGCGCACTGTGAGTGGCGTTCCGTTCATAGACGTTACGGTCACGGACTCGATGTCGCGGATGTCGCGAAACAAGCCTAAGCCGCGCACCACATACTCATCGCTCCCGTGCTCTATGAACCCACCGCCCGCCGAAGCGTTGGCCACCACCACCGCGTCCGTGACCTGTTTGATCGTGACACCGCGGGCGCGGAGACGGGCGGGATCGAGTTGAATCTGGTACTCCTTTTCCAACCCGCCGAATGTCGAGACGTCCGCGACGCCTGGAATACTTCTGAGACGCCGGGTGACGGTCCAGTCCTGCAACGTCCTCAGCGTCGTCAGATCCGCGCCGACTAGCGTATAGCGATAGATCTCGCCGGTCGCTGACGATAACGGCGAATAGTTGGGTTGTAGCCCCGCCGGAAGGTTCACCTGACTCACTTGTTCAGCGATGCGTTGGCGGGCGAAATAATCTTCCACCCCATCGTTGAACTGAAGGTACACCACCGACAACCCGAACAGCGAGCGGCTACGGACGCTGCTACGTCCATGTCGCTGAAGTCCATCCCCACTTCCACCGACAACCCGAATAGCGAGCGGCTACGGACGCTCTGCACGCCGGGCACGCCGTTCAAACTGGTTTCCAGCGGCACGGTGACCAGTTTCTCCACCTCCTCGGCGGCGTGACCGGGCCACTGCGTGATGACCTGTACCTGCGCGTTCATGACGTCGGGGTAGGCTTCAATAGGCAGTTGCGTGAAGGAGTAGCCGCCCCAAACGAGAAGAGCGACAGCGGCGATCATCATCAGAACCCGCTGTTTCAGTGCCAGCTCTACGAGTTGTTGCATCGGGCTACCCACCCCCCGTCAGGAATATCGCGCCCTGAGTCACGATCGTTTCGCCGCCCTTCAGCCCGCCCGTCACCGCGACCCGGTTTTCGCCACGCTGGTCGCCGAGCGTGACGGCGGTGCGCTGGTATTTGCCGTCGCCGCTCCGCACGAAAACGTAATCCTTCTCCCCGTCGTGGACGACGGCAGAGAGGGGACAACCGGCGAGGACGCGATATGACCGCGCCTGATCATCACTTTCGTATTACATGCCGTCCTTGAGCCGCCCATCGCCGGAAATCTCCGTGCGTATGGTGACGGTGTGGGTCGCGGGGTTGAGTTGAGACGCGATGAACGAGACGCGTCCGCGCCCATTCCAGCCGGGGAGGGCGTCGCTTGTCACCGTCACGGGCGCGCCTACGCGGACCCCGGCGGCGTCCTTCTCGTACACGTCGGCGTTGATCGCGATTCGGCTCGGGTCGGCGAGAGTAAATAGCATCTGGGTCGGGTCGGTGACCTGTCCGGGATTGGCGGAACGATCCACCACCACCCTGGCGATAGGCGCGAGCAACGCGACGCTACCGTCCGGCGACGGCTTATCAAGTAGCGCGAGCGTGTTCCGGGCACTGGCGAGATCCTGTCCGGCGGCGACGCGGTCGCTCTCGGCCTGTTGTAGGTCGCGCAGGATCGCGGCCCGCGCCAGGCGTAGCCCACGCTCTGCCGCCTGCCGCTGTAGTTGCGCCTGCTGGTAATCGCTCTCGGCGGCGCGGATGCTCTGCTCGTCATACAAGTGACTGGATTGGGCCTTGGTTTCTCGCGTGAGTGCCCGCTCGGCCAGCCTCACCTTCTCGCGAGCCGTGTCTGATGTCGTCTTCGCCTTCGTTACCGCGTCCTCGGCGGCGTCGCCGTCCCGACGCGCCCCGACCCCGATCTCGACCAGTCTGAGTTGCCGGTCGCGCTCGCGCGTCACGGTGGCGAGGTCGGCGCGGGCCTGAGCCTCGTCCGAGCGTGTCCCGGCGAGCAACGTTTCCGCGTCCTCGAGCGGCTTCTGCGAGAAGCCGCCGATCTTAGCCTGGGCACGGACCCGCGACAGGATACCGGCGGATGACTTTTCATGAGCAATGGTCTGCTCGAGCGCGGCCCGAGCCGCCGTGACGTCGGGCGTTCCTAGATCGAACTGCCGTTTCACGCGCTGGTACGTGAACAGTGTGAGGCGGAGTTTGTTAGCGCTCTGGCGTTCGGTCGTCACGGCGGCCGCGGCGTCGGTGCTGTCCATGGTGGCGAGTGTTTGCCCTCGCCGCACCGTGTCGCCGCTCCGCACCGACACGGAGCGTACCTGCCCCGAGAGACGCGGCGCGACGCGCGCGAGTCTGTCAGGGGAGAAGTTTGCCTGCCCGGTGACGCTAACAGTGTCATCGCCGGCTTCCACGGTGACCGGAGCGGTTTTGAGTCCGATCAACTTGCCGCCGGTCGCCGAGACGCTCCCCGGATCAGGAGTCTTCACGGCGTCGCCGCTCCGTGCGCTTGCCTGAGGGGAGCAACCGGAGACCATCTGTCCAGCGGCGCATGCCAGTGATACCGTGGCGAGAGCGGCTCCGACGAGGCGATGACTATAGGGATTGCTCTTCATGGTTTTGTACTTCCTTCGCTATTAGAGACGGGATTACTCGCGCTTAGATCGGAGACGGGCGCGCCTGCGGCACGCTCAAGCCCGACGACGGCGCGGCGGTAGTTCGCAATGCTGGCCGAGTAGGCGGCGCGGATGGTCCTGTAGGTGCTCTGCGCGTCAATCAAGTCAAGTATTGTGCTCGCGCCGAGTCGGTAACCCTGTTCGACGCGGGACAGGAGCGACTCGGCTTGCGGCAACGCGCCGTCCCGGAGCGAGATTATCTGCCGCTGTCCCTGCTCGAACTGGTTGTAGGCGACCTGGGCACCGAGCAGAATCGCCTGACGCTGTTGCTCGTTCTGTGCTTCCTGAGTGCGAGAGTCGGCGTTCGCCTTCGCCACCGCCCCGCGCACACCCCCGAAATCCCACAGCGGGAGGAGAAGGCCGACCTGTATGTCGCCCGGCCCTTGCAAGTCGCGGCCCATCACCAGGTCGGGGTAATACTGCGAGCGGGCGAGTAAAGCGGCGGCGCGGGCGGCGTCACGTTGCGCGATGCCGGAGCGTAGTTCGGGGCGTCGGTCGAGCGCGAGCCGCGCGATTGTTGCCCTATCTACGGAGACAGGAGTGAAGACGAGCGGATCGGCGGCGTCTATCGGGGCATCCGTCGGCTGACCGAGCGCATTATTCAGCGCGGCGCGGGCGTTGCCGACGGCGGTTACCGCCGCGGTCAGGTTTGTCTCCTCCTGTGCGAGCGCAATACGCGAACGGAGCGCGTTTGTTCGCGGCACCGCACCGAGGGTGACTTGCTTCTCGGTCAGGTCGGCGAGCCGTTGCGCGACCGTGAAAGCATCCCGCTCCACGGCCAGAGCGTCGTTCGCCGCCTGCAAATCAATGTAGGCACTGGCTATCGTCTGTGTCAGACCGAGCGACGCGGTGTCGGCGTCGGCGTCAGCCTGCCGTAGCACTGCCTTCGCCTGACGCGTCCGGTAGACCTGCCGTCCGCTCGTTTCGACGGTGGCGATTAGGCCGTAACTCGCGCCCGACGCGTACCCGTTTGGCGAAGCGAAGTTATTGCCTGGTGCCCCGTAGCTGATCGTCGGGTTGAGCGGCGCACGCTGGCTGATGAGGTTGGCTCGTGCGCTCTCCCTGCTGTATCGGGCGATGGCGTTCTGCGGGTTGTTCCGCCGACCGAGTTCCAGTGCCTGGCTCAATGTGACGCGGCCCGCCGCAGGCACCGCCAGGATGTCGAGCGACGTCTGGGCGAACGAGGGAAGGGCGAGGCAAGCAAATAAAATCGCGGAGAGGGTCAGTCGAATCACAGATAACGCTTATCGGATGCCCCCGTCTCGTGCAAGGGGGGCGCGACAAACGGCACCGGGGACGCGACAGGTGACACACGAGCAGTCTAAGGCAGACCCAGCCGTCGTCTTAGTTCGATGTAGTGGGTGCGCCCGACGGGGAAATCTCGCCCGCTCTGAAGATGCACGGAGTAGGAGTGGTTGCCCAGAAAACTGAGTTCGCAAATTTCGCCCAGATTCACCAGGTAGGAGTCGTGAATCCGACAAAACTGGTCGGGAGGGAGAATATCCGCTAACTGCGTGAGAGTGTGGAACGCTCTGTGCTCTGTGTATTGCCCGTTCGCCCCTTTGTCGTAGAGGTACACCTTTTTGTCGCGAGCCTCGGCGAAGACGAGTTCCTCCCTCTTCATTAGAAGCACCGCGTAGTCGCTACGAATAGGCAGGTGTCGGGGGTAAGTCAGCTCCTCCCGTATCGTTGAGGAGGCGTTTGCTGTATCACCGGTTACTTGATCAGCGGCCATCGGGAGAGCCAGACGCCTTCGTAAACGGGTCAGGGTGGTTAATAGACGCTCGGCGGAGACCGGCTTGAGCAGGTAGTCTACCGCGTCGTACTCGAACGCCGTGGCCGCGTACTTGCTGTAGCCGGTGACGAACACGAGTAGCGGCGGCGCGGGCAACATGCGAAGCGTGGTCGCGGCGGCGATGCCGTCAGGCCCCGGCATCTGCACGTCGAGAAACAGGGCGTTGGGACGCAGGGCGTCACATTCCGCAAGTGCCTCCGTGGCGTTCCCGCTCTCTCCAATGATAGTAACCCCCTGTGCCTCAAGCTGGCGGCGCAGATAGGCACGCGCGAGCGGCTCGTCATCCGCTATGAGCGTGCGCAAGGAGGTTAGCACGCGGGTTTCTCCTGCCGAGTAGCGACTGCCGTCTCGGAGAGCGGGAGGCGGAAAGCGATCAGCGTGCCCCGCCCCGGCTCGCTGAAGATCCGGAGACGGGAGCTGCGGCCGTATTGCAACCGCACTGCCGGTCGAGTAATATCAGTCCGTGAAGGCGATCCGATGCCACATTTAAAGCCGACGCGCGTTGCTCGCGGGACATCCCCGCGCCGTCATCGGCGACCGCGACCAGTAGCCGCCCGTTGCCGCCGCGAGCGGTGACAGTGACGGTTCCGCCGCGCATCATGCGGGAAACTCCGTGCGTAACGGCGTTCTCAACCAGCGTCAGGAGCGAGAAGCGTGGCAGGTTGGTATGCGCCACCGCCGGATCAACTTGCCACCGGACCCGTAATTTTTCCGCGAACCGCAATCGCTCGATCGCGGGGTAGGCGGTGACGGCGGCGACTTCCTCGTTGATCGGGATCGCCGAAGTGTCCGTCTCTAATACCCGCCGCATCAGTTCGCTCAGACGCAGGGTTGCCATCTCCGCGACCAGCACGCTACTGTCTTCGAGAAACGTGTTGCCGAGTGGGAGGAGATGTTCAAACACTTAACTGGTTGTCCATCTTGAGTGTCACGCCGCTATTCGGGGCCGAGTTCGGCCGGAAGGCCACGCCATACAGTGGCCGTTTAAGGTAGTATACCCGCGTTAGACGTGGCCATTTTGTTCCCGCGTCTTTGCGGCGACGTGGAAGGAATGCGATACAGGATATGCAACGAAATCAATCACAGGCGGTATTGATCGCCTCTACTGCCTTATTGATAGGAGGAATTGCGGTTACTACTCCCGCCCAGGCGCGGCAGGAGCGTGCGAACTACGACGGCAACGGCGAGTTCGCGACGCGCGTACGCGAGTCTAAACATCCGCGCCTGACGGTAGTGATCTCGATTGATCAGTTCCGCGCGGACTACCTGCGCCGCTACACGGATCTGTTCCTGCCCGCGAAACAGGGCAGCGACAAAGTCGGTGGCTTTCGCTATCTGATGACGCAGGGTTCGTATTTCGTTGACGCGCGCTACGACCATTATCCGACGTTCACCGGTCCGGGGCACGCGGTTATCCTGAGTGGGGGAAACCCCGATAAGACGGGCATTATCGCGAACGATTGGTGGAACAAGACCAGCCTCGCGCCGATGTACTGCGTGGACGATCCACGTTACAAGGTCGTGGGTGCCGCCGCGGGTAGTACAGCGAAGCCGATGGGGCCGCTGAATATGCGGTCTACAACGGTCGGTGACGAGTTGAAGTTAGCCTCGGCGGGCGTGTCGAAGGTGGTGACGCTCTCGCTCAAAGATCGCGCCGCAATCCTGCTCGGCGGTCATACCCAGGACGTGTCTATCTGGTTCGACACTGTCGGGGGGCGCTGGATCAGCAGCACCGCGTTCTGCAAGAACGGGTCACTGCCGACCTGGGTGGAAGGGGTGAATAACGAGGCGATCCCGGACAAGACACTCGGGACGACCTGGAACTTCTCCGAGTCGTCCGAATCCCTCGCCCGGACGATTCCGCCGCGCCTCGCCGCTAACCGCGAGCCGTACGGCATGGGCCTTACTTTCCCGCACGCCATCGGCAAAGAGAAGACGAAGGCGAACTACGGCGCGTTCACGCTCACCCCATCCGCCAACGCCTACGTCTTCGAGACCGCAAAGCGCGCCGTGACGGCGGAGAAACTAGGACAGCGCGGCAACACCCCCGATCTGCTAGCGATGAATCTCGCCACGAATGACTACGCGGGGCACGCCTTCGGGCCTTACAGCCTGGAACTGCTCGACATAACGGTGCAGACAGACCACCAGATCGCTGACTTCCTTAACTTCCTGCAAGCCACGGTGCCGGGTGGTCTAAAAGAAGTTGTATTCGTCATTACGGCGGATCATGGCGTCGTTCCCGCGCCGGAAAACCTGCAAGAGCGCGACATCACCTCGGACCGCGTGCTGGAATCCGCCATCAATAATGCCGCGCTCAAGGCACTCAGCGCGGCGTTCGGCGAGGCCAACTGGCTCGCGCACGGCGCGGACGGAAAGCCGGTCGGCTATATTGACCCATACATGAACTTGGATGACGCGGCAATCACTCAAGCACTTATATCCGGCAAGGCGGCGTCGCGCGGACAGGTCGAGGAGGTCGCGGCGCGCGCCATCGCGACAGTTCCTGGGATCTATGCCGCCTACACGCGAACCCAGATTATGGAGGGGAGGCTCCCGCAAAACGGGATCACGCGCCGGGTGGTACACGGGTACCACCCGAAAGTGTCGGGTGACATCGTGGTCGTCAGCGAGGGGCTGTACTTCACCGACGCGGGGCGACCGGGGCCGTACATCACGACGCACGGGAGTCCATACGCCTACGACACGCACGTACCGATTCTGATCTCCGGTCCGGGGATTCGCGCGGGCGTGTGGACAGACCCCGTGTCGCCGACCGACATCGCACCCACGCTCTGCGCTCTTCTCGGGATCGAGTTACCGAGCGGTTGCGACGGGACGATACTTCGGTCGGCGTTGAAGTAGGGCGGGTGTTCTCCTACTGCCCCGACTCGTCCGGCGGAGTCGGGGCCGCTTGCGGCGTCCGGGGTGCCGGTTCCGGGGTCGTCGCACTCGAGGACGGCTCGACGGGTGCCGCGCCCGCGTTTACGATAGCACCCTGCGGCACGCCCACGATTCGGATCTTGTCAAGGTGCTTGTACCGCACCAGGCGCGGCGTGAGCGACGCGGCCCGAATGCGCGCGGCTTTCGCTTCCGCCTCGGCTTTCGAGACCGCCGTCTCGTTCGCGATAGTCGCGAGCTGCTGATTGAGTGTCGAGAGTCGGAGGTTCTGTTCCGCGACGAGGTGCGTGCGTAGCGTATCCTTGGTTGCGTCGTCGGGCCATATCGCCCGGATGCGTACTTCATCCACCAAGATGGAATCACCGTTCAGGACGCGGTTCAGTTCTTTTTTCGCGTCCTCGGCGGCGCGCGTCTTGCCGTCGCCGGTCATCGCGTCCACCGTGCTCATCTTCCCGAACGCGTTAGAAACATACTTGCGGAAGAGTGGGCGTAGCTGATTCTCCTCGAACGCGTCGAAGCCGTTCCCCAAAAACTGGGAGCGATACTTCGCGTACAGGTTCTTGATCTCGTCCTCGTGCGCGGGGTCGAACGCGAGGTGATACGTCACCGATGTATCAACGTTCAGTGTGTTCGTTGACTGCGTATTCACGCGCACGCTATCGTCCCCGGTGTGCGCACCCTCGCTACTATTGCGCACCATGGTGTAAGTGCGTTTGTGCGTCGGGATCTCGACCATCTCGTAGCCGGAAACAGGGGGCAGGGGGTTGAAGCCAGCGTGCCGGATGTTGCCGTCCACTTTGCCCGAGTAGTGGTTCACGACCAGCCCGACGTTGCCCGTCTTCACCACGGTGCCGCAACCGCTCAGCGCGGCCGCCGCTACCAGCAGAGCACCCGCGCTCAAAACTCTATTCAGCTGTGATCTGTTTTTCACTTTTTTATCATCCCCATAATCTGGTCGGACGGCAGGTAGATCGTGTCTACGCGCTGGAGCATCTTGTCCTGCACATACAGGTCGGTGAGTGCCGAATCCTGAGCGCGGTTGATCCGTGCCTCGGCGGTCGCGCGGAGGATAGCAGTCTGGTTGTCAATCGCCTGCTGGCGAAGTGTCAATTTCGCGTTTTCGATGTCTTGCATCTTGGACGTAGTCGCCGAGAGCAACTGTTTCGCCTGCGCGTCCGGCTCTACGGCGCGGATCAGCAGGTTACGGAAGTCAATCCCGCGCGGCCCCCATTCCTTCTGCAACATGGTAAGTGCCTGTTGTTCCGCCTTCGTCTTGCCGACCGTAGTCAGCGCGGCGGCGGTATCGAGATCACCCATCGCGTAGTTGACCGCCTCCTGTATAGCGGGACGGATGTTGACGCGCTCAAACTCGCCCAGATTGGCGAATGTGTCCTGGTAGTCCTGGTAAAGAGCGGGTGCCTTGTCGCCGCGCACCGCATACTGCACCGTGACGTCGGCGGTGAGCATGTTGGAGGACGTGTTCACGTCAATCGCGGTGCCGTTCTCGCCTTTCCCTTCGAAGCTGAGCGTGCGTTGCATCGTCGGGACTTCGATAACTGTCTCCCAAACGCCCTGCCAGTGGACACCGGACGGCATGAGCGCGTCCTCCTCAATGCCTTTGTAGTTGTCAATGCGGAGGCCGACATTGCCCGGCGCGATGTAGGTCGGCCCCGGCATGTGCCCGCCCCGCGCGAGAGAGATGAGGAGGAACGCCGTGACTAACGCGATACTCCCACCCACCGCGCCAAGGCAACCGGTTCTAGAAACTTTCATAGCGGATTCTTTCTCTGCCGGATCGGTTCCGGCGACGGTGTCACGGCAATATGTGTCCCGAGATCGTGATGAAGGACAGGGTCGCTAATTTCGCTCGGGGCGTCCTCCGCGAGCGGAATCGCGCGCGCGGCCTGTGCCGCCACTTTCGGGTCATCGCTAGCGCGGGCGGGTATCACGAATGCCCCCACGTTGCAACTTGGACAACCCTGCGCCGTCAAAGGGCCGGCGAACAGCTCCCGACAAGCCACACAGAAGAGCGGTTCGCTCGGTGTGGCGAGCAAGCGCGCGAAGTCAGCGTAGCGTTTTCGTGCCTCGCGGACGGTATATTCTTGACGCAGTACCGCCCGGAAGAAAAACGCCCAGATCGCCATACAAAAAAGCCCGAGGAGCAAAAAGCCCGGAATTACAAATAACATCATCTTCACTATATAAGACACATGTATGGGGGTTTTGTGGCTGATTCGGCGCGGAGACAGTAATATATTTTTCGCTCGCGAAAGGCTGTTATCCCCGCTCTTCGCCCGTCCAGCGGGGGGGGACGGCGCGCCCAGACGCGCCGCCCGTGGCGCAAAAAACGGTGTCCAGAGGCCGCCTCGGATGCCTCCACCGCGGGGTGAGGAGAGCGGGGGCTACGCCCCCCTCCGCCATGACCCGCACCGGACATCATTGTCCTACTTTCCGAACTCAGATGCCGCGCGAGACTACTGGAGAGCCTGCTCAAGATCGGCGATCAAGTCGTCAATGTGCTCGATGCCGACCGACACGCGTATCAGGTCGGGCGTGATCCCGAGTTTGACGCGGACCTCCTCTGGCATGGAAAGGTGTGTCATCGTCCACGGTTGCTCGATCAGCGACTCGACCCCGCCCAGCGACTCCGCGAGCACGAACAGTTTCGTTCGTGTCAGAACGCGCTCCGGGAGGGTGGGGTCTTTGAACCGGAACGAGAACGTGCCGCCGAACCCGGTCATCTGGCGCACAGCCAGTTCGTGCTGGGGATGCGAGGACAGGCCGGGATGAAGCACCGTGGCGACCGACGGATGCTCGGTCAGCCAGTGCGCGAGCGACAACGCGTTCCGGTTGTGTGCCTCCATCCGGACCGCCAGCGTTTTAATGCCGCGCAGTGTCAGAAAGCAGTCGAAGGGGGCCTGCGCGGTACCCATGGCGTTCTGGAGCATTCCTATCTTCGCGCCCAGCTCCGCGTTCTTCGTGATCGCCGCGCCCGCCACGACGTCCGAGTGGCCGTTTATGTACTTCGTCGTCGAGTGCATAACGACGTCAATGCCCAGATCGAGCGGCTTTTGATAAAACGGCGACATGAACGTGTTGTCGCAGAAGGTCACCACGTCCGATGCGCGGGCGATTTCGGCGATGGCCGCGAGGTCGAGCAGGTTCATCAGCGGGTTCGTAGGCGTTTCCGCCCAGATGCCTTTCGTCACGCCGGGGCGTATCGCGGCGCGGAGCGCGTCCGGGTCACGTAGATTCACGAACTCAACGGCAATGCCTTTCGGGGCGAGCACCGACACCAACAAGCGGTAAGTCCCGCCGTACAGGTCGTCGTGGACGATCAGGTGGTCGCCCGCGTTGAACATCGAGAGCAAGGTCGCGGTCGCGGCCATCCCGGTCGCGAACGCGTAGCCGTGGGTGCCATTCTCTAGCGCGGCGAGGCAGACCTCCAGTGCGCGGCGAGTGGGATTGCCGGAGCGGGTATAGTCGAAAGTCCCCGGCTTGTTGTAGTCCTCGAAGGCGAAGGTGGACACCTGATAGATCGGCGTCATTACCGCGCCGTAGGCAGGGTCGGGACCCTGACCGGCGTGAATGGCGAGCGTTTCAAACTTCATGATGCGACTACTGTATCATACGACCTGCCCGTCTCGCCTTCACACGTCGGCGCGTGATTCCTGTCTGAAGCGGAGCATCTGGACGTAGGTCGCATGCTCGTCACAGTGGTCACACAGCGACCGCCACAGTAGAGGGTGGGGGAGGGAGTCCGGGTGAGCCGCGCGAACGAGGCCGAACGCTTCCAGCAGACTCATGCCTTCGACCTCCTTTATCGCGGCCACGGAACGGCTGACGCCCGCGCCGCACGCGATCAGCGTCACATTACCGGCGTCGTGCTGTTCCTTGACGAACGCCGTTGATTTTTCGAGAACGCCCGGCGGTAG
>JAYUUO010000009.1:0-19496 GCA_043754515.1 Armatimonadota bacterium
TCCCCCCGCCGCGCTAGAAACGCCCGGCTATAAGGGCACTCGACGAGCGACTCCCGACGCGCTTTCGCTCCAGGTGCCGCGCATTTTGGAGATGGTACGGCTTTTCGGCATTCCTGTCGTAGCGCACCCCGGCGTCGAGGCGGACGATGTTATCGCGACGCTCGCGCGGCGCATCGGCGCGGGGAGCGCGACGGGGGAGCGCGCGCGACATACCCGTATAGTGTCACCGGACAAGGACTTCGAGCAGCTGGTCACGAGCGCGGAACACGCCCGCGTTACGCTCTTCGATGTCCGCACCGGCGTCGAAACCGATACGGAATCGGTGCGTGAGAGGCGAGGAGTGTTGCCGGAGCAGATAGTGGATTTCCTCGCGCTCACCGGCGACGTCGTGGATAACATCCCCGGCGTGACTGGTATCGGGCCGCGCACGGCGGCGAAACTGCTGACGCGATACGGCTCCGTGGAGGGTATGAGGGAGAACCTGGCCGAAATCGAGGAGCGATGGCGCGAGCCACTCGGCAGAGCATTGGCGACACAACTGCCTTTGTCGAGGCGGTTGATCACATTGAAGCACGACGCCCCCGTTATGTTCGACCCGGAGGAAGCGCGGGTGGTAAAGAATGGTGCCATGCTCCCGTACGACGCGTCAGAACTCGGTCTGTTTTTTGATGTACTCGGATTTGATCGGCTGAAGCGCGACCTTTGAGAGTTTGGGTCAGCGACTATTTTGTCGTTAAGTCGCTCGGCGCGGGATCATGCGCCGGTTAAGGATGCGTCATCTGCTCCGGGCGTACCAGTTCGTCGAACTCTGCCTCGCTCACCAGCCCCATTTCGAGCGCGGCTTCACGGAGCGTGGTTCTCCCGACATGCGCGTTGTGCGCGATCTTTGCCGCGTTGTCGTAGCCGACGCGCGGTGTCAGCGCGGTGACCAGCATCAGCGAGTTTTGCACGTACCCCTCGATCCGCTCGCGGTCCAATTCGATTCCTTTAACCATGAACTCGACGAACCCGTGACAGGCGTCGCCGAGTAGCGTGACCGAGTGCAGGAAGTTATGGATCATCACCGGCTTGAAAACGTTCAGCTCGAAGTTGCCCTGCGACCCGGCGAACGCGATCGCGGCGTGATTACCGTGTACCTGCACCGCGACCATGGTCATCGCCTCACACTGCGTCGGGTTCACCTTCCCCGGCATGATGGACGACCCCGGCTCATTTCCCGGCAGTATCAGTTCGCCGATTCCGCAACGGGGGCCGGACGCCAGCCAGCGAATATCGTTCGCGATTTTCATCAGCGAACCGGCGAGTGTCTGGAGCGCGCCGCCCGCGAACACTAGCTCGTCGTGCGCGCTGAGCGCGGCGAACTTATCGGGGTGCGAACGAAAAGGCAGTCCCGTCTCCTCGGCAATACGGGCGGCAACCGCCTCGCCAAATCCGGGCGGCGCGTTCAGCCCAGTGCCGACCGCCGTGCCGCCGATGGCGAGATCGCATAAGCCGTCGAGCGACTGCTCGACGCGCGCGATATCGCGCCGCAACAGACTCGCCCAGCCGCCGAACTCCTGCCCCACGGTGAGCGGGGTGGCGTCCTGCAAGTGGGTACGTCCGATCTTCACGACGTCCGCGAACTCTGACGCCTTCTGCTCGATGGCTTCCGCGACGCCACGCACCGCCGGTAAGAGATGGTGAGTGACACGCTCCGCCGCCGCGATGTACATGGCGGCGGGGAACGTGTCATTTGAGGACTGGGAACGGTTCACGTGGTCGTTCGGATGGACCGGAATCTTGCCGCCTCGCCCGTTTCCCGCCTTCTCGTTGGCGCGTCCCGCGATCACCTCGTTCGCGTTCATGTTGGTCTGCGTCCCGCTACCCGTTTGCCAGACCCGTAGCGGAAACTCGGCGTCCAGTGTCCCTGCGATAACCTCGTCCGCCGCCGCGATGACGAGATCCGCTATATCGGGGGGGAGCCGCCCGCCATCCTTGTTGACCAGGGCACAGGCTTTTTTGAGGATGCCGAACGCCCGGATCATTTCGGGCGGCATGATGTCGCGCCCGATGGCGAAGTGGTGCAAGGAACGCTGAGTTTGCGCCCCCCAGTAGGCGGTCGCGGGAACGGTGATCGCGCCCATGCTGTCGGTCTCAATCCGCCCGGCGGCAGGTGTGGCGGGTGTCGCGCTATGGTTCATATTTATAAATCGTCTTCCATCGGGCGCGCCGTAGCCGGATGCGCCCGCGCGTAGGATACCCCGTTTCTTCCCTCACTGTGTCCGACCCGATACAGTAACGCCCTGTCTCAAGCGAGACATGCTTTTAACCGCCTCCTGCCTGAACTACCGCGACCAGATCAGCGGGTTGATCGCCGGGTCGTTCAGCACGTCGCCGACTCTCAGTGACTTGAAGTAATCGTCGGGGAGCATGTTCTGCTTGCCGTTGAATGTCGCGCCGTCCGGCATGTAGGCGCACGTCATGGCGCGGCGCGGCTTATTGGTCATGTTCGCGCCAGCCCCGTGCGCCGTTAAGCCGCTGTGGAACACCGCCGACCCGGCGGGGCAGGGACAACCCACCGTCTCGACACCTCGCCACTCGGGGTACACTTTGAACAATTCGCCTAATTTCTCCCCGATGGTGACGGTCTCGAAGCGTGCTGAGCGCTGGGTACCGGGGAGGTAAAACAACGCGCCGTTCGCGAGCGTCGCGTCGTCGAGCGCGACCCAGATGCTCAGGCTTTGCGGCGAGTCGAACGACCAGTAGGGGTTGTCCAGGTGCCACGCGGTCGGGTTACCGAACGGCGGCTTGATGAGTGCCTGGTCATGCCAGATGCGCATCCCGTCAACGCCCGCGAGTGTCGCCGCCGCTTCGCCAAGTCGCGGGTCATACATAATCTCGTGCATCCCCGCGTGCGTGTCGGCGAGCTTGATGCATTGCGTGAATACCTGCGCGTAATAGCTGTCGGGGTCATGCTGGTTGCTGAGTCTGCCTGGACCCGCTCCCAGCCGCTCCGCGACCGCTTCGTCGGTGCAACGCCGCCAGCTTGCCAACTCCCCTTCGTCAAGGAAGCCTTCGATAACTACGAATCCGTTCTCGCGATACGCCGCGACTTGCTCGTCTGTGATCATCTTCATTGTTAGTCATCCTCCCGAACCGCGAGACCTCGGGCTGTAGCGCGGCTCTGCCACCGGGACAACCCCGCGCACCGGTCCCGATTTCTCGGTGCTTCGGGCGTCTCTCGTTTACTGTACCGGGTTTAGCGCGGCAATGTCAACGCGAGCTCTTTCAGCAGATTCGCCAGAACCGCGAGTGCCGCCGTGCCGACTAGATAGGCAAATATTTGCCTCAATGCCTGGTTCGGTAGGCGGTTCGTCACGCTCGCCCCGAGTTGCGCCCCGACGCTTGACCCGGCGAGCAACGTCATCGCGAGCGGTAGGGACACGTGGCCGCGCCACGCCGCGCCCGCCGCGCCCCATAGCACGGTCACAAACAGGAGCAATACTCCCGTTCCCGCCGCGTTCCTCGCGGAGAGGCCGATCCCATACATTAACACGGGCAGGAGACGGCATACATACCGCGCCAGCCGCGTGTAGGGCGACGAACTCGCTCTCGTCCCGTACATCGAGTAGCAGGGCACTGTTCTCGCTCATCGCCCAGTATGCGTACTCAGGCGTGACTCGGGAGGACATTTTCATGTTTGTTTCTCCTTGTGCGCGACACACTTATGTGTTCGGCTCCGTGCCGAAGCCATATTCGGGCGATTGATACCGTTCGTTCCAAAAGGCAGCCGTTGTGTTCATAGTTTCCTCTAGGGGCGATGTTGCCGGATACACTCTAGCAAATAGAGCACGCTCCGGTCGGCGATGGCGTAGTAGATCCGGGTACCGTCGCGCTCAGCTGAAAGCACATTTTGATCTTTTAAGAGGCGTAACTGCTGACTGATGACCGCCTGTTGTACCCCTTCCCCGCACGCCTCGACGATCTCGCCGACGCTACGGGGCGTACCCGCATGATCTAGGAAATCGAGGATACGTAGGCGGAGCGGATGGGCAATGACCCGTATTATCGGGGCGACTTGTTCCAGCGTTTCCATGGCGATCAGTTCATGTGCAACTTGCTTCACAACATATCTATATATCTATGTAGCGATGTTGTCAAGGGGATGGGGCCAGTGGGGATTTTACCCGCTACGTTCGGCGTAGGCTTTCAGGAGAGCATTTCGCGCCGTAAGTAGGCCGCGCATGTATCGTTCGAGGAATAAGGCGTCCGCGATCTTGCCCAGCGGTCCAAGCGGGGAGACGTAGGTCATCGTGTCGCGCATCATAGTCCCGCTGGTAGTGTCTTCGAACTCGTGCAGGTGATGGAGCGACTGGAACGCGCCTTCCGTCATCTCGTCCACGAAGCGATGGGGCGAATCAAAGTCGGTGATGCGTGAGGTCAGCCTTTGACGCACGCCGAAGTGTGTCGCCTCCCACGTCACGGTCTGTCCCGGCCCGATCAAGCCGCTCGTGATGCCGCCCACCGCCTTCTCTCCGGTGTGCGACATGGTTTCTCGGTGCAAGTCGAGGTCGCGCGCGAGGTCGAAGCAACGCTCTACCGGGGCATGTATCTGGGTCTCTAGTCGAATGATCGGCATGAGACGATGGTACCCCGAAAGCGACGACGTTCAGTGGGAGGCACCATTATCGAACGCGAAGACGACGGCGGGGAAGTCGCCGAAGATCGTGGTTTCCTCGGCGGTTTCCGAATAAACGCCGTTTTCGTAGCCTGCGAGTACTCGCCGCCAGAACCGTTGCGCGGGGATGTTTCTTTCCAGCACCACGGCTTGCCAGCGTCCCCGGTGCCGGTCGAGTACCTGACGCGCGGCGGATCGCGCGATGCCCTGGTGGCGGAACGAGCGCGTCAGAAAGAACTCGTTCATCAGAAAGCCGGTGCCGTCGCGCAGATAGGGTGGCGACGACACCAGCGCGAAGCCCACTGCCCGCTCTCCGACATGGATCAGGTACGGATACAGGATGCCGGGTCTGTTCCACCACTCCGCGAGATTCGCGTCGCCCCACTGCGCGAGCGTCGTTACGGTGTCGTCGCCGTCGTACACGCCGTAACGGTTCGGGCGCAATTCCTGCGTGAACTCCGCCAGATCGTGTAAATAAAGCGGATACAAGTTGCGCAGGATGGCGGCGTCCGCCGCAACGCAGGGCACCACGCGCGGCTCCCCCGCGTCCCTGAATACATTCGCCCCCGTCATGTTCATCCCATGTCCGACTGGATCCGCTCCAGATTGCGCAAACACCGCTCCGCGCACGCGAGCGGGGGGATCGGGTACGACTCCTGCTCGATGATCAGCCAGTCGGTCACGTCCTGCGCCGCCAGTTCGCGCAGTATTGCCGGGAAGGGCACGTCGCCTTCGCCGAGTAGCGCGTCAGGGTTCGTCGCGGAATGCTCCTTCATATGCACGGTGACGGCGCGACCGGGGTAGGAGCGCAGGAACGGTAGCGCGTCCTTGCCGCCATCGAGCGCGTTCCCGGTGTCGAACTGCATCACGACCAAATCATTCGTGCCGCCGAAGAAGATGTCCCACGGCAGTTTGTCGCTCCCAGGGACGGGCTTGAACTCGTGCGTGTGATTGTGATAGCCGGTGCGCATCCCATGGACATGAAGCGCGGCGGCAATCCCGTTCATCGTGTTCGCGGTCTGCTCCCACGCCTGAGCGGTCTCGGTATATTTGCCGCCGAGATGCGGCACGATCAGAAACTCGTTGCCGATGGCGAGGTGAAACGCGATGGTCTCGTTCAGCGTGTCGCCGAGTAGCGTCTCGATAGGAATGTGCGCCCCGGCGACCTGCAAGCCGTTCTCGTTCAGCAGGTGCTTGATCGTAGGGGCATCGTGGCCATGAAACCCGGCGAACTCGACGCCGACATAGCCCATCTTCGAGACGGCTTCGAGTACGGCGGGCAAGTCGCGTTTCGCGTCGTCGCGCACGGAGTAGAGTTGAAGGGCGATAGGAATATTGTTCATAGATTGACTCCTGGGATCCTCGTGGATGATGGATGTATGAGTCATTTCTCCGCGCCGGGTGCCGACTCCTGCCTGTTCATGTCGCCGTGACGGAAGGTGGTTACGCTATCGGCGGCGAAATAGACCACGAATCTCGTTCCGAGGAGAATGACTTTGACCACGGCAAAAAGTAAGGCAATTGACGTGGCGGTTGAGGAGACGATCTACAGCCTCAAAATCGGCATTGTAGGCGCGAAACCGCCGATCTGGCGGCGGGTACTCACACGCCCAACCGCGACCCTTTCCGACCTTCATCGCGTGATCCAGGTAATAATGGGATGGCAGGAATCTCACTTACACCAGTTCGAGTTGCCGCTTCCACCTCCCGACGAGGACGCGGGGGAGGAGGTTATAGTGACAGGACATGTAGATAGAATCTATAGGTGGCGTGACCGTGATGTGTACGTGCCGAAAACTGACCCACTCGGCAATCCGTTCGACTGGATGGACGACGACTACGGTGACGAAAGCACGGTTCGGCTATGTGACATCCTCTTCGCGCTGGGAGCGAAGCGCCGCTTTACGTACACCTACGACATGGGTGATAGCTGGGATCACGAAATCATCATCGAGCAAGAATTGCCCGCCGATCCAGAAGCGGACTACCCGGTCTGTGTCACCGGTAAACGGAACGGCCTGATTGAGGACTGCGGCGGGATATGGGGCTACGAGGAACTACTCGCCATCCTCGCCGACCCGAAGCACGAAGACTACGCGGAGCGAAAGGAGTGGCTCGGCGAGTGCTACGGTGTCTCCCGGTGGGACGCGGATAAGTTCGACCTGGAGGGGATCAACCGTCGGCTCAAACCCCTGCGCCCGCGCCGCCGCAAAAAGAAGGTGACTCCCGCGTCCGCCCTTCCGACTCCGGCGTAGAAGCCTGCCGACACGGGGGCGAACGCGGGTGGGGGAGCGGACGCTAGACACCGATTTGCCCCGCCCGATTACTCCCCCTCGACAACCGAGCGGATGCGCCGCTCCAGGTGATCCACGTCCAACCCGCCTTCGTCGCGCACGATCCGGCGAACGGTGGGGTTGACGGTGGCAAGGTCGGTCAACAGATCACGCAGAATCTCGCTCTGCTGGCGCGCCTGCGTGACCTCGCGCGGCTCCTGTACGAGGTCTGACACAATGGAATCCTCGGCCCGCGACGCGATGAGCGGGTCGGGCCTGCCCGATATGTGGACGAACGTCCGGCGCCCCGGCCCACGCTCCTCCTCAATAGGTAGAATGGCGGTCACCTGATCCGACCGGACATACTTACCGTAACCTAAATGCACTAATAAATTACTCTGTACCCGCATGATTTCTGTCTTCTCCCATCTGTTCCTGTTAGTAATACACAAATTGGCGAACATTAGTTCCCCCTCAGCAGGTGGGAAAATCCGCGACGATAATCATTGACAAGCACTGCCACGGGCGTTATACTTGCTCACGGCGTTCGCTCGTGATCGGTTCCGGTGTTGAAGCAATGATTCTCCCCTGCGTTTCCCGCTGTACAACACCTTCCCGCGAATCCGCCCCGTCAAAATATCATCGCCAGCGTGCGCTATCGAAGGAGCAGACAGTACATCTATGGAAGCGGAAAGCCGGGACCTCCTCACCGTTGAACAGGCCGCCAATTATCTCCAACTCTCTCAATCGAGTATCCGCTCCTATATTCGTCAGGGAAAGTTACGGGCGTTTCGCGTCGCGGGCAAACGCAAGGTATTGATCCCGCGCGAGGAGCTTCTGAAGTTGCTGGAGCCGGCACGCGGCGACTTCGACGGACCGGATCCCGTGAAATAAGGGAGGGGGGATCGGGCGCGTCAAGCCGCCTCCGAATCTATGCCCGCTTCCCCCTGACCACTCATGTCACTACGGGATGAATACCGCGCTCTCCGCGACGAATACCGGGAGGCGTCCAGGTACAAGGAGCTGTTCGGCAATCTAGTCGAGCGGGAGCTACAGGTGCGCTATAAAAATTCGCGGGTCGGCGTTATCTGGTCACTCGCCAACCCGGTTGTGCGCGCCCTCATTCTGTATCTCGTGTTCGCGTTCGTCGTCCTACCGTTCAAGATTGAGAACTATTCGGCATACGTGTTGGCCGGCTTTTTCCCGTGGACATACTTCCTGACTGGCATATTGGACGCGGGCGAGTCGGTGTCGAAACAGATGCCGCTGGTGCGCAAGGTCTACTTCCCCCGCGAGCTACTGCCGCTCGCCACTACGGTAGCCAACTTGCGTCACTTCCTGCTCTCGCTTGGGGTACTCGCGATCTACTTAGTTTATTTGTATGGCCGCGCCGCGTGGGAAGGCCATCCGGTCCCACTTCCGGCAACCATCCTTCTGTTGCCGGTACTGGTCGCAATGCAGACACTGCTCATCGGCGGCATCGCCCTTTACATCTCCGCGCTGAACGTGTTCTTCGAGGATGTGAAGTTCCTCGCGGCGGTCGCGCTTGATCTGCTGTTCTACGGCGTGCCGATCATCTATTTTTTGGAGCAGGTCAAATACAGCGCGTCGATGTCACCCGAGGTCGCTAGACTCGTCTACGCGCTATTCCTCCTGAACCCAATGGCGGTGATCATCGCCTCCTATCGCTCGTTCCTGCTCCCCCCACAGACGGTGCCAATCGGCGCGAACCGCGTTCTCATGACGTTAAACGAAACGGTGCCCTGGCCGGCGTTCCTCGGTTGCGCTTTGATCTGTGTCGCGGTGTTTATTGGTGGGTACCGTTTCTTCAACTCGCGCAAGTGGCGGTTCGTCGAGCAACTCTAAATCGGGTTCGAGGAAGGGTGAACGCCGCGCCGCGCGATGGGCGAACCGGTGGCTCAAAGGGTGCGTCACCGCGCGTGCGGCACCGGGGTTACTGTACACGAAAAGGTGGCGATACAGGGAGATGAAGCGTCATGCGGCGGGGGCGGAGTGCGCCGCGGACTCTTCCTGAGTCTCCGTCATTTTAGAGGCTATGCTGAGCATGCTCAGAAAGAGCTGGGCGTTCCCGAGTCCCGCGTAGGGGAACGTATAAATGCCGTCCGCGCCCATGCCGAGGAACCCCTTCTTCGCGTCTCTTCGGCTGATCGTCACCATCCCCCCCCTTAATTTCGTCCCCCCCCGATGTCGTTGATAGCGAGTAATTCCGACTTGCCGCCCATCTGGATCGTGATGTCGTCCCGCGAAACGCCGACCGCCCCCTTACCCGCTACCGGAAAGAACTGCGTCTCCCCACGCGCTAGCCGCTCGCGCATCTCGGGCAACTGGGTTCTCGACCAGGCCTTCTCTGCGGCGACAGCGAACCAGTATGCGTCCTCCGGAGGCGGGTCGCCTTCTTTGTTTTGGAACCTGCCCGCGAGTGAGTGGATCGTTTTTCTGGTGGCATCGGTCCAGGTGTAGGCGTAGGTAGTGCCCGTATATGCGCCATTAGTGTGGTCTCTCGTTGTCATCGTTTTCAGCGTCGCACCCCGGTCGAAGGTGAAGACACTTGCTTTCCCGATGGTCTTGTCGCGCCCCCCGTACTCGTAGGACGCGATGCCGTATTCGCCAATATAAGGGGTGTGATATCTTAGCTTCGAGCCGACGTAGCCGACTACTGTGCCGAGCACCGCGCCGACGGCGAGTGCTAGGAGAGGCACATCATTTGTGTACCAGAGCCTGATCTTCGCGCCGAGTGCTCATACCACCACCGCGCCGATGATAAATCCGAGTACAGAGGATCCAATGCGCTTCATCGTTTGCGCCTCCGCGCCTTTGGTACCGTCTATGCTGGAGGAAGCAGAGAGAACTTGACCAATACTCTTCGGTGCGCCCGCGAGGTATAGCCTGTTTGGGGGCAAAGGAAAACCTGAATGCGTCGTGACCGACCCATCAGAGGGCGGCTCCCACCGCGACGGCAAATGTCCTAACACCAGCAATGGTGGCACTGCGGTTTTGGGCGCGTCGAGCACGGGTGGCGGCGAAGAGGGGACTGACATTCCCGGCGCGGTCCTTTATGAACAAGATTAATATACACCTCGGTACTAACGGCCGATTTCCCGCGCGGATGCGGATGTACTAGAACCCAGCGGTGAAACTGATTCGCGCTTCCCGCTCGCCCCAACCGTCGCGCCCGAAACCGCCTTCGAGCCGCAAGCGGCGTGCGTCGTTGTGGAATAGGGTAGTCTTGAGCGTGAGCGAACTCGGGCCGCCTCGACCGACGATCATATCGCGCACGGCAGGGCGCGTGTAGTCAAGCAGAAGACGCGGCCATTCGTGTTTGAGACGGTAAAGCACGGTCGCGAGGTCGGTCACCACGAGAGGATCACGCCGTGGCCGTAGCGTAAGCGGTGCCGCGCCGTTCCCCATGATCGGCTCTTGGGCCGCGACCGGGCCGCAGATTACCAGAAACAGCCCTAACGCGACAAGGGGGACGATTAAGGTAATACCGCGGGGCGTGGACGGCATGGCAAAAAGCGAACCGTCGCGCGCGAGCGAGGAACCGGTGGCGGTCGAAATAGCGGGCGGGATTTGAGGCACACCCATTTATACCAGGGAAAAGGCGGAACTAACCGTCTTTTTTTGAAAAAGGCGTGTTATAGCAGTTGGCGTGCCCACTTGACTAGCTCGGCGGACGCTTCCAGGTGCAGGTTCGCCGAGGCGAGATCGTACAACTGCGCTGGGACTCCCTCGGCATGCTCGGGGTTTCGGGAGGAGAGAAAGTCGAAGTTTAATTCCCCGGCGGCGTTCATGACAGCGAGAGGGGCAGAAAGTTCGTTCGCAAACGTGATCAGGTTATGGCCGCGGGGTTGCTTCCCACATTTATGCAAAATCGCGGCCTTGAGTGCCTTTTCGGCGGCCTGCTGGGCGAAGAACACCGAGGCATAGTATATACCCGCGTCGCGCAACATGTGCGCCGTGTTCGCGTCTGCCTTCGACTGCGCCCAGTTATCGCGTGCGAGCCGTCTGATCGCCGCCGTATTTCCCGGTGTGTTTTCCGCCGCTTCCATCTCCGCGCCCTCTCTTCTAGCTCACCCCCTTTGTACTTTACGGGAGCGGCTCGCGTCAAGGGGGATGATCGCGATTAATGTCACAGCAAGGCATACGCGTGCCGTGGCACTGACCCTGGTTACGATCACGCACGAAACTTTACTCCGAACTAGACACGCGCAACCGGTAGCGATCTCCCACGCGGGGATGTAGTCAGACGGTTACCATAGAACGGGATGGGATGGATCAATCCGCCATCATCCAGCGCGTCCACCTCATGATGAACGATGTCGCTGCGCATCCCATTCCATGCATTTCGGCTGATAGGGAAGTCGAGACACAGGTTGGAGTAACCAATCCGTGAACCGCCGCGCCGCAAGACAAGTGACAAAGTCACCGCTTCCCGATCGTCACAGAACGAGATGATCAGGCGGCCGCCCCGCCAGCACCACCGCTCTGCCCGCCGGTGCATTAATCACATGGAGCCGGTACAATCGCTGTACAAAATTGACGGTCGGTACGTCAGGCGACTTCGAGGAACAGCACAACTTATTATGGCGGCACAGAACCTGGAGCAGATTATCTCCCTTTGTAAACGGCGCGGTTTCATCTTCCCCGGATCGGAAATCTACGGCGGGTTGCAGGGCACGTACGACTACGGGCCGCTCGGCGTGGAACTCAAAAACAACCTGAAGAAACTTTGGTGGAAGCACAACGTTTACGAGCGCGACGACATGGAAGGAATCGAGACGTCGCTCCTCACGAACCGCTACGTCCTGCGCTACTCCGGGCACGAGAAGGGCTTCACCGACCCGCTGATAGACAACAAGCTCACCAAAAAGCGGTACCGCTTCGACCACCTGCTCCGTGATCAGACCCCCGAGGCGCGGCAGGCGGTGGCGTCATCGTTCGGGATTGAAGAGGGGGACGACCCGGATACATTCGTCGCCGCGCTACTTGAGGATCCCGCGAAGGCGCGCGTCGCCCTGATGAGCGCGAAGGTGCTGGACCCCGCCGACAGCAAGCCGGGCGACTGGACCGAGCCGCGCCAGTTCAACCTGATGTTCAAGACGCAGGTAGGACCCGTCGCGGACGACGAGTCGTTCGCCTACCTACGCCCGGAGACCGCGCAGGGGATGTTCGTCAACTTCAAGAACGTCCTCGATACCACGAACCGCAAGTTGCCGTTCGGGA
Organism: Armatimonadota bacterium; assembly: GCA_043754515.1. Lineage (GTDB taxonomy): Bacteria > Armatimonadota > Armatimonadia > Armatimonadales > Armatimonadaceae > JACMIU01. Next base: position 12,175 of record JAYUUO010000009.1, read on the forward strand.
TCGCGCAGATGGGTAAGTCGTTTCGGAACGAGATTACGCCGCGCAACTTCCTGTTCCGAGTGCGCGAACTCGAACAGATGGAGATCGAGTACTTCGTTTTCCCCGGCGAGGACGCGCGCACGCACGACGAGTGGATCACCGACCACGTTGACTGGTGGGTGAACGAAGTCGGCCTTTCGCGCGAGAAGATCAAGCTATTCGAGCATATCAAACTGTCGCACTATTCGACGCGCACGGTAGACATTCTGTACGATTTCCCGACGCTCGGGTTCGACGAACTTGAGGGGATCGCAAACCGCACCGACTGGGATCTGGGGTCGCACTCGCGGGCGCAGGACACGCTGACGCTCTCCGAAAACACTAGGGAGCGGGCGATGAAGAATGAGCACTCGACCGAGAAACTGACCTACTTCGACCACGAGGCGAAGAAGCATATCGTGCCGTTCGTGATCGAACCCGCCGCGGGAGTTGACCGGGGCGTGCTCGCCGCGCTCTGCGAAGCCTATGACGAGGAGCTACTGGAAAGCGGCGAAACGCGCGTCGTGATGCGCTTCAAGCCCGCTCTAGCCCCGATCAAGGTGGCGGTGTTGCCGCTCGCGAAGAACAAGCCGGAGATCGTGGCGAAGGCGAAGGAGATCAAGCGCATGCTCCAGGCGTCCGGCTCGATGCGCGCGGTCTACGACGACACAGCCGCTATCGGGAAGTTGTACCGGCGCCAGGACGAGGCCGGGACGCCGTTCTGCGTCACGGTGGATTACGACACGCTGGGTCAGTCGCGTGACGGCGGGACGGAACTGATGGACACGGTGACGATCCGCGACCGCGACACGATGGCGCAGGAGCGGGTCAAGATCAGCGAGCTACTCGCCTACGTTCAGAGTCGGATCGGGTAAGCGACGGGATCATTCGCGAACGATCCCGCCCGGCACTACGAGACCGGCTGATCACTCCCGCTACCCGCCCTTTTTCGATCCGCCGCGACCACGGCGGCGTAAGGAACGCGACACAGACAGACGAACCGCGGCGTCGCGAGCGCGAGCGTCTCTCCGTCGGGTGACACGGCAACGTGTCGCACCATCTGTCGGAGCGGGATTACGAGCGCGGTCCCCGCCCTGTCCCCGCCCGTCAATACGCGTCGTATGCTTAGACGGCCGCTGCGCCAGGAGACGATAGACTTGCCGCCGTGAAGGGGTAACTCCGTGAGACTCGTTGAAGAGGGGGGCAGTTCGTTCTCCGCGTATACAAAACCAGGTGGGTAACTCCGCCGTTGCAGTAGCGCGGCGTCGAGGAGCGAGTGGGCTTCCACGACAGCCGGGTGCCGACTGACATAGTGCGCGTCTCCGACCCACCAGATGTCGAAGTGGTCGCCGGTTTCCGCGAAGCGGATCGCGTGGTAAAAGAGCCGGGGACGGCCAGGGTCGGGACTCAGGGCGAATGTCGCGGCAACAACCGGTGATCCGCCCGCGACCTCCCAAACTTCCCCTTGTAGACGAGACATGGCGACCAGATACTTCCCGTTAGGGGAGTAAGCGACGAAACACACCCGGTCGGATTCGCCTCCCCCGGCTGCTTCGGAGAAGGGGACAAACTCCGCCGCGTGCGTCAGATATTGCAGGTTCGACACGGACTGCGCCTTGAGCCGCGTGAACGCTTCCGGCAGGTCGTCAACCAACGCCTTCCGAAGTCGCTCCGCTATCTTGTCCGACGATGGGGAGAAGTAGTAGGATCTTACAGACCGATTCTGCACCACGTCCAGCCGTGCTTCGGGGCGAGCAATCCACTCCACGAGCCGCTCCGCGTTGATCTTCCCGAACGGCTCCTCATTCCAATCGGCCTGGTTCATAACAACCGGCGATTAGCGGCAGGGCGTCGTTCACGTCGCCGTCCGTCGCCGCGAGCAAGCGGGACGAAAAATCCCAGGTGCGCGGCGAGCACCACGCCTGCCCGCGTTTCGATTCGTCTTTAGGTACCGCGAGGAGCAGATCCGGTCGCGTGCGGATGAACGAGGCGATAAGAGAGCGGGAGTTGCCCCACGCGCTCTCTTCCACGCCGCGCCCCGCCCAGGACAGTTCCAGTGCCTCGTTCCAGTAGGCCGGAAACCGCTCAATCCAGGAAGCAGGGTCGAGCACGAACGTCTGGTGCGAGAAGCGGTTGGCGAGCGGCGGGGCGAGATCCCAGCCACCGGCGGCGTCTTCGGGCGGGTTCGCGGCGGCGATCAGGGTCACCTTCGACGGGTCGAGATCCAGATCGCCGAACGCCTTGTCCACGACGGCACGTAGGAGCGCGGCTTGCACCGCGGGCGGCGCGGTGGTCAGTTCATCCAGGAATGACGCCGCCCTTGACGGACGCTTCCACGGCGAACCGGGGCGGCGCAAACCGGACACTGATGTCGGCCTCTTTGCCGGACAGCACCGGCAATCCTCCGAAGTCGGCGGGTTCGCGTAGGGACGCGATCACGGTCCAGCACGTCTGCCCGCGCCGCTTCGCCCATGATGTGATTGCGGCGGATTTGCCGACGCCCGGCGGCCCCCAGAGTAGCACCGGGACGCGGGCTTTTGTCGCGCTGTCAAGAATCGTGTCGAGTGTCATAGCATTCTCCGTATAGCATCGGGGTGGGGTGTCGTTAAACCGCTGTCGTTACACTACGATGCAGGAGGTGGAACCGGAATAGCGGCGGACGCTAACGGTCTGCGGAACATTGAAAGACACTTCGTCATTCCCACCACCGTCTCATGGCACCGGCACCCCAGTCCATCGTAACTCAAACACCCCCACGCCAGCGCGCTTCAGAGATAAAGAATGCTACAATGGCGGGGATCTATCCCCTTTCGATCACTCAAAGCTATTAATGTACCCTTATCCGATTATCGTCTCCGTCGTAGCCATCATCGCACTCGTGATGTGTGATGTGAACATGTCGCGGCGTCTGAGGCAGGCACTTTCGAGTTCGGCCGCCATTGTGCATGAGCAACGGGCACGTCATCACACGATCAAGGGCGACTCTAATGCGAAACAGACTCACTACCGACGCGCCGCCGAGCGTTGGGAAGAGGCGGGCCAACGCGGGCGTGCCGCCCGGAACTGGGCAACTTGGTACATGAACAAGGGCGAATTTCTAGTCGCGGCGGATCGGTTCGCCGAGGCACTGGCTCATCACCCCGCCGATGCCGAGCCGGATTACCGGCCCCGTCTACTGGTGCAGCAAATGCTCGCTTTAGGGCAGGCGGGACGCTACTCAACCTCGCTGACGGTGGCACAAGAGGTGGTGGCGGAGAATGCGGCCGGCGTGGTCGGAGCAGTGGCATTCCGAATGGTCGCAATGTCGTTCGGTCGCGTCGGGCTGTTCGCGGAGGCCGAAAAGCAGTTACAAGAGGCGGCAGGCCGGGACAAAACGCCAGCCGAGGAAGCCGCTACACTGGGGGTCCGCTGCTTGATCCTGCAGTTCCGGGGGCACGTTGGTGAGATACTATCGTTATGCCAGGCACACATTGCGTCCGCAAATCATATCTCATCGCAGATCTTTTCGTACTACGGCATCGCTCTTTCAGGAACCGGTAGGCATGACGAGGCTGTAGTCGCCTTCGAAAGAGCCATTGTACAAGCCCCTATCACGGAGCCGATGACATCGGAAATCATGATCGCTATCCACTGCTGTAGCCTCGCGAGGGCACGGATCGATTCGCAACAATACGCAATCGCGGAGGATCTACTGGTTGAAGTGACAGGGAAGCATCTTCCGCCCCTACTACATCGCTTTCACATCCCGTCACTTCGCCTGCTTAACGCGTCACTCGCTGGGGCGGTTCATCCGGAGACCGTAGTCAGTCAGGCGGAGACTTTTCTGACCGTGCTTGATGAGGAAATGGTCACTTTTTCGAACCCGACCGACGCTCTACGCCGGTACTCGGACACGTTATTCTATGTAGCACGCGCTCTGTTCGCCGCCTGCGATGTCGAGGGATGCCAGCACTTACTGCAACGCTTTGCCGGGACAGATGCTCTCTCGCCGGGGATGACGCCGACATGGCACTTCTGGCGCGGGCGTTGCGAGGAGGCGGAGGGCAATCTGGACGCCGCGATAGCCGAGTATGAGGCGGCGACGCACACGGCTCCCGATTCATCATTGCGATATGTGGTCGAGGCCGAGGAGCGTTTGTCGGCCTTGCGGGGCCGAGACAGGGACGTGAAGTGTCCCCAACGCGAACGGTGAGATAAACCCGCCAGCCGTCACATGCCGGAGGGCATCACGCGCCGACCCGCGACCCGTAATGCCCCCGATCAACGCCCCGCTTCTACCATATGGTGGTCATACCCGCCGCCGACCGTTGTTCCTTCGCGTCCTTACCGAACGCCTCCCAGAACGCGGGCGTGTTGGCGAGGGGCCCGCGCACCCGGTACTCGTTGGGCGAGTGCGGGTCGGTGTTCATTTGGAGCTTGAGTGACTCCGGCCGTTGCTTCGCGCGCCATACCTGCCCGAAGGCGAGGAAGAAACGCTGGTCGCCGGTGAACCCGTCAATCTTCGGGATTTTCTTGCGACCCAGTGCCTTGTGGTACGCGAGGTAGGCGATTTTCAAGCCGCCCAGATCCGCGATGTTCTCGCCGAGCGTAAGTTTCCCATTGATGCGTGCGCCTGGGACCGGCTCATAGACGTCGTATTGCTTCGCGAGGGCCGCGCTACGCGCGTCGAAGTTTTTCGCGTCCGCCGCCGTCCACCAGTCCTTCAGGTTGCCGTCCGCGTCGAACTGCCGACCCTGATCGTCGAAGCCGTGCGTCATCTCATGCCCGATCACCGCCCCGATAGCTCCGTAGTTCGAAGCGTCGTCGGCCCCGGGATCGAAGTAGGGCGGTTGCAGAATCGCCGCCGGGAACACAATCTCGTTCATCGTCGGGTTGTAATACGCGTTCACCGTCGCCGGGGACATGCCCCACTCCGTGTGGTCAACTGGCTTGCCGAGTTTGTCCAGGTCGCGCTGGAAGTCGAACTCGTCGGCGCGGGCCACGTTCGCGTAGTACGAATCCGTCTTAATTTCGAGTTTGCCGTAGTCCCGGAACTTGTCTGGGTAGCCGATCTTGATCGCAAGCGTGTCCAGCTTGCGTTGTGCCTGCTTCTTGGTCGGGTCGCTCATCCAATCCAGCGTCTTGATCCGCTCCGAAAGCGCGGCTTTCAGGTTCAGCACCAGCGCGAGGGCTTTGGCTTTCGCGGCGGGCGGGAAGTTATCCGTGACATAGAGCGCGCCGACCACCTCCCCGAGCGCGGCGTCGGTGGCGAGAGACGCCCGCTTTTCGCGCGGTACCATCGCCGTTTGCCCCGAAAGGCTGGAGCCGAAGCGGAATTGCTCGTCCACGAACGGCTTGCTGAGCTTGCTCGCGCCCGACGCGACGACCCGACAGCGCAGGTAAGTCTTCCACGTGGCGAGTGGTACGTCGGTGGTCATCGCCGCGAACTCCTTGAAGAACTCGGGGTGCGCGAGATCCAACTCGCCCGGATCCACCTTGCCGACGGCTGCGAAGTACGCCCCCCAGGGCGCGCCCGGCGCGGCGGTTTTAACCCCGGTGAGCGTCATTTTATTGTATTGCGATTGCGGGTCGCGTAGCTGGACGCGGGTTCGGGACGCCTTCGCGAGGCGCGTCTCGAACGCGACAACGGCGTCCGCTTCCGTGGCCGCGTCTGTAGCGGAGTCGCCGATCAGCACGAAGTAACGGGCGAGATGATCCGTGTAGTTCTTCCGGATTGTCGCCGTCGCCGCGTCAGTCTTCAAGTAGTAGTCGCGGTCGGGCAGTCCGAGGCCGCCCTGTCCCAGATAAATCATCTCTCGCGTGCTATCTTTTAAGTCGCTCTGAACACCGAAGCTGAAGCCCGCCGAGATTCCAACCCGGTGGAAATGCGCGAGGGTTTGCATCAAGCCGGTCGCGTCCGTGATCGCGGCGACACGGTCGAGTTCGGGCTGGATTGGCGTCGCGCCGAGCTTGTCCGCGAGTTTTTCGTCAAGCGCGGTCCGGTAGAAGTCGCCGACCTTCTGTTCGTTCGAGCCTGGGACGGCTTTCCCGTCCGCTGCGGTTCGCTTCGCCTTTTCGAGTAGCGTCTTCAGAGCTGCGTTGGTGCGCTCGAACACCTCCACGCCGACGCCCGCCTGGGGATACTCGGCGGGGATAGTCGCGCTTTTCAGCCATGAGCCGTTCGCGAACTGGTAGAAGTCCGATGTCGGTGACACCGACTTATCAATGTAGTCAGGGTTGACCCCGTGAACGGAGGCGGGGGGCGCGGCAAAAACGGGTGCTGTCAAGACGGTGAAACCGAGCAGCGCGGCGATACTCAGCGAGGCGGAAATGGGTCGCCTGTAAAAAAAGGGCATTCAAACAAACTCCTTGGTAACAGTGAAAGAATGGTCCGCATTGCGGCGCGGTCTCTCTAAGACACCGGAACCACGTCATTAGTGACAGACAAAGCGAGATAAGTTCGGTGTTCCACCTCCACATTCAGGCTCGAATGGTGCAAACGCGGGCAGGGGATTGCCCGGTCCGTGGCGAAAAGTAGGGTTACCGAAAGGCAAAATAAGGAGTCTTATATGGCAAGCAAATCTGCCCTGATCGTGTGGGGCGGCTGGGACGGGCATCAGCCCGAGGAAGTGGCGGAGATTCTACGGGGCGCGCTGACAAAGCACGACTTCGCGGTGGAAGTTTCCGACACGCTGGACGCGTATTTGGACGAGGCTCGGCTCAAATCGCTCGACCTAATCGTGCCGCTCTGGACGATGGGGACGATCACGCAGGAGCAGTTGCGCCCTTTGCTCGCGGCAGTGCAAAGCGGTGTCGGGCTGGGCGGCGTTCACGGCGGCATGTGCGACTCGTTCCGCATGGAGACCGAGTACCAGTTCATGACGGGGGGCCAGTGGGTTGCTCACCCCGGTAATGACGGCGTGGCGTACACGGTGGAGATCCGCGACCCGGACCACTTCATCACACAGGATTTGCCTCCGGTCCTGCACGTGAAGTCCGAACAGTACTACCTGCACGTTGACCCGGCGGTCCGCGTCCTCGCGACGACGCGCTTCCCGACCGAGGGCGTTGGCGGGCCTCACGCAAAGAACGGGATCGTGGACATGCCGACGGTGTGGACGAAATACTGGGGCGAGGGACGGGTCTTCTATAACGCGCTCGGTCACCACGCGGACATCGTTGCACAACCCGATGTGCTCAAGCTGACCACGCGCGGCCTACTGTGGGCGGCGCACGCCGAAAATGTCGCATAACTAACCCCGGTTCGACTTAAGGTCTGCCCCGAATCACTACCGCGTCGGGGCATCCGTCGCGGTAGTGATTCG
>JAYUUO010000010.1:0-19489 GCA_043754515.1 Armatimonadota bacterium
TGGCGGGAGCATTCGGGTCGAAAGTTTGGCATGGAGCAGGGAATGACGTCCGTCCGGCGTCGGCTCCATTCGTACGGCAATGCCGCGCGGCGCGGAGAGAAGGCGTATGTTCGCGGTGGTTGCGCTTGAGGCGATCACAGCGGACCTTTCTTTGGGTGTATCCGTGTTGGAAACCGCCCCGAAGTTGAGAGATTGAGGCGATACCGTGTACTCCCCTGTCGCGGTGTAATGCACCTGAATCAGCACGGGCGGTAATCCCGGCTCTAGTAGCGGCGTGAGCAATGCCGCAGAGTTGTAGACACCCGGTGTCCTCAATGCGGTGACCGACAACCGCGCCACGGCGGCTTTACCGTTGCTACCAGGAACTATATTCAACGACACATCTCCGACGTCCGGCAGCGAATGCGTGAGACGAACCGGCCTACCCGATGCTCGGGAAACGGTTACGCTAGCGGTTTTGGTCGCTCCTCCGGTGATGTTGCCGAAATCCACTGCATCGGAGGGAGTGACGACTCCGGTTTGACTGTCCCGGTGAGATGCAACGCGATGGGACTATCCGGTGTCTCTCGGGTGAAGAGGCTCACTTCTTTGGAGATCGGGCCGGGTCGCTTCGTAGAATCGAACGCGATTATAAGGCTCGCGGAACCATGCGCGGGAATAACGGAAAGATCGCTGGTGGTCGTGCAACCACAGGAAGTGGAGATGCGGGATACATGGAACGGCGCATCCCCGTTGTTAGATACCCGCGTGTTAGTAGACGGGCACGAACCCTCTATTACCGTGCCGAGATCGAGTATGGGCGAGTCGAAGCGGGCAGTGCCCCCCCCCCCCCACAAATGCACTATCGTGGCGTGACCCAGCGCAACACCGCCGATGGTACATAACCCTGCCACAATTAGACTCACTGCTTTTCCGTCTATTTTCGTCAATATAGGGCAAGCCACGTGTCGTTGTCAATGCCTGTCTGAAATTATTTCTTTGGTCACGTCTGATATCACTCCACTGGCTTTAGCAAGGCCACCGGCGCGGGCGATACGATACGCAATCGGTTCTCGAAAAGGAGACAATCATGCTAGGTCCTATCATCGTCGGGGAGCGCGTCCGCCTCGCGCCGCCCACACCCGAAATGCTCGAAACGTTCTGCCGCTGGTTCGCCGACACCGAGGTCACGCGCTACCTCGCTAATATCTTCCCGTACACCCTCGACGCGGAAAAGGAGTGGTTCGCGAACGTCGCGAAGAGCGAGCGCGGCGTTTTCTGGGCGGTGTTCGCGACAGACGAGCCGGGGGATCGGCTGATCGGCACGACCGGCATTCACGACATTCATGCGATCAACCGCTCGGCGCATAGCGGCAACCTGATCGGCGAGAAGGGCGAGTGGAACAAGGGCTACGGCACCGAAGTGGTGCGGATCCGCACCCGGTTCGCGTTCGACGAACTCAATCTGAACAAGATCAGCACAAACGTATACCTGCCGAATGTCGGGTCGAAGCGCGTGCTGGAGAAGGCCGGGTACCGCGAAATCGGCGTCGCCCGGCAGGACGTCTGGCGCGGGGGGAAGTGGCTCGACAAGTGGTACGCCGAGATCCTGCGCGACGACTGGCTGGAAACGAACCGCTAAAGGGTTAAGGCACGAAAAAAGGTCGGGCATTCATGTTGAATGCCCGACCTTTCTGCTATCGGGGCAGCGGGATTCGAACCCACGACCTCTACCACCCCAAGGTAGCGCGCTACCAAGCTGCGCCATGCCCCGAAACCGCCTGCTCACTGTATCGCGCTTACGTGCCGCTGTCAAACCGGAAAGTGTTCCGGGCGAGGTTAACGGTTCCCGTTGCGCCGACCGGGAGCGTCAGGCGGCGGCTGATGTGCCCGTAAGCCACCCCGGACGCGACGGCCACGGACAGCGGCGTGTTTGCGAGTACCAGGCGCGGGACGCCGATTGCGAGCCGTGCGTTCTCGTCGTCGCCCGCGCCGTTGAACGAACCGATCAGCACCCCGGCTAGATCCTCCAGGAGCCGCGCGTGTCTGAGTTGTGTTAGCATCCGGTCTACCGCGTACAACTCCTCGTGAACGTCCTCAATGACCAGAATCGCGCCGCCCATATCCGGCAGGTACGGCGTGCCGATCAGCGAAACGAGTAGTGAAAGGCAGACGGGGAACACGGGCGCGGTGATCGCCCCGCCTTCGCCTGAGGGTGCACGATGAGTCACCCAACCGGGCGCGTCCTCCGGCGGCGCGTAGGTGCTACCGAACCCGCTAATTCCCACCGCCTGCCAGAATGACGCCTCGCTGAACGGGTCCAGCGTGCCCTCGCCGAAGCCGTCCCCGGCAGTCGCCATGATCCCCGAGAAGGACGCGACGCCCGCGCGGCTCGCGAGAGCCAGCGACAGCGCGGTAATATCAGAGTAGCCGATGACTGGCTTCGGGTCGGCGCGGATTGCCGCGTAATCGAGCCGATCAAGAATCCGGGCGCATCCGTACCCGCCGCGAGTACACAGAATCAGGTCTATCTCCGGGTCCGCGAAGAAGCGGTTCATATCGCCCGCGCGTTGATCGTCCGACCCCGCGAGGTACAGGTAGCCGAGTTCCGCCGCGTTGCCGCCCGCATTATTGCCCAGCACGACGGTGTAGCCGCGCCCCTCAAGTACCCGTGCCGCCCGCTCAATTTCGGGAAGGGGGCTGGGGCCGGCGGGCGAGACCAGGCCGATGGTGCCGCCGACGGGGAGCGGGCGCGGGAGGGATAGTTTGCCAGACTTCATGAAGTTTCGCATAGTGCTCCTAGTTTCGCGAGCATGTCTCGTGTTCCTGCTTGCCGCGGGGGCGGTTGAACAGGAGTCGGGGTATTTGTCCGAGGCGGTCGCCCTTAGGACGTCACCTTGTGCGCGCGGGGCGTTAGCGGTTACACTGGTGAAGCCCCAGGCTCAGAGGCTGACATATGACCGACTTCATCCCTACCGACTTTCTTATTACCATGCCCCTCGCGCGACTCCCGTCCGCCGCCATCTTCGACTGCGACGGGACGCTCATTGATACGATGCCCCTCCATTATGTCGCGTGGCGCAAGACGCTCGACGATCTGGGGCTTGCGCGCGTGTTCCCGGAAGCGCAGTTCTACGAGTGGGGAGGGACACCCGCGAAGGAGATCATCGAGCGTCTGAACGCGCAACACGGTTTGACGCTGGACGCGCACCCGCTCGCGAACCGGAAGGAAGAACAGTACCACCTGCTGATCTCCGACGTTCAAATCGTCGCGCATGTTGTCGAGGAGGCCCGCCGCCTGAACAAAGCCGGGGTACCGCTCGCGGTCGCCTCCGGCGGGCGGCGGGATGTCGTGGAAGCCTCGCTCGTGAACGTCGGAATCCGCGACCTGTTCGGGCCGATAGTCGGCTCCGAGGACGTACCGAATGGCAAGCCCGCCCCGGACGTATTTCTGCGAGCAGCGGAACTGCTCGGCGTCGTGGCGGCGGACTGCGTCGTCTTCGAGGACGCACCCGCGGGGATACTGGCGGCGTACCGCGCCGGAATGCGGGTGGTAGACGTCACAAAGTCCGCGAAGTGAACTCGCCCGCAATCCGGGCTATGTCACCGTGCAAAGCGCGGTCGGCGCGGAGCGGTTCGAACGGCGGGAGGTCGGGCGGGGGAAGGGCGACGCGCTCCGTCGCCTTACCGTCGCGGCGCAGGAAGTCAAGTTGGGCGGCTGACATGTGGAGCACGGCGAGGATGGCGGCGAGCCGGTCGGTCTGCCGGTAGGCGGTCTGGGCGGCGAGGGTCGCCATCGGCACCACGTCCTGATTGTCGGCGTTGGTCGGGATCGAGGAGGTCGCGAACTGCTGGCACGCCCCGCGCATTTCGGCGAGAAGCGCGGTCGCGGTGAGTTGCGCCCCGGCGAGTCCGCTGTCCCGGCCCGGCTCATAAGCGAGCAGGAGCGGCGCGAATTCGTTGTGACGCGACGGCGTGCAGAGCAGGGCTATCTGCCGCTCGGCTAGCACGGCTACCTGGGTCAGCGCGGCGTTCAGCGTGTCGGCGGCGAACCCAACCGCCTGCCCGTGGAAGTTGCCGCCGTGTAGAACGCGGTCGGTGAAAAAGACCGGGTTGTCGTCCACCCCGTTGATCTCGGTCTCGATCACGGCGCGGGCGTACGATATGTTCTGTCGGCACGCGCCCAGAATCTGCGGGGCGCACCGGAGCGAGTACACTTCCTGAAGGGGCCGCGAGACGTCCTCGTACTCCCCATGTCGCTCCGCCTCCTCGCGAATGTGCCGCGCGCTTTCGATCTGCCCCGCGTGCCGCCGGACCTGATGCAACCGGTCATCGAGCGCGGCGGCGCGGCAACCGAGTAGCCGATAGAGCCAGCCGGTGAGCGTCTCCGAAAGGGCGAGAAGTCGTGCCGCGCGAGACACGGCGAGCGCGGCGTAGGCACTCAGAAAGGAGGTGCCGTTGACGAGTGCTAACGCCTCGCGCCCGGAGAGTGTTCGCGGCTTCAAATCGGCACGCCTTAAACACTCCGATGCCGAAAGCCGCTCCCCGTCATAAAACGCTTCCCCCTCGCCCATGAGAACACGGGCGATGTGCGCAAGCGGAACCAGATCGCCGGACGCGCCGACGGAGCCGGACTCCGGCACGAACGGTACGATGCCCGACCGGAGCAGGGCGGCGTAAGCATGAGCGATGCCGCTCTCGACCCCCGAGTGCCCGCGCCCCAGCGTGTGAAGCCGCAGATACAGAGTCGCGCGAACGACTTCCAGCGGTGCCGCCGCGCCGTACCCTGCGGCGAGGTGCGCGATGAGCGAGGCTCCGAGTTGCGCGTCGCCCCCGACCTCCGTTACCACATGGGGTCCGAACCCAGTCGTGGTCCCGTAGATCGGCGTGCCCGCATCCTGCTGGCGCAAATAGTCGGCATGTGAGGCGTCCATGCTTTCGGCGGTCGCTTCATTCAGGTAGATGTTCGGATAGTCGCGTGTCGCTACCTGCTGGACTGTTTCGGACACCAGGTCGGTGAAGGTGCCGATGTTATTGGATTCGGGGGGCATTTGCCCGTGATTATACCGCCCCACCCGGCCCGACCCAATGCCACTTCCCGGCCTACCCCGCTTCGTAAGCCTCCCAGAGCGCGGAAGTGAATGCCGTCGCTCCATATCGGTTCGGTATCGGCGAGAGGTCGGCACCCGCGCATAGATACAACTCCTGGTTCGGAGGCGAAGCGTCCGCGGTAAGCGGGTCACCGGCTCTGGCACCGTGCCCAGCGAACGCCGGGCACACATCGGCGACGGCGGCACCGTGAACTGCGGCTAGCGTGCGCAGTGTTTCATTATAGCGGGCGACACCCTCGGCGAGATCGGCTTCCTTGCCGTCCATCGGGTCGTAAAGCGTAGGGAGCAGAATCTCGGCACGAAGGGAGACCACGCGGAGCGAGGCCAGCACCGCGCCCCCATGTTTGCATAGCTCCGCGCACACCGCCTTCGAATCACCGAACGCTAGCCGGGACAGCTCGCTCGCTCCGATTGTCATGGTAATGAGTGACGGAGCGGCGTTTATTTCGAGCAGTCGGGGAAGTTGTACGTAGCGCACCGTCGCCGCCGTCGCGCCGTCCGTCGCCAGCGCGATCATCTTCCAGGACGGGTCCCCGGCGACCAATCGCTCATAGAAACCGCTCGCCGCGCCCATATATCCGCTACCGTTACGACTCCGCGCGTCGCCGAGTGAGACGTAATAACGATTAACGGGGGCTATCGGGAGCGGGCGCATGAGTATTCTGGAGGCGGGCGGGGAGTGTTACGCGCCGCTCAACTTGCCTTTGAAGTACGAGATCGTGCGCGTCAAGCCATCCTCCAGGCTAACTCTCGGCTCCCAGCCGAGCCACTCCTTCGCCTTCGTGATGTCCGGCTTACGTTGCTTCGGATCGTCGGCGGTCGGAAGCGGCTCGAAAACGATCTCCGAGGCGGAGGCCGTCAGCCGTTTAATCTCCCGCGCGAACTCCAGCATCGTGCGCTCGGTCGGATTGCCGCAGTTCATGGGGCCGGCTTTGTCGCTCATCGCCAGCCGGTAAATGCCGTCCACCAGATCTGATACGTAGCAGAACGAGCGGGTCTGCTGGCCGTTCCCGTATACCGTGATGGGATCGCCGCGCAGTGCCTGGCCGACGAAGTTGGGCACGACGCGCCCGTCATTTAGTCTCATTTTCTCGCCGAAAGTATTAAAAATACGGACAATCTTAGTGTCCACGCCGTGGTAGCGGCGGTACGCGACCGTCATCGCCTCGGCGTACCGCTTCGCCTCGTCGTAGCAACCGCGCGTCCCGATCGGGTTGACGTTGCCCCAGTACTCCTCGGTCTGCGGATGAACCAGCGGGTCGCCGTACACCTCGGACGTCGAGGTGACCAGGAAGCGTGCCCCCTTCGACTTTGCAAGTTCCAGAGCGTGGTAGGTGCCGAAACCGTTCACTCGCAGAATCTCGACCGCTTTGGTCGCGAAGTCCACCGGGGACGCGGGCGACGCCATATGATAGATGACATCCACGGAGTCGGCGAACGTGATGCCGTTCGAGACGTCGGTGTTCTCCCACGACAGGCGAGGGTCGTTGGCGAGGTGCGCCAGGTTGTCGAGAGAACCGGTGAGCAGGTTGTCGAACACGACCACCTCGTAGCCTTCGGCGAGGAGGCGGTCGCACATGTGAGAACCGAGAAATCCGGCACCGCCGGTGACGAGAGCGCGTGGCATAAAGTGTTAGTTGGGCCTTCCAGTATGTTCGGCGCGGCGGCGCGGCGGGATGCTTAAAGAATAGCCGATAAACAGCCCGCGCGTCAACCTCCCGAGCGGCTCAGGGGAAACGTGCCGCGAGCAACCGGAAAAATAAGGTGGGGGATATGCCCTCCGGTAGCCCTGACACGCCGCCGTCGCCCGATTCAACGATTACCCAATCGCCTGCTCCGGTTTGCGCGACGTCAAGACTGATAAAGGGGCTGGAAAAGCGACGGGCGATCTCGCTCTAAACCGCAATGTTCTCCGTGTAATCCGGCTCTCGGACGAAGGGCGCGTGACAGAAACACTCGCCCCCACCGAAGAACAGGCGGTGTTCCTTGTGTTCCGGCTGGCCGAACGACGTTTCTCCGATCTGTCGCAACGGGGCGAACCGGCGCAACACAAACCCGCCCGCGAAGTCCGTCCCGCGATAAGCGAGCAGGGCGTTCAGCACGGACTCGAAATGGGTACGGTCCGATTTCGCCGGCAGGTAGCACGCCTCGCGCCACTTGTGCTTCGCCGACTTCACATAGTCCTTCACTACCGCGGCGGGGCGTGACCACGCCTCGTAGAGTTCCCAGGCGGCGGGAATGTTCGCCCCGTTTGTCCAGACCGTCTCCGGGGTGGAGCCTTTCAAATGCGCGTAGGCGTTCGGCAGATAGCGGGCTTCGCTATACTGCTCGGAGGTAGTGAGGAGTCGGAACCCGCGCTGTTCGCGCAGGGCATTGTCGAGGTCGGCGTACTCGGAACCCGTCAGCATCCAGCCGCGATACAGGATCGGCGCGTCGGTCTCCGGCGCGTTCCCAGTCGCGATTAGCGCGTCGCAAATCCCCGTCGCGGAGTGACTCCATATGGTACAAAACGACGGCGAACCCGGCGTCGCGTGCCGCGTCTGCTTCGTCCGCGAAGTCCGGATCGGGGATGCGCTTGTCGTACATGTCGGAGGGGAATAGTAAGTGCATGCCGCTTCGGGGATCTTTCGGGCGGGGCTATGTGGATTTTATACCACCGAACGCGGCGAACACCGCGTTCTTATGGAGTATCTCTATTCCGGTGAATCCGGTCTGGCGGAGCAAGTCGAGCTGATACCAGAGCGGCCTCGGAGTGTCTTCTTTTTCGATGTACGCGAATACCCGGTCACGATACTCCGTGCCATTTAGCCCTTCCAGGTACGCGCCATAGCGATCCCACATAAGTGCTTGGACGCCTACGTTTGATGCTTCCACTATATCTGATACCCACAAACCGCCGCCGGGTCGCAGGGCTCGAAACAGTTTAGCGTAGACCGTCTCCCACTCGAAGTCGTCTCGGAGGTGGTGCAACACGGAGCCAGCGACGATCACATCGAACGTGTTCTCGTCAAGATCGAGATCGCGTATGTCCCCCTGACGCGTCATGACCGCTCCCATGGTGGCCGCGCCGACCCACTCCAAGGCTCGGGCGAGCATCGGCTCCGACAGGTCAACGAGCGTCACGTCGCGGCCTGGTAGCCGCTCCAGCAAGGCGAGCGTAAAGTTGCCTGCGCCGCAACCGAGATCCAGCATATGGGCGGCTGTCGGTGTCACTGCGAGCGCGGCGTCCGCGATCAGGTCGAGCGCGAGCACTGCGTCAATTAGCGCGGTTTGCCCGATTTCGCGTTTGCTGAACCGTTCGACCTCGGCATCGAAGCGGGCGCGGATCTCTTCCACAGTAGATTTAGTCGGCGTCATAGTTGCTGTGGTTTCCCTTCAGACCGCGAAAACATCCAACACGGCGACCGACAAGCCGGGGAATACCTCGCTCGCCGCCGCTTCGCCGATGGCATAAACGGCCGCCGTCTCGACCTCGCCGCCTTGAAGCAGACGCAACACCTCCACCGTCTCCACGCCCGGCGAAACGACCCAACATTCGCGCACCTCGACCGCGCAGTAGTCGGCGATCTTAGACGACAACACGGACTTCGTGTCCGACTGCGACAGAATCTCGACGACCAGTTCGGGGGCGGGGGACAGTCCGCCGGGAGCGTCGGCAGGTAGATTTAACGCGAGCCGATCGTGGCTGATGAAAAGCGCGTCGGGTTGCCGGGTTCTGATCGGTACACGGCGTACCGTCACGTCACACGGTGCCGCGAGTGCTTCCCCCCGTTTTTGAGCCAGTTCGAACGCGAGGAACGCGACATAGACGTTTCCCTGGATGCGTTGATGCCGCTTTGTCGGCGATGCCACAAAGTAACGTATCCCGTCTATAATGTCGTAGCGTCTGCGTACCGTCTCTTCGGCGAGATACTCCTCGTATGTCATCGGGCGTGTGATGCCGGGGATCTCGGTGCCGTGTGCTTTCCTGTTGTCCGCGTGTACATTTCCTCTCGGTTTTTTCACGGATGCGATTGCCATTGATCTTGCTCCTTGTAACCGGATCGTACTACCAGGAACGGGCGGGGAGCGGAAACGAACCCTTATGCTCATCTCCGCTCCCCGCCCGAGCCTACTTCGTCACTTCGCGCACATCCACGAGTCGGCCCGCGATAGCCGCCGCCGCCGCCATCACGGGCGAGACGAGGTGCGTGCGCCCGCCCTTTCCCTGGCGCCCCTCGAAGTTGCGGTTCGACGTGGATGCGCAACGCTCGCCGGGTTGCAATATATCCGGGTTCATGCCCAGACACATCGAGCAACCGGGTTCGCGCCACTCGAAACCGGCGGACAGGAACACCTTATCCAGTCCCTCCTCCTCGGCCTGACGCTTCACCGGGTAGGAGCCGGGGACACACAACGCGCGTAGTCCCGCCTTTACTTTTTTGCCCGCCAGTATCGCCGCCGCCGCACGCAAGTCCTCGATGCGGCCATTCGTGCAGGAACCGATGAACACCGTATCCAGCACGATGTCGGTGATCCTTTGCCCCGGCGTCAATCCCATATATTCCAGTGCTCGCTCTACGGAGCGTCGGTCGGCGGGGTCGGCGTATTCGGACGGGTGCGGTACCGAGCCTGTTATCGGGGCGACCTGTCCGGGCGAGGTCCCCCAGGAGACGTGCGGCGCGATCTCGTCGGCGTGGAGTGCGATCTGTGTGTCGAAGGTCGCGCCCTCGTCGGTACGCAGGCCTTCCCATGCCGCGATGGCCTCGTCCCAAGCCGCGCCCGTCGGGATATGGGGACGGCCCGCGAGGTACGCCCACGTCTTCTCGTCCGGCGCGATCATCCCCGCCCGTGCCCCGGCCTCAATGCTCATGTTGCACACCGTCATGCGCCCCTCCATCGAAAGAGCGCGAATCACCTCGCCCGCGTATTCGACTACGTAGCCGGTCGCGCCGTCGGTACCGATCTTGCCGATGATGGCGAGAATGACATCTTTCGCGGTCACGCCCGGCCCGAGTTTGCCGTCCACCGTGATGCGCATTGTTTTGGGAAGTGACTGCGGCAGACACTGCGTGGCGAGCACATGCTCCACCTCCGACGTCCCGATGCCGAAGGCGAGCGCGCCGAACGCGCCGTGCGTGGAGGTATGGGAGTCGCCGCAGACGATGGTCATCCCCGGTTGCGTCAGGCCGAGTTCCGGCCCGATCACATGTACGATCCCCTGCTTGGGGGAATGGATGTCGTAGAGCGTGATGCCGAACTCGCGGCAGTTACTTGCTAGCGTCTCCATCTGGAGACGGGAGATGTCATCCGCGATCGGCAGGGAGCGGCTGGTCGTCGGGACGTTGTGATCCATCGTCGCGACGGTCCGCGCCGGGCGGCGCACGGCACGGTCGGTGAGGCGTAATCCCTCGAACGCTTGCGGCGAGGTGACTTCATGAACCAGATGTAGGTCTATATACAGGAGCGCGGGCTGTCCGGCCTCCTCGCGAACGAGATGGGCGTGCCATATCTTCTCAAACAGCGTCTTCGGCATAGCAGGGCTTCTTTCACGCCCGGCTAGCCGGGCGAAACGGATTCTATGTCGTGATTATACGCCATGCGCGCTGCCTAAGTCCAACTGATAACTTCCATATAGTTGATAGGTTTTACCTATGAAAAAGCAGCATATTCGCGTCTGCGGCGCACATGCGCTCAGGCCAGGGCGCGACTATCGCGCCGCCGCGACGGTGATTACCGAACAACCCATCGCGGAAGATACTTCCCTAACGGACGCGGCGGCTCGCCTCAGGAGCGGCGCGGGCGCGAACTCCCCGCCTCGTGCCACCGTGAGCAGTTCGTTCACGGAGCGGCCTGCATTGGGATATACGGCGACGCCGACGCACGCGACAAACTCCTCGCCCTCGGCGGCACCACAGGCGATCAGAATATCTTCGAGGCGGGTAGCCGTCTCCCGCGCCTGCGTGTCATTTTGTTGCGGCATGAACAGGACGAAGTCGTCGGGCCGTCCGTCCACTCTTCCCGCCACATCCACTTTGCGGATCGCCGCGCTTACGGTTTGCCCGATCCGGTGGAGGAGTGCCTCGCGGCGCAACCCGCGTTCCGGCACCCCCCCCAGCGAGATGTAAAGTAGCGCGCACTCTCGGTTTTCCCGCGCCGACCGTGCCAAAGCCTCCCCGAAGCGCGCGGTCGCGTATGATGGGGCTAGTAGCCCGGTGCTAGGACAGGTGAGGGTGGAGGGGGCGGACTGGGCGCGGGTGCGATCCCGCACCTCCGCGTCGCCCATAATGCGCTTAAGTTTCCCAGTGGCGTTCTTGAGGATGTGCGACACGTAGTTGCAGGAGATGCCGAACTGTTTGGCGATCTCGGTCTGGCTGTGGTCTTGGTAAAAGAACTCGAACAGCACCTTCTGCTCCAACTCCTTAAGCTTCAGCACCGCGTTCTCCAGCACGATCCGATCTTCTATCGGCAATTGCAACGTGACGTACTTGTCCGATCGTATCTTCTCCGGGTCAACGAGACCGATGGTAGCGTCGCCGTCCTCGGCCGCCGACCCAAAGGCGGAGACCTGGAAGGTCTGGCGAGTCGAGATTATCTCGTCAACCGCCTCCTCCGTCAGGTTTAGGACACGCGCGACTTCCTCCGTCTGTGGGGCGCGACCGAGTTCCACGGTGAGCGCGTCGGTAGTGCGCGATATCTTGACGGAGATCTCATGGAGCCACGCCGGCTCCTTGATTATCTTGCCCCTGTCTCGGAGGAAGTGACGGATGGCACCGGCGACGAAGTGGGTGGCATAGGTGCTAAACTTGATCTTCCGTTGCGGCTCTTTTTGCGCAGTGCGCTCCGGGTCGTAGTGGTCGAGCGCGGACAGGAGGCCCAGGAAGCCTTCCTGCACTAGATCCTCGAACGGCTCGCCCGAGCCGACGAAGCGACGCGCGATGGATTCGACGAGGGGTGTGTGGTAGTGGGCGATCTTTGCTTTCAGTTCGGATAGGGTCGGGGTCGCTGTCGGCGCGGCTTCGCCGCGATGCCGCGCGACATACTCACACAGGCACGCAGTGACCTGTAACTCGTTCCGTTCACCCGATAATACGCTGGTTTTTGAAGACATAATCTCTCGTGTTTCCTTGGCGCGTAGCCCGCGCGGCACGCGTCACTTCCTACTCAACCCAATGCCCTTGCATTTTCCTTGCCAAACACCCACGGAGATTATCGGAAATAATAACTTTTTTTGCATGGCTGAATAGGACCCACGGCATAAAAACCGCATAATTACCTGGTACCGTATTGTCATGCCCGGCGCGGCGTAGTTCCCTGATGAGTGGGAGCCTATCTACCGAAAATATCGTGGCGGTAACCCGCCGCCTCGGCGGGGTGCGGCCCGTACCGGCTTGAAGGAGAATGTTTAGATGAACCCGGCTTCCCTTATATCTGATGATGATCTGGTTCTGTTACCGACGAGCGGGCGCCCGCGCGTCCCCGGCCTGACGGGGAATGGCAGTGTCGCGCCCGCCGTCTCGTCGGACGACGCCCAACTCCTGCGGGGGCTTCTGGAGGACGGGCCGCTCCCCACGCCCAAAGTCGGCGGTGCCTCCCGCCCCGCGCAGGGGTCCGGGTTCGGGCTCGATGACATGGAGGAAGTACGCTCCCTCCCTCTGAGCGAGACGCACATAGACGACATTCTACGCGTTAGTCAGCAACTCAAATCTTCGGACATACACATCACCGTGGATCTGCCGCCGATGTACCGCATTGACGGAAAACTTACCCCCTCGAAATGGGAACTGGTAACGCAACGGGAGGCGCAACGTATCGTCTATGACATCCTCACCTCGGATCAGATCGAGCGGTTCGAGCGCACCAAGGAGTTAGACTTCTCGTACGGCGTCGCGAACGTAGGGCGGTTCCGCTTCAACGTGTATCGTCAGAAGGGGAACGTCGGCTTCGCGATGCGCGCCATCCCGGCGACCATTCCTTCTATTGACCAGTTGCGACTCCCCTCCATCCTGAAAGAGCTGACCCGGAAGCACTCCGGCCTGATCCTCGTCACGGGCCCGACCGGCTCCGGGAAGTCCACCACCATCGCCTCAATGATTGATGTGATCAACTCGGAGAAGTCAATTCACATCATGACGATGGAGGACCCCATCGAGTATCTGCACAGCCATAAAAAATCGATGGTGAATCAGCGCGAAATAGGGCAGGATACCGAAGGGTTTCACAACGCGATGCGCGCCGTCCTGCGCGAGGATCCAGACGTCATCCTGGTCGGCGAGATGCGCGACAAGGAAACCATCGCGGCCGCGCTCACGCTGGCGGAGACCGGACACCTAGTCTTCGGCACGCTCCATACACGGAACGCCCCACAGACGATTGACCGCGTCGTGGATGTCTTTCCGCCGGATCAGCAGGATCAGATCAAGGTGCAGTTGTCTAACTCGCTCGAAGCGGTGGTCGCGCAACAGCTCCTGCCGATGCTCGGCGGCGGGCGCATCGCCGCGATCGAGATTATGATCGCGACATCCGCGATTCGGAACCTGATCCGCGAGGGGAAATCGTACCAGATCACCTCCTCCATCGAGACCGGGGCGCAGTACGGGATGCAACCGATGGATAAGGTGCTCGCCGACATGCAGAAAGCCGGCATGATCTCGTATGACGAAGCGATCACACGCGCGATTGACCGCGACAACTTCCTGCGTCTGTCTAAGGGCATATAGGACAGACGGCGCGGCTGGGGGCGACACGGGGGAAAGGGCGACCGGAGAACCATCGCGTTCGGGGCGACGCCCGCAGATGGGGTTCGAGAAATATTTGAAGGGAAACACACATGGCTACATTTACTTACGAGGCGATTGATTCTATAGGGCGGCAGGTCAAATCCTCTATCGAGGCGGAGACGGAGCAACAGGTACTCTCTAAACTGCGCGAGCAGAAATTCAGCATTCTGTCGGTTCAGGAACGCAAGAGTAACGTCTTCAGCATGAAAGCGACCTACGGCGGCCCAAAACTGGTGAGCATCGTCGTCTTCTCGCGGCAGTTCGCAACCATGATTGACGCCGGTATTCCGGTGTCGAAATGCCTGGATATTCTCGAAGCGCAGACGAAAGACGTGCCGCTCAAGAACGCGGTGAACCAGGTGCGCAAGGATATCAAGGCGGGGTCGAACCTGGGTGACGCTCTGGGGAAACATCCGTCCTGTTTCAGCCGCCTGTATGTGAACATGATCAAGGCGGCGGAGATCGGCGGTATCCTGGATAACATACTGGACCGTTTGGCTACCTTTCTGGAGAAGGAGATGGAGATCAAGCAGAAGATTACCGCCGCGATGATCTACCCGATCATCGTCCTCATTTTCTCCGTGCTGATGATTTTCGCCCTGTTCGCCTTCGTCCTGCCGCGCTTCAAAGAGATATTCCAGGACATCAAGGTGGAGTTGCCGGTCACCACCCAGGTGATGTTTAGCATTTCGGACTGGATCGTCCACGTCGGCTGGTTCGCGATCCCCGCGATCAGCGTCGCTACCTTCCTTGCGTTCCGCCAGTACTATAAGACGCCGGGCGGTCGTATGCAGTTGGACATGGTAAAACTGAAGTTCCCGCTCATCGGCGACATGGTCTTGAAGATGTCCGTCTCACGCTTCTCCCGTACTTTCGGGGTGCTAATCGCGGCGGGCGTGCCGATGATGCGCGCGATGGAAATCATCGGCGAGACGGCGGGGAACGCGGTGCTGACGAAGGCGATCAACGATGCCCGCTCTGCCATCCGGGACGGGCAACGTATCTCCACCCCGCTCGCCGCCTCCGGCCTGTTCCCGCTCATGGTGACGCACATGATTGACATCGGCGAGGAGACCGGGCGGCTGTCGGAAATGCTGACCAAAGTCGCCGACTTCTACGACAAGGAAGTAGACGCGCAGGTCAAGGGATTGACGAGTATTATCGAGCCGATGTTGATCGTTTTTATGGGCGTCATCGTCGGGTTCATCGCCATCTCCATCATGGGGCCGATGTTCAAACTAGTGTCGTCTATCAACTAGCCTCGTGGGGCGGGAGATGATCCGCTCTCCCGCTCCTTTCCCATCCCACCGCCACGGCGGACGCGGTAATTCCCCTCCTGATCCCCGGCGAGTGTTGAATATCTTACTATGGCACGGTTCTTGCTTGTGAACGGGTAATGGCGCGGGTATCATCGTAGTGGCACGCAACAAAACGTTCCCATACTCATAGTCCGCTTTTGCTGGGAGTTGCCTTGATGTTCAGACCAGAAAAAAAAATTACGAAGGCTTTCCCCCTCCTCGGGGCACGCTCGGGGCTCACTATCCTCGGTGCTTTTGCCGTCCTTATATCCCTCCTTGCTGGTTGCGGCGGGTCGGGCGGGGGCACACCTGTGGCGACTCCGACGCCAACCCCTACGCCTGTCGCGCCCCCGACTCCGGTGCCGCCCGCGGCCGGTAGCGCGCTGGATCGCACGATGCGGTCGAACTTCTCCCCGAATTACATCCCGAGCGACGCGAGCCGGTATCTGCGCTGGGCGGACAACAAAAAACTGCGCGTATTTATTCACGCGGGAGTCAACAACATCAAGGATAATGTCCCGGCACCGACGTTACCGGATGACGCCGTCCGCGCCCTCGTTCGCCAATCGCTCGACCTGTGGACGGCGCAGACCGGGGGAGATTTCCTTTTCACGCTGGTGGACGACGTGGCGAACTCAGACATCGAGATCTATTTCGTGACCGATGTTCGCCGTCTGAACGGCACGACTTCCAGCGGTCTGGGCGTGACCAACTACTCGTTCTTTTACCCGGATGTAACCGACACGGCGCACGCGGTATTGAAAAAATCGGTCATTCAGGTGAGGGCGGATCAGAGTGCCGATGGACTCCTGGACGTCACTGCCCACGAATTCGGCCACGCGCTCGGAATCGAAAAGCACAGTCTGGATGATAATGACCTGATGTTCGCGACGAGCATCCCCCCGGCCGCGATTACCCAGCGCGACCAGAACACGCTCTTTTACCTGTACTACTCGCCGACTGCACTCGGCGGTGCCTCGAAAGCGGCGCGTGGTCGGCACGGGGTGTATATCAGTGAGCTAATATGCGGTGACCGGACGCGGGGACACTAGTGTCGGCGGAGTCGGTACTTCTCCGTGCCGATTTCTCCTCCAGAAAACGCGAGCATTGACCGATAATGATGAGGTAAACATAAGTATGCCGTGGATTATTCATTTCGCCTTTCTTGCTCCGTCAGGGTAGTTCGTGCACATATTCTAAGATCGCTCAACGAGGTTATTCAATTGATCGCACGCAAATTGTTCCCGAGTTCGTTCGCGTCGGCACCGCGCCGTTCCGTAATCGCATCCGCTGTCGCCGTCAGCCTTCTACTGGCGGGGTGTGGGGGCGGTGCCACTGGCGGGTCTTCCGCGCCCGTGGCATCCGATAGCCGCGCGTCTTTACCCGACGCCGTCTCCCGGTCGTTCGCTCCGAACTACGATTCACGGATTGAGTCGCACGGGATCTGGCGCGGCAGGACGCTCCGCGTCTTCTTTCCAGGGGACGCCGATGCCGCGGTGGGTTCCGCCGCCCTAACGCGCTGGGAGGAGGCGACCGGCGGGTTCTTCCACTGGGAGCGCGCCCCGACGTCCGACACCGCGCAAGTCTCCTTTAATCTGGTCGGGACGGACACCTTCGAGCCGGGCGTGGTCGGCAAGACGCATTACGCGTACGACGCGTCTAAGAACGAGTTGACGAGTGCCGATGTGCGGATAGCCCGGTCTGGCCCTGTCTCGGATCAGGTCGCGACCGCCGTTCACGAGCTCGGCCATGCTTTGGGTATTCACGGCCACAGCGATGCTACCTCGGATATGATGTTCGCCTCGCTCACCTCGCAGAGCGTAATCACGGAGCGGGACTTGAATACGTTATTTTACCTGTACCGCGATTCCGAGTCCGGCGTAGTAACTCCAGGACGCGCCGTGCACATGATCAACGTCACGATCGAATGCGGCGCGTCCCGGTAGCCCCTACCAGCGCGGCGAGTGGTTTGGCCCCGCTTCGGCGGACAGTTCGGCGACGACGCGGGCGAACTCGCCGGTGAGTCTGCCTAAGCCGGGATGCGTTCGCGTCACGGCGGCGGCTTGATAGGCCCCCGCGAGGGCCTCGTAATACCGGAGCGTCTCATCCCGCCCCGGCTTGAACCGCGACCACAAGCCCGCCTCGGCGGCTCCGGCGTCCGCCGCCCCCTTCGCCGCCCGCAGATCGTCTAATATAGCCTGCGCGTTGTGCCGTTTATCCGACGCGGAGACCAGAAGTACGCTCACGCTCTCGCTGGGCAGATGCCGGACGTAGGTTTCCTTCCGACCCCGCCATGTCAGTAGTGGGGTGCCGTCCTCGGCGAGGCTCCAGCGGTCGCCGTCCGTACAGGCGGCGACTATGTGGGCGACGTCCGGCCCGAACCGCGCCTCAATGTCCGCTAGCCGGGGTAAGCCGCCCTGATCCTCGACCGCGTCGTGCAGTAGCGCGGCGGTCGCCTCCGTCTCCCCACCACCGTGTTCTAGCACGAGAGCGGTGACACCGAGTAGATGCGCGACGTAGGGGATCGCGGGACTGCCCGGCCCCCCGACGCCTTGGGTGCCTTTGCGAATCTGGGTCGCGTGCAAACCCGTGGCGTACGCGAGTGCCTCCGTAAAGCGTGATCCGAGCGGGAGATAATCCGTCATGGTTGGTGCCTTTGTTCGTTTAGTCGACGCGGTTGCCCCGCCGTGCTTTTATCCGGGGATATGCTTCTGTATTATCACGGCGGGGGGTACCCGACCACCGCGCTCGCGATATAATGGGCGAATGAGTTCTTACGGTAATCAGGGCGAAGAAGTGATCGTATTGGGGGCGGGTATGGCGGGGAGCGAAGCGGCGTGGCAAGCCGCGCGGCGCGGTGCCCGCGTCCGGCTGGTCGAGATGCGGCCGGTCCGCCAGTCCCCCGCGCACCAGACCGACAAAGCGGCAGAGATCGTCTGCTCCAACTCGTTTAAATCGAACCACCTATCGAACGCCTCGGGCGTGCTGAAAGAGGAGATGCGGCGGCTCGACTCGCTGATCGTCTCCTGCGCCGACCAGACCGCCGTGCCCGCCGGGGAGGCACTCGCGGTTGACCGGGACGCCTTTTCCGAACTCGTGACCCGTCGCCTCGAAAGCCACCCCAATATCACGTTCGTCCGCGCGGAGGCGACCGACATATCGCCGGACGCGGTGACCGTTATCGCGACCGGCCCGCTCACCAGCGACGCGCTCGCGGCGCGGATCGGCGAACTCACCGGGCGGTACGACCTGTACTTCTACGACGCCGTGGCACCGATCATAGACGCGAGCACGATAGACTATTCCAAAGTTTTCCGCGCCTCGCGCCGTGGCAAAGGGCTCGAGACCGACGGGAGCGATGACGCGGCCTACCTGAACTGCCCGCTAAACCGCGAGGAGTACGAGAACATCGTCGCCGAGATCGCGGGCGCGGAGAAGGCACCAATCCATGACTTCGAGGACGTGAAGTATTTCGAGGCGTGCCTTCCAGTCGAAGAACTCGCCGCGCGCGGCCCGCGCACCCTGGCATTCGGGCCGCTCAAGCCGGTCGGCCTGACCGACCCGCGTACCGGCCGGTGGCCGCACGCCGTGGTCCAGTTGCGCCAGGAAAATAGCGCGGGCACCCTGTTCAACATGGTGGGCTTTCAGACGCGCCTTAAGTGGGGCGAGCAGAAGCGCATCTTCCGTATGATCCCCGGACTCGAAAGTGCCGAGTTCGTCCGGTTCGGCGTGATGCACCGCAACACCTACATACACTCCCCGACTCTGCTCGACGCCTCGCTCCGACTCCGCTCCGCGCCCAGCCTGTTTTTCGCCGGACAGATCGTGGGCGTCGAGGGCTACCTAGAGTCCGCCGCGATGGGGATGATCGCCGGGATCAACGCGGCGCGGCTGGCGGCGAAGGCGGAGCCGCTTCAGTTCCCGCCCGACACGATCCTCGGCTCGCTTACGCAGTATGTGAGTGCGTACGAAGGCAAGCAGTTCGCGCCGATGAACGCCTGCTGGGGTATCTTGCCGCCGCTCGCGGGGGATCGAGTGCGCGACAAGAAGGAACGCGGGACGCTGATGGGACAACGCGCCCTGTGCTCGTTCGACGCCTTCTCGGAGCGGGAAAATCTCCGCTGACGCGCGAATAATGTTTGCCCGTCATGGTACGTTGCGTCATTGTTTCTCGTCCCCCGGCATCGGCGCGGGGGACACCGACTCGCTGGCGCGGCAAGAAACGACCCCACCTAGTTGGTCTCATTAACTAAACCCGAATCTTGAGTTGAAACAAGTCGGTCATCCCGATGTAGAATGAAGTCGCCAAACTTTAGCCCTACAAAAGGATGACATCCCATGC
>JAYUUO010000011.1:0-19290 GCA_043754515.1 Armatimonadota bacterium
GCGATGTCGCCGAGCTTGACGAAGCGCGGGTCGCTCATCAGGGCGTACAGGCGCGGCGAGCCGATAAAGAACGCGGCGTTGTCGTGGCCACCGATCACCGCCTATGGCACCGTGTAGCGGGCGTAGTCGAGAGTTTGGACGTCGGGGGAGTGGGTGGCGACGGCGCGCAGGTTCCGCGTGAGCGTGTCCCATTGCCGGGGGGGAATTGCGCGGAGATCGCCCGCTATCAGGGTGTGACCCGGTTTCGGCGGGCGTTTCGTCAGCGTCACGATGCTGGTGTTCACGGTCGGCGTCTCGAACACCCAGCTGGGAACATCGAGCACATGCCGCGCCGACGTTTCCTTGAGTAATCGCTTGCGCAGGGGGCGGAATGTCTTGATCGTGCGCCATGTGTCCGACACGATCATAGAGAACTGCCCGCCCGGCGCGAGTAGT
Source organism: Armatimonadota bacterium (assembly GCA_043754515.1). Classification (GTDB taxonomy): domain Bacteria; phylum Armatimonadota; class Armatimonadia; order Armatimonadales; family Armatimonadaceae; genus JACMIU01. Next base: position 436 of record JAYUUO010000011.1, read on the forward strand.
TGCAGGGCACGCGCCATGAACAAGCCGTAAGTATCCTTGCTCATGCCGCGCTCGTCCGTCTTGGAGCGGTCGAAGTAACGGTCGCGGACGGCATCGGCGACGTTCGCGCCGTACGGAGGATTGGCAAGAACTATGTCGAAGCCGCCAAGCGCCGGCTCGTTTGACCCGCCAGAAGAGGAGCGCGGCGCGAACACCTGCGCGAACGCGACGCGCCAATCCATGCCGATTTCGTTGGGGTCAACGCCAAGTAACTTGCGTATCTTGTCGCGTTCCACGGCGATTTCTTTGTAAAGGCGGGCTTTAACGTCGGGTTCCCTCGTGTTGAAGAATTCCCGGTACATTTCCTTGAGTTTCGTCGCGTGTCCCTTGAACATGTACCCCTCGAGTCCGAGGCTTCCGGGATTTGGCGCGGACAGGGAATCGCCGCACTCTATCTTGAAGTCGAGGTTGGGGAGCGCGACGTTCACCGTGCCATCTTTGAGCGGGTTGCGTGTGTCGTCCACCACCAGTGAGAGCCACAAGCGCAAACGGGCGATGTCGGTTGCGAATGGTTCGAGGTCCGCGCCATACAGGTTCCGTTCGATGATGGCGAGTTTGCGCTTGTGCCGGTCATGCGCGGTCGGCTCTTCGAGGTGCAGTTCGAGACTCTCGGCAAGGTCGAATATCTCGCCGAGCATCCCGAGCAGGTACGCGCCGGATCCACAGGCCGGGTCGCAGACGGTCACGTCGCGCAGTCTCTGGAGCAGATCGCGGGTCAGCGCGTTGGGTAGGTGGTTCGCGGCGGCGCGGCGCAGGTCGGTCGTATCGGCGTCCACCAGGGCGTAGATCGCGTCGGAGTATGGCGACGCGCCGGAGTCGGATAGGTACCCCTTCAATGTTTCGCGGCACATGAACGACACAATGGGGCGCGGCGTATAGTAGGAGCCGGTGTCTTTACGCAGGTTCCCTGCCTCGGTCTGCAAGTTGACTAGTTCCTCGAACACCTGACCGAGCATTTCGGGATCAACCGCGACCTCGGTAAATAGGAGTGTGGACTCGGTAATCGTGAAGTTAAACGGGGCGAACAGTTCGGATAAGATAGCCGCGCAGACGGAATCCGGGACGTTCTCGCCGACCATGTCGCCGGGAATCACCGCGTCCCCTCCGGCGGCCTTGGCGAAAAGCCCACCATTCAGGAATGGTACGCGCCCGACCAGCGACTCCATCGCGGGGTTTTTGATTTCAAGACTCTGGGGATTGTTCAGCGCGGCGAAAAATAGCGGTGATAAGTGCGTCTCGTAAAAGTTACTGCCGACCTGTCGCCCGTCCCAGAGAGCTTGCAGGTAGTCCTTGTCGTTGTTGCCGCCCGGTGCTTCGAGCCATCCTTTTTTGCCGAGGAAGTGGATAAACATCAGGCGGTTGAAGAGGCGCAACGTGTACAGTCGCTTCTTCCCCACGCTGGCGATGCCGGTGATCGAGTCCTCGGCCTCCAGAAACACGCGCTTGAACTCCCTGTAGAAGCGTTTCGTCGCCGCTTCCACATCCCATGCCGCCACCCACTGTTCGCGCCACGCGTTGGCGTTTGACAGGTCTTCTGGCTTCCGCAGACACGGCAGGTTGTGCTTGCATAGGGTTTGCAGGGCAGTGCCGCCGTGTTTCCAACCGAACACGGAAATAGTCGCCCGCGTATGCGAGGAGCCACGAAAGTGCGCCACGGAAAACTCTTTGTAGTCGGCGGTGCAGAAGAAAATCAGGTCGCCGGTGTTCCAGGCGTTGAGCAACGCGTCACGCCGTGACTCGGAAAGCCCGCGCAGGACGGCGCGGAGCGGCAATGTTTCGAGCGACTTGCCCGACGTAAACTCGATAAGGAAGACGCCGAAAGGCTGGTTGGCGGAAATATTTTGAATCTGCTGAATGGAGTGGATGCGTTGCCCGGAACTCTCCCCGAGAGCAAGCTCGTCAGCGGTGTAATCGAACGTCGTGTCGGGCGAAACATCTGTCCATCCGAGACCGCCGGACTCGTCCGCGAGAAAGGCGAAGAAACTGTCGCGGTCGGACACGGAGCGTAGCCGGGTGGCGAGGAGTTGGGGGTCAATAGGGTGGGGCATGAGAGCGTGTTTCCACGACCGAACCCTGTTTTCCTGCCTTTTTTGGACACCCCGGAAACCAGGGCCTTAGTTCCACCGCGCGCGGACAGCGTAGTAACGCGCCCGCTTACGGCAACGCCTCCGCCATCGCCGCCTTGTATCCGTCGTAGTCCTGCAGATCGTTGTGCCCCGCACCTTCTATCGTCACCAGTTTGCCCGTCGACCGGATGAGCGGCAGGAGTTTGCGCGAGCCGGAGTAGGCGATCACGTCGTCGCGCGTGCCGTGTATCAGCGTGACAGGACAACGCACGTCGCCGATCCAGTCCCGCGTCGGGATGGGGTACTTGACGATGAACGGTGGTATGAACGGGAATCGGCTGAGCGCCTGCTCCGTCAGGCTGAAGTAGGGCGTGATCAGAATCAGCGCGCGGGGGTGATTGAGCGCGGCGACGCGGGTGGCCATCCCGGTGCCGAGCGAACGCCCGATCACGGTCAGCTGTGTCTCCGGGTACCGCGCTTTGAGGTAGGCGTACGCGAGCGTCGCGGTCTCATGCAGCTGCGCCTCGCCGGACAGGGTGCCGCCGCTCTTGCCGTAGCCGGGGTAATCGGGCAAGAGCACGTCGTACCCGGCGGCGTTCAGGCTTTGCGCCTCGCGACCCCAGCCGCGCAGACTGCCGCCGTTGCCGTGCAGATACAGAATCGCGCCTTTGGGACGGGGGACGGTGAAATACAGCGCGTTGAGGCGGGTGCCGCCCTTCGTCGTCAGCCAGACCTCCTCGTGCCGACCGGGGAAGTCGAAGGCGTAGGCAGTGCTTAGCACCTGCGGGTAGAAAATCAGGTGTTCCTGCACAAAGAAAAGCACGCCGCAGACGACGACGTAGATCGCCGCGAGGACGATTCCGATGTTCATGACGACGGCGCGAAGCATAGCGTATAATATCCCGAAGGAACAACTCATGCTTTTTGCGGACGCGGTGTTTACAAACGGGGCGTTCACGACGCTGGACGACGCGGTGCCGACGGCGACCGCCTTAGCCGTGTGCGGCGGTCGCGTCGTCTATGTCGGCGACGATACGGGGGCGGCTACCTATATCGGCGCGGGGACCCGGCGCGTTGACCTGGGCGGGAAGCCCGTTGTGCCGGGGTTTTGCGACGCGCACCTGCACGTCTACTGGTTCGGCATGCTTCTGATGCGGCAAGCAGACCTGAGCGGGACGGGCGATCTGGACGAATTGCTGGCGCGACTTTCCGAGGCGGCGGGTAAGAGCGATGGGTGGATTTTGGGGCGTGGGTTCGACCAGGACAAACTGCGTGAGCAACGGTTCCCGACCCGCGCCGATTTGGACCGGGTCTCAGCGACGCGTCCGGTGCTGATCACCCGCGTCTGCGGGCACGCGGTGGTGGCGAACTCGGCGGCGTTGTCGCTACTAACCGACGACGAACGTGCCCTCGGCGATGCGGACGCCGGGCTGTACACTGAAACAGCTATCGGCGCACTCCGCAAATACGTGCCACCGATGAGCGAGTCGGAGAGCGAGGAGGCCGTGTCCACCGCGCTGAACGTCGCCCTCTCGCGCGGCATTACCTCGGTCGGCACCTTGCTCGATACGCCGGATCAGATGGGTGCCTATCTTCGTCTGAAGCGCAAAAAGCAGTTGCCGCCGGTGCGTGTCACGGCGCATCCGCCTCATAAGGCGGCGGTCGGCTCGCTCGCCGAGAACGGCATCGCCACGGGGTTTGGCGACGAGTGGCTTCGATACGGCGGGGCGAAACTGTTCACGGACGGCTCGCTCGGTGCCCGCACCGCGCTCCTCGCCGCGCCCTACGCCGACGACCCGAAACATCCGACCAACACCGGGATCCGAATCTATGACCCGGAAGACCTGAAGGTGAAGGCGTTAGACGCCCAGCGCAAGGGCTGGCAGCTTGTCATCCACGCCATCGGGGATCAGGCGGTGCGCGAGACGCTGAACGCCATCGAGTACGCGCTCGACCACGATGACCGCCCGAACTCGTACCACCGGCACCGGATAGAGCACGCCTCGATCCTGCCGCCCGATCTGCTAGCGTGGATGGCGTCACACCAGATTTTAGGCGTCCTGCAACCGCAGTTCGTGACGTCCGACACCTGGACAGGGGTGCGCGTCGGCGCGGAGCGGGCGGCGGGGGCGTACCCGTTCCGCCGGATGCACGACGGGGGCATCCCGCTCGCCCTGTCGTCGGACTGCCCCGTGGAGCGGCTGGACCCGTTCGCCTGTCTCGCGGCAGCCGTGTTCCGCGATCCGTGGTCGCCGGACGAGCGTTTGACCATGGCCGAGGCGTTGCGCCTGTACTGCGTCGGCGGGGCATATGCGTCGCACCAAGAACACGAGGTCGGCTCTTTGACGGTGGGCAAACTCGCCGACTTCGTGGTGCTGTCGGGCGATCTGCTCGCGTGCGAGACCGCCGAGGCGGTGAACTCGCTCCGCGTCGAGCGGGTGTTTGTCGGCGGCGAGGAGAGGTTTAGCGCGTGAGGAGCGGGGTGTCGGCGCGGGTCTCGCTCGCACGGGGCGGGGTGTCGGCGCGGACGCGGGTCGCACTCGCGTGGGGCGCGGGCGTCGCGGCATTCTGCCTGCTGGAGTTCGGGCTGGCGCAACTATTCGCCGCCGAGGAGAACTTCCAGGTCGAGTGGGCACTGCGACTGCCCAAAGAGCGGGAGCGGGCGAGAAAGGCCGGGTTTACGGACGCGGTTCCCGCGCCGCCCAGATTCGACCCGGCGACGGACGCGGGCGTTGACTGGATTTTGCTCGACGCCAAAATGCGGGCGAACAGTCCCGATGGTAAACTCGACCAGTATAACATTCTATGGGGCTACGCGAACCCCCGTACGCGGCGAAAAGTCAAACGTTCCGAGGTCCTGGCACTGCTGACAAAGTACAGGCCGTTCATGCCGGACGCGGATCGTGCGTCCTGGAAAGTGAATTGCCACCTGCCGCCGCGCGCCAGCCATGACGGGTGGGAAGGCTTCCACGCCTGTAACCTTTCCGCGGCTATGTATCTGGCTCGCGCGGTCGAGGCCCGTGACCGAGGTGACATGAATGGCGCGGTCTCGGATCTGACCACCGCCGTTCGCACAGCCCGCCAGCTACAATCACAGAGCACCTTTTCCGGGAATGGTAACGGAATGTCCATTGAGCTACTTGCCTTACGCATCCTGCGCGAGTCGCCCCAGGCGAAAAACTCGCTGATGCGCTTCGGGAATCAGGGGCCGATGATGTTTCTGCTAAGTCCTCCGCCCGATGAACCGTCGGCATCGTCCCGCCTCCGGGCGATTCTTCGCGACGACTGGAGTCAAATCCACGCGGAATTACATCGGCGGCGGTCAGAGAAGTATGAGCGCGACAAGATTAATGTCATTGGCTCCATCCCGATTCTGAGTCTTCTTAACCGCCTCGATTTCGTGCTAGGTCACAGGGTGAACAATGACTCGCAGGAAGCGTTGAACGCCTGGGTGATGGCGGGTGTTGCTTCGCGTTTGCGCAACCACCCGGACCGCTCGCGCCCTTATACGATATGGAAAATAACGGAGTCCTGGGACGCGCATGTCGAACGTCAGATGGAAGGGCACCCCCAGTGGATGGAGCCGACGCAGTGGGAGAACGTCCCGCTCACTCGGCTGATGCGGGACACGGATAGGGCACTGACTACCGCCGTCTGGAACCAGGTAAACGGGCGGCACACGCCAGTCCCGGATGACCCGTTCGCGGGCAAGCCGCATGTCCCGCTCCGCCGCCGCGACTTACCCGACGGTGCCACCATCTGGTACAGTGTGGGCGAGGACGGCAAGGATGACGGGGGCGACTGGATGAAAGACCGGACGGCGCGGGTGCCGCCGCCGATGAAGAAGTGACTCCGGGGGCTGGGCTTGAACCAGCGTCCAGTCGGGAAAGAGCCGACCGCTCTGCCACTGAGCTACCCCGGAGTCATTGCTACTGTATCGCGCGCGGGTGGCGTTCCGCTAAATAGCCGCGTGGCATCGCAAAGAAGCGCGTAGCGTTGGTTACGCGTGTCCGCCTCGTACGCGGGCCCGCGTAACGGCTCGGCAAAACTAGTTTTGCCTGTGCCCGCTGAAGAAACGGGCCTCGCGCAGCATCTTCGCCAGGAACGGACTACCGACCGACATCCCGTGTACCAGTTCCGGCGTCGGGCGGAACGGGACGGCACGCGCGGGCGGTCGGGGCGCGGTCCAGCCGGATTTCGCCGGGTCAACACCGTGCCGGATGCAAACCCGCTCGATAATGTCCCGTGTACAAAGTGCCTTGCCGGTCAGCACTTCCCAGGGCAGGGGCAGTTCGCGCCACACGGCCACATCCGCGTGCAACCCCTGGCCCGCCTGAAATTGCCACGCGACCACGTCCGCCGCCATCAGGCGGAGCACCTTACCAGGGCAGACTACGCCCAGAAGGTCGTCCATCCCGAGGGCGAATAACACCGCGAAATACCCCGAACGCGCTTTGTTCCAGGCGGACGCGAGATTGTTCCAGGTCGTGCTGTCGTTGCCGCGCCGGACGACCATGTTAGTCCGATCAATCGCCGTGCCGTCGAACACGCCGCGCAACATCTCCGCGACCTCTGTGAGCACGACGAAATGACGCGACAAAAGGACGCCCTTCTGCTCGTCCGTGAGATGCGCGAGGACATCCGCGCATGGGAAAACCGACGCGATAATCTCCCACGAAACGGTTTCACTCCGCGCCGCCCGCTCATACAGCATTTCGGCGATCTGGTCGAACGGCTTCTCCTGCCCGCCGATGGTAAACTCGCTCCGCAAGTTGCACCGCGCGGTGAAGTACGCGACGAACGCCGCCGAAGCCGCGTCGCGCACGAAAATCTCTCGCATAATTTCCGAGGCGAACCCGGATTTGCCGACGCGGGTGAGGCGCGACTTGTTCGTCTCACGGGCTAGCACCATCGTCTTTTCCTCCAGACGCTTTAAGAGACGGAACCGTTTGTTGTACTGACGACGTGACAGGTGCCCCAGGCCGGACGAGACACGCTCGCCGTGATCCAGACGGTCATGGCGGAAGTCGTTCGCCCCGAACGTCTTTCCGATGACCGGGTTGACGAGGCGTGCGAACGTCTCCACCGCGTCCGGGTCTCCGCACCATGCGGGTTGCAGATGGGATACGCCGAAAATCTCGCCTATTTTCGCGACCTGTTGCTCCGCGCCGACAGGGGCGGCGAACGTTTCCGATAGGGATGTGTATCCCCACGCGTTTTTACGCAGGGAGTGGCGTGCGGCGCGGTCGAGGATCTTTCGCTCGGCGGCGGTGAACCCGAAAACCGCGTCATTCAAGAGTAGTTCGGCGATCTCTTCCGGGCGGCGGCGTTCTCGAAGTGTCGCATACAGCGTGTCCATAGCGTTCCCTTTCCGAGTAGTTCAGAGTGATAATGTAGCTGTGTCGCGCGGCACCGCCCCCGCGCTAAAGTTGCCGGTGTCATTCCACCTGTTCGTGTCACGGATGCTTTCGAAAATCACCCGCATGCCTTCCTCCTTATCTTACGTGTTTGAGGTTCGGAAGAGGGAGGCTGTTTCGGCGTGTGAGAAATGCGACAAAGGAGAAACGGTTCGGCGCGGGGAAACGGTAACTGATTCACTCACAAACCTGTACCGACTATGAAACGACTTTTTCTCGCCGCCATAATAGTCGGGGTGCTTTTCGCGCCCCTACCTCTCGCGTCGCATGCCCAGACTCCCGGCGCGACAGGTCCGCGCTGGGAGACGCGTTCCGCCGACACCGGCGTTCGCTCCGTATCGGGCGTGGAAACATTCCGCGTCGGTCGTGACACGGCGAGCACTTCCCGCCCCGCCGGGGTCTCCTTCGTGGTTCGCCTCCCGCGCACGAAAGAAACCTTTGTCTGCGACAAGTTGCCATATATGTTACGCTGGGACACTACGAAAGTGTCCGACGGCTGGCACTGGCTGGAGGTCGTTCTGGTGGATCCGGGCGCGGCGGTGCCGGAACGGGTGATTGACTCGCTGAAGGTCTACGTGCGCAACGACAGCGCAACACCGCCCCCCGTGATCGCTCCCGCCGCGACGCCGGATGCCGCGCCGGCAACGTCCGCTCTGACTAAGACCAATACCGCCCAGCCCCGGCCTCCTATCCAGACGCTCCCCTCCCGCCGTGGATGGCCTCTCGCGCATGCGCTTCGGATGCGCGCGCTCCCCGACGCGTCACCTTCGGAAGCCGTGCCCGCCACCATCGCCGACTCTGCCGCGCCGCTCTCCATGCCCCGCGTCTCCATGCTAACGAAATACGGCAACACGCTGTATCTGGGTTTGCCTGACGGCGGGATCGCGACCTGGAACGAGGCGACAAAGCGCGGGAGTGTTGTCCGGGTGACGGGCATGAACGGCGCGGTTCGTGCGCTCGCGGTCGGCGGCGAAGGCTTCAGCTGGATAAGCGGCGCGTCGGGTGATCGCGTGTTCACCTTTAACGCGCGTAGCCGGAGCGTGACGGCGTTTGACGTGGGCGAGCGACCGACAAGCACGGCGGGAGCGGAGGCGGCGGACGTCTCGACTGCTCCGGTCCAAGCACCCTGGGTCGAGCGGCTGGCGATGCTCGGCGAACGGCTGGTGCTGATGGGGGCGTTGGCGACGCGCGTCCGGGAGTCGGATGGTACCTTGAAGTCGCTCGCGGACGTGCTACCCGCCGACATCGCTTCCACCTACTCCGACACCCTCGTGCGTTGCTACATGGGTTCGGGCGCGAAAAACTCCGACGCGGTGTTGCTGTTCGCGACGCCGGACGCGGGGGGCGGGGGCGGCTCGCTCCATTTATGGAGTGGGGACGCGCGAACCCCCCTCCGCAAATGGAGCGACGGGGGGCAGTTTATGACCCGCGCCGACCTGACCGGTAGCGGAAGCCCGTCCCTCGCTCTGACCTCGTTCGGCGTCGTAATACCGGAATGCGCGGAAGGGTACGGGCGGGTAAGCATGTTGCAATGCGCCACCTGGGCGGACCGCGCCGCATCCTTCGCACCGCGACCCATCCCGCTCGGCGTGTCCGGCGACTACAATGCCCGCGCGCCGCAAAGTGCCGACGCCGTGTCTATCGGGGGGAGCGGCATCTGGTGGACGCAGGGCGGGATCGTTTTTCATGCCGATTCGTCCGGTGAGCGGCGGGAGTGCTACATGCCGTGGAACGGGGCGGGTAGCACCGTCACCGCGCTACTCGCCGACAGGGAGGGGGCGTTCGTGGCGACGGAGCACGGCGTCCGGCGTCTCCAACCCGCGCACCCGACGGATGCCGACGGCTACGGGGGGTATGTCCGGGTGCCGCTCGGCGATGAGTATGCAACGCCGCGCGGGGATCGCGGGCGCACACTCCTCGTGGGAATCGAGGAGTGGCAGGGGGTTCCTTACAAGTGGGGCGGGACGACCAAAAGCGGGACCGACTGCTCCGGGTTCGTGGGGGCGATGCATCTAGATCTGGGGATCACGCTCCCGCGCACTTCGGCGGAGATGGGTCGGACGAAGCAGGGGGCGCGGGTGCGTGATGAACTGCGCTACGGTGACACGCTGGTGTACCCCGGACACGTCGCGCTCTACATCGGCAACGGGCGCACGGCAGAGACGGTCGGGGGGGATAGCGCGGGCGCACCCGGCTCCGTTGGCAAGGCGACGATCTGGCGACGGCGCGACGTGATCGTGAAGCGGTTCCTGCCGTGAAGGGTCTGGTATGGCGTTCGATTTTACCTGCCTAAGCGATGACCGAAAACGGGGTATACTGTGAAAAATATCACACCGCCATTTTTTGCGCGCCGTTCGCACACCGAGGAGTCCGCCTGATGAACCGGGACGCCGTTACTACCGTTGAAACAATAGCCGAAAATCTCGTCGCCGACGCCGTACGCTACAGCGGGCGGATCAGCGCGGAGATCGGGCACATCCTGTTCCTCGACCTCGTCGGCTTCTCCCGGCTGTCCATGGAGGAGCAGGACCGTACATCACGCGAGCTACGGGCGTTGGTGCGCGGAACGCCGGAGTTCCAGCGTGCCGAGGTTCGTGGCGAGCTGATCGGTTCGGACACCGGCGACGGCATGGCACTGATCTTCTTTCGTGACCCGCTCGCGCCGGTGCAGTGTGCTACGGAAATCGCCCGCCTCCTCTACTCCCGCCCGCACCTGCGTCTTCGGATGGGGGTACACAGCGGGCCGGTCACCCGTGTCCCCGACATAAACGGCAATGAAAATGTGTCCGGGGCGGGCATCAACCTCGCGCAACGCGTGATGGACTGCGGCGACGGCGGGCACATTCTGCTGTCCGCGATGTCGGCCGACATGGTACGCGCGTTCGAGTCGTACGATAACTGTCTGACTGATATGGGCGAAGTGACGGTGAAGCACGGAGCGAAGGTTCACCTTTTCAACCTGGTAATGGGTGATGTCGGTAACCGTTCGGTGCCGGAGAAAATTCGCGAGCACAGAGCCAATTCCGCCGCGCCCAGGGTTGCCGCGACGGGACCGACCCCGAAGTCAACCGCTCTCGGTGAGTCCACCGCCGACGTGAAAGGCGACCGCCCCCCCATCGGAGCCGGTAAAAAGATCTCGCTCGTTTATAAACGGCGGGGCGCGCCCGCAGACGATCGCCTCGGTAAATTGCTCGAAGCCGAACTGAGGAAGTGCGGCTTCGCGGTTGAGATAGAACGTCAACAGCAGTTCGGGCCGGCGTGGGCGAGCGAGGTCGAGGCGCAGTTCTCAGCCTCCGACGCCGTGGTGTTTCTGCTGTCCGCCATTTCGTGCGCCAGCGAATTGTTCGAGTACGAGGTGGAGACCGCCGGGAGCGTCGTCGCCGCGAATAGCGGACTACGGCCGAAATTACTCGCCGTGCGGGTGGGATACGAACTACCCCTCCCCGACAAGTTTCTCTCCGCGCTGGGGCGGGTAGAGGCACCTGTCTGGCACTCGTCCGATGATGACGAAGCGGCGGTTCAGTACGTGATAGCCGCCTTCACGCAAGCCGCTAAATCAAAGGTGGAACACGCGAAACGGGAGAAAGCGGGGGGGGCGGTGCCGCTCGATTCCGAATACTACGTCGTGCGCCCGACTGACAACGAGTTCACACAAGCCATCGCGCGACGCGACTCCATCGTGCTGGTCAAAGGAGGCCGCCAGATGGGCAAGACGTCGCTCCTCGCGAGGGGCATCAAGGAAGCGCGTAACACCGGCGCGAAGGTGGTTATCGCCGACTTCCAGTCGCTCTCCGCGCCGGATCTACGCTCCGCCGACGCGCTGTATCGCGCCCTCACCGAGAAGATCGCCGAGGACCTGGAACTCGACGTGTTACCCGATGAAGTGTGGAACGAGAAACGCTCCGCGAACATGAACCTGGAGCGGTACCTTCGCAAAGAGGTTTTGGGCACTATAGGAGAAGAAACCCCGCTCGTCTGGGCACTCGATGAGGTGGACCGGCTGTTCACCTGTGACTTCGGCTCCGAGGTGTTCGGCCTGTTCCGTTCCTGGCACAACAAACGCTCGCTCGATCCGACCGGGCCCTGGGCACGTCTCACGCTTGCCATTGCCTACGCGACGGAGGCGCACCTTTTCATCACGGATATGAATCAGTCGCCCTTCAATGTCGGCACGCGGCTGACGCTGGACGATTTCACGGCGGGACAGGTTTCGGAACTCAACGCGCGGTACGGCTTGCCGCTGACCCCTTCCGACGCCGCGCTGTTTCATGATCTGGTTGGCGGACAGCCTTATCTGACCCGGCGCGGGCTGGACGAACTGTCTTCCGACTCGGGGCTGAATTTCGTCCGGTTCGCGCAGGATGCTGGGCGGGACGAGGGCGTGTACGGCGACCATCTCCGCCGGATGTTTCTGTCACTCTGCCAGGAGCCGGTACTGGTCGAGGCGGTACGGGCACTATTGCAGGGCACCCCTTGCCCGAGTAGCGAGGTGTTTTACCGGTTGCGGACGGCGGGCCTAGTTCGAGGCGACTCGGTGGCGGACGCGAAGATCCGGTGCCGCATCTACCAGGAGTATTTGACGCGTCACCTGTCTTAACCGCTTGTTCGTGGTAGTATTGAACTTGAAATGGACACTAAAGACCCGCTCAGTTTGTGGCAACACATACACGGTGCCACCACGCATTTTCCTATCGCGCTCGCCTTCATTTCCGCCACATTCGACGCGGGCGCACTGGTGTTCCGGAGGCCAAACTGGCGCACGGTCGGATTCTGGACGCTGATCACCGCCCTGGTACTGATTCTCCCGGCAATTGCCTCCGGCTTGTACGGCATCTACCTGGATTCGGGCGGCAAGGAGAAGTGGGCGTCCGACGGGTACAACCATGTCCGCGCGATCACCTGGCACCGCAACATGAGTTTCTTCGCCGGGGGGCTACTGTTCGTCGCCGCGACGTGGCGCGTCATTAAACACGACGATCTGACGATGGTCGCCCGGATCGTCTGCCTACTACTAGCTATCGCCGCAACCGTGTTCGTCGGAGTGACCGGATATAACGGCGCGTACTTACCTCTGGGTTATTAGCCGACCAGTAGTTTGAAGCCAGGAGCGATGCGGCCGCGCTCAGCCGCGCGGAGCGACAACGCCCTTGGCCGTCGGCTCTTCCGCGCTCCCGGCCAGCAGGAGGCCGAGTACGACGCTCCAGAGGCTAAAAATTCCTGGCAGTCCGTACGATGGCGAAGCGAACGCGTCTACCATGGTTCCGGCGAGGAGAGCGATGGCGGTGATCAAATGCGCGCGGTTTTCGGTGGGGTTGTTTCCCAGCAGACGAAAGGCGCTGATCATGTAGGTGGCTAGGAGACTGAGATGGAGCACCAATCCGATGAGTCCGGCATCAACGGCCCATTGCACATAGTAGTTGTAAGCGGTGTTCAGGTGGTTCGCGCCGTAACGTAGCACCTGCGTAGGCGTCCGTCCCATTCCTGTCTGTGTCTGCTCCAGGACGACAAACGACCCCAACCCGATCCCCGTCCACGGACTTCGCCGCAAAAGAACGACACCCGCCCTCCAGCGTGGAAAGCGTCCCACCATACCAGCGTCCGTCTTGCTCACGATTCGCGCGCCGAGAGTGCCCCCCCCGTTGGTGAGTGCGAGAAACCCGCCCGTAACGATTACGGCGAGGAGGGCCGGTGCCCCGACGCGTGAAAACCATGCCGCCTTGGTCCGGGGTGCTTCGCGCGGGCCGACGTGACCCGAACGAAATAGAAGAACGACGGCGACGATCAGGGCCGCCGCGCCGCCGATCCACGCGGAACGGCAACGCGCGGTGAGCAAGGCGAGGAACAGTACCAGACAAACAGCGGGCGGCGCGAAGCGTCGAAGCGATCCGCCGATAGTCGCCTCGCTTCGGCTGTAAGTCCATGTCAGTGCTACCGTGCAGGGTAGTAAAATCAGTAGCAGGGATCCCAGTTCCTCGTGCGTGGCGAACGTGCTGTACTGGAAGCCCGACTCGATACCGCCGCGGCTCCCTAAACGGGAGAAATCGGCGAAAGATTGTAGACAGCCGAAAATCAGAGGGACGAGTAGGAGGCGTCGCGCGAGACGTGGGTATTCCGCCCGCAAGGTCAGCGCGGAAAGAAAGCCCAACGCGCCCGAAAAGAGGCGTAGCACTTCGGCACGCGCGAACGCCGGGTACGGGGAAGACGGATAGCGCAGAGCCGCCCAGACGGCGACGGCCAGGAAGGCGAGCGCGACGGGGAGGAGTACACGTCGGCTCAGTAGCGCAAGCGGGTTCGGTAACGAAACGAATGACGCCGCGAAGCAAACGGTTCCGGCGAATAGCACTATTTCACGATGGGGGCGAACCGCGTAGTAGGCCGCTATCAACTGCAACAGGGTGCCGAGCATGAGGAACGCGCCCGAGGCGACCGCCGCGGTCGGCGCGACGGGGGGGGGCGTAACGGTCGCCATGCTAATCCGCGCTCAGTAGACCCCGCCGAAGCGCGTACCGGATCAGCGCGGTGCGGTTATTCAGAGTCAGTTTACGCATGGCATTCGCCCGGTGGATTTCGATGGTGCGTGCGCTAACATAAAGTAGTAGGGCGATGGCGGCGTTAGTCGCCCCTTCTGCGACCATCTGTAAAACGGTGCGCTCGCGGGCCGTCAAAGTGTCATACGCATCGTCCGTATGGAGTTCTTTGGTGTCGGATGCTAAACTTGCGAGCGTCATTGACCCGCCCCCCGCAGAGAGATACCGATCTCCCGCCACTACCGTGTGTATGGCGCGCAGGATTTCGTGCGTCTCTTCGTGCTTAAGCAGATAACCAGCGGCACCCTGACGGAACGCCTCGCGGATATAGGACTCGTTGTTGTGCATCGTAAACATGACGCAAGAGGTAGCGAGTAATCCTAACTTGATGCGCCGCACGACCTCCAGGCCACTGAGTGTGGGCATGATGAAGTCCAGCAACACTACCGTGGGCTGAAGTTGCTCCATCATGTGGAGGGCGATTAGCCCGTCAGACGCCTCGCCGACGACCTCGAACGCCGGTTCCGTCTCCAGTACGCAACGTAAGCCATGCCGTACTATCGGGTGGCTATCTGCTAAAAGTAGTCGAACCGCCATGTGCATCTCCTAACGCCGTGAAGTGGCCGCGCCTTGGGCCACGCCAGGATAACCAATCGTAAGGGCTTACAGATAACGTTGCCGACGCCCCACCGGAATGAAAGGGAGAACATCGGCAACATAACTGTAAACTCGTCGCTTAGGATTCGCGACGAATTATAGTCTGCAATTTTCATGCCACCGGCATGATGCGATCTCAGAGGCCCACTTGGGTTTACCAGGGTGAACACCGAATTACAGGTCGCCGCCGTCGCCGCCGCCGCCGGACGGGCCGCCGCCACCGTTATCGCCGCCGCCGACGGTGTCGTAATCCGCCATGACGACGCCGTTGCCTCTGCCGGTCGGGGCGAGCGCGAGCACTATGCAGGCTACAGTCATCGCTATCAGGACGCGCAGGATAACCTGTCGGACGTCGCCGGTCGGCTTGGTGGCACCCGATTTCGGGATTGTCATTTCGTGAACCCTTTCAAAAACATCGTGGCTCCCGCGCGGCGCGAGTACCGCCACAGGGGGATAACAAACACGGTTCCGACGATGAGGAGACCCAGCGTCGGACATTCTGGGACGACCGCGCCCGTCAAGAAGCGCACCCGTTTCAGACTTGTATCAATGACGAAATTGCCCGCCCCCACTGGCAAACCGATGTAACTGAAGTCGGAAGCGGTAAATCCGTTAATGGTGTCGAACTGTATCAGGTCATAAAACTGGTTGCTTGTGATTCCGTTATTAGCAAAGTTGAAGTTGAATCCGGTGCCGCTTCCCGTGCTACCTTTAGTCAGCGCGCCAGTCAGATTCAGCGCGTCGGTGCCCGCCCCGATGTCGAAAGAAAGTATGCCGCCTGGGTTCCACGCCAGCGAGGCTCCCCCTAGAGTACCCACGCTCCCCGCGACAGCCGAACCTCCGGGTGCTATCGTCGCGCCGCCATTGAGTACAATGTTGTTCGCCGATCCCGCCCCCAACAGCGTCGCGCCGGAAGCGACCGTGGTTTGTCCCGCCGCGCCCAGGGTGCCGTTGACCACCAGTGCTCCAGCATTTACTTGCGTCGTCCCGGCACCGAAAGTGCCGTTCGAGATCATAGTGCCGCCATTCACCTGCGTCGTTCCTGAGAACGTACTGGTGCCTGATAGGGCGATCGTGCCGGTGCCCGTCTTCGTCAGGTTGCCGTTCACGCCGCTGATGACGCCCGAGTAGTTCGTGCTGGTGTTCGCCCCGCCGAAAGTGAATGACCCATTATTGGTTATCGAGATGTTGCCAGATGACTGGTTCCCAATACTCAGATTTCCCGCGGTCACGGAGGCGTTATCTATACTAAGCGAGCCGCCACTGTAGAGGATGAGCGAGTCGCTACTACTCACTACGGCTCCCGACGCGACCGTGAGTTGACCCACGCCGCCTGCGGTACCGCCCTGCCCGCCGATTTGTAACTGCCCGGTTACTGCAAGCGACGACCCGGTGCCGGAAACTGTCACCGTTCCCGTCGAGCCGGACCGAGCCGCTATTGCCGAAGACGAGCCGGTCGAGACGGTGCCGCCGCCCTGTATCACGAGTTGCCCCGCGCCGTTGTTTCCGACGAGTAACGCGCCCGTGGAAAGCGTCGTGACCGCGCCGCCCGCGCCGATCCCCGCCGCGCTGACGTTGATTGTGCCGTTACTACCCGACAGATCACCGATGGCGATGTTCGCGCCGCTCGCCGCGCCGCCCGTGTCGAGCGTGAGAGTACCCGTGCCCGCGCTACCCACGATAAGGAACCCGGTGGTTACCGCGACGGACGAACTCGCGCCGTTCACCGTCGCCGTGCCGACCGAACCGGCGAGACCGCCGATCAAGGAAGTAATGCCGGCGGAGACGGTGCCGCCGCCTTGCACCGCGAGTGTTCCGGTACCGCCGAAGCCGACGGCGAGTGCGCCGGTCGCCGCGAGAGTCGTGACCGCCCCGCCGCCCGTGCTCACCCCCGCCGCGTTGACATTAACCGTGCCGTTACTGCCCGCGTTGTTGCCGATGAAGATGCTACCGGTGTTCGTCGCCGACCCGCCCGCCGACGCGCTCGCGCTACCGCCCGCCGACAGCGTTAATACGCCCGTTCCCGAGGAACCGACCGTGATGTTGCCCGTGTTACCTGTGGAGGTCGCGCCGTTCAAAACCGACGTGAACGTGGAGCCGTTGCCGGTGACCGTAACGGTGCCGCTTGAGGCGGGATTGACCCCGGCGGCGGCACCGTTCCCGATGAGTTGCGACGCCGCTCGCGCAGTGCCGCCGCCGCTGACGGTCAACATGCCCTGGGAACCTGCGTTCGACCCGACGATGATCTGCTTCGAGGCTATTAACTGGCTACCGGCTCCGGACACGGTGGTGCCGGCGAAACTGTTGACGGCGCGGGCTATGTAGGTGTAGACGGTGCTAACGGTCGCGCCGCCCTGGATATTCGCCTGCGCCGCCGTCGCCTGGCTCCCCTGCGAATCAACCCGGAACGAGGAGTTGGGGCTGGCCGTGTCGGTGGCGTTGAAAGTATATGTGCCGCCTAGGAACGAAGTCGTCGTGCTGGCACCCGTGATCGCCAACAGGTTGGTGTTCGCGCCGCCGGAAAAATTGACCGTGGTGCCGGTTCCGGAAACGAGTATCTGCCCGGTCGCGGTCGCGACCGAACTCCCGGCACCGGTTACAGTGCCCGAAAGGTTGAGTGTCCCCGCCCCGGTCATTGTCAGATTAGAGGAAGTCAGGGATACAGTACTGGCGATTGAAACTGCCGACGTGTTATCCAGCATCAGGGAGGGCGTGCTACCCGCGAAGTTGAGCACGGCGCCGCTGAGTGCGTATCCGCCGCTCCCGTTATTGAACAGGAGGCTGTTCAGCGTGAATTGATTGCTTCCGTTGCCGAGGTCGTTGTTGAAAGTCCCGGACGGGTTGATGGCGATGGCGAGCGTGGAGTTGCCGCCGACTACGGGGACGCCGTTCGCGCCCCAGTTGGCGGGGTCGGACCAACCCACCGTCCCGCCGCCCACGAAGGTGTTGGTGGGCGCGGCGACGGCGACGTTCCAGCCTAGAAGCGATAGGGCGAGTGCCGATCCCGCGCGGCGTGCGATGCGCGACCCGACACGGGCGGGCGAAATTATTGCGCGTAACGGGTTGCCCTTATCGGCGAACCCGACGGCCCCATGGAGCGGGGAGTGTTTCATCAATTCGTGTCCTCCTACCTAAAATACGATTTCTTTCTAAAGGAGCAGGCGATGAGCGACGCTCCGAGGACACGTTACCACAACTATGCACGGTTGTATATACGTGTAAATACTTAGTTTTCGGGTGTCGAGGATTGTTTTTTGTTCGTCCGCCCTTGACCCGGCGGCGCGGACGGTTACGCGTGCTTCCGCCGAGTGAATGTCAGTTTGAAGCAGGAGTACAGCCGCTGACAGCCGCGCGATTCCAAAAAGTTCCCAAAAAAAATACGTATTAACACGTATAGCGTTAGGGCGAAAATCGTGCGATAAACAAGGCAAGCCTTCCGGGGCCGGTGTAATTACCGACCGAGGCTAACGGTTTATTTTGAGATCGGCAGTGGAACTTCATGTGTTCCCGAGTCGGCGTACTATGGGCCTAGTATGCGTATCTGGCGCAAAAGGGAGACAGTAATAGTGGACAGGGATCAAGAGTCGGAATATTATGCCGTGTCGCTACGGAACGCGACAGGCCGCCGCGAGCAGCACCCGGCGATACCCCAGGACGCGACCATCTTCGTCGCGGGGCATCGCGGGCTGGTCGGATCGGCCCTGGCGCGCGCTCTGCGAAGCGCGGGGTATAGGAACATCATCACGCGGACCCGCGCCGAACTCGACCTGACGAACGAGGCGGCCGTGCGCACTTTTTTCATGCGCGAGCACCCCGAATATGTGTACCTTGCCGCGGCACGCGTCGGCGGCATCCTCGCCAACGATACTATGCCGGTCGAGTTCCTGGTAGACAATCTCGCCGTGCAAAACAACATCCTCCTGTCGGCGCGCGACGCCGGGGTAGCCAAACTGCTGTTCCTGGGCTCCTCCTGCATCTACCCGAAGATGTCCCCGCAACCGATCCGCGAAGAGTACCTCCTGACCGGCACGCTCGAACCGACCAACTCGGCCTACGCGCTGGCGAAAATCGCGGGGATCACGCTCTGTCAGGCGTGTCGCCGCCAGTACGGGTCGAACTTCATCGCGGTAATGCCGACGAACCTGTACG
>JAYUUO010000012.1:0-19255 GCA_043754515.1 Armatimonadota bacterium
TGATACTGCTGGCGAATTCAGATCAGGCTCCTGCTGAGACAGGGACAGCCCCCTGCATAACCTGCCAGAATAAGGAGTGACGTGTCTTGGCACGGGGAACACCCAGAAACCACTCGCCCAACCGAACGAAGTTGAGGGCGACCGCTGTCAACAGGTGACCCAAATGTACCTTAGGCAAACCTATATACCGGGTGCGGCGCAGACGACACCGGCGTATACCCCGTGAAAGTGTGCCTTCAATGCCAGCACGGTGAGCGTATAATTGCTGATAAGCCGTGGTCACTACGGTCTCGCGCGGGCGAGAATGTAGCCAACACCCGTGCTCGCGCTGCCAAAAGAGCCTGATGTTGCTCCTGTACCCGCAGGGTTACCGTGCGACGGGGGACGACTTTTTCGGCACGGGTACACAACTCCCGGCTTGGGCAAACACTACAGTCGCGCGTGGAAAACTTGATTTTTATTACCTCGTTGACGCGCTGATCAAGGGCAGATGTCCAACTAACGCTCGTTTTACCGGTAGGGCAGGTCGCCTTCCGCTTTTCCCAGTCTATAGAGAAATTCTCGGCAGCAAACCCCTGAGCGGCTTGTGCTTGCCATTTCACATCTGGGCGCGGTGGTCCCAAGAGTTCAACACCGAAGTCACGTTGACTTGCAACAAGAAGGGCTGCATCCAGATAACCGGTATCTACAATGTGCGGATGTGGCAATAAGTCTTTCTTTTGCAGGGCGCGGTGAATGGATGGCGTGACCTCCCCATCGGCGACGCAACCTGCGGTTGTTTCCACATGGGTAATAAGTAGCGGGAAGTCTTTCTCACACGTTTCCGTCCAGTGAACTTTGTATCCAACCCACTGCGTAGTGCGCTTACGTGCCAGGTGGGCATCGGCGTCAAAAGGGGAGCTGATAAATAAAGCCGCCGGTGGAATATTATCGGATTCGCGCCACGTAATGCCTTCGGGTGTGGTTTGGTAGTTTTGTACAAAAATGCGCCGTAATACCTCAACCGCAGGCATTTGACGCATCCATACTGGGGTTTCAGGAGAAAAAAGTGGCTCCAGTAAGGCAAATGCGTCTGCTCCCATAGTCGATACCAATGCTTTCTTCTGCGCTTCGCTCTTAGGGGAGTGGTCGTGCCCGAAACGAGAAACGTACCGGGCGGGCCACTGGCTGTCAGCGTTTTGGCAAACCCAGTCGGGTGCAGCAAGCGCAAGCGCTTCCAAAGTGTGCCGTATCGCCTCGCTGACGACCTCAACGCGGTTCAGAGCGCGAACAGCAGCAAGCACGTGGGTGGAATCGGTTCTTTGCTTCACGGCTGATTTGAGTAGCCCTTTTTCGCGTACAAGACTCAGGAGCGTGTCCAACAAAAGTTGTTCCGCATCCGCGTTCAAAAGGCGTTTCCGGAACTCACACAAGACCGATGCGTCTCTCGACACTTCGCGGCGAAGTTCGATAAGCCAGGGTCGTCTAATTCCAGAGAAAGCAAGTATTTCCAATCGATTCTGCTTTGCACGGCTTCCACGGTGCGTCGGTCGGAAAGTCCTTCGGCATATTGCAAGATGGTGACAAGGGCCAAACGCCACGGTGCTTGCGCGGGCTTTCCTCGTTCGGGGAACAAGCCGGTGAATAGTTCATCGGTGAAAAGAGCGGGCAGTTCGTCCCGAAGTGTCAGGTAAAGGTTCCCTTTGGGAAAGGCAAGCCGAGCGATCCGCTGTGTTTGGGGCGGTACAAGGGGAATTATAGAGGGACGCAACGACATCACAAACCTCCGTGCGAGCAAGATAGCCTTATTTTACCCACTCATCCCAATAGCGGCTCCGAATTCGCCAGCAGTATCAAATGTGCGGATGAACCATTTTTATACGGCGTTTGACATCAAGAGCGAAAAGAGCAAGCGACAACCGGCGAATCGGGCGGAAAAACGGTATCATCTCACGCAAGACAAAAAGGTTAAGAATACATCCATCTCCTAACTAAAACCGTTTTTGAGGGCGGTTTGAATTATGACCACGCCTCAGTTAATCTTCTGACAAAAGACGAGCAGGATGGGTATCAAGTCAAATATGACTCCGCACCGCATATCGGGCAAAGAGAATTTTTGTGAGTTCCTGCTAATTCAATTTCTGGATGATTCTCAGCACACCACCCAAATTGACAAACGGAGTCGTTTATGTCCGCGATATCTGATTGCTCTATGCCTCTAACTCGTACGATACTGTTCCGAGATTTATCAACGTAAGATAGAAACACGAGGTCCTGCCAATGTGGGTAATTTTCAGTGTCACTCATCTTACCAGGGCGTAATATACAGAACGCTAGCCCATGAAACTCCCGATTCCTTTTTGTACTATCGGAGTACAATTCCGACAATTTTCGCAGAGCTTCGATCAAATGTCCTTCTGGGAGAGCTGCAAGTACCTCAACTGCATGGTCAACTTCTCCGCTTGAGATGAGACGTGATCGGTAGGTGATATTGTCTCCGTCTTCATTGTTGTCTTCAATTGCCATGTATGTTTTTTCCTGTAACTTTCAAAAAATATAGTAAGTTGATCAGTGCCGATCGAGATTTTACCACTAAAACCCTTCCGTCAAGAGCTTCGGTAGCCTGTTTTGCATAGTTCGGCGCATACAAAATAACAGTTTTATGTAATGGATTGCGGCCTTGGTCGTTATTCAGAACATTCAACAACTGGCCACCCTTACCACCTGTTACTTGAGTAATCTCGACAATAGCTTCACGTGTCTCAAGATCATTCTCTGCATCAGCTGCTGTAGAACCCTTCCAGCTCACTGCGGTTATATCTAAGCCTTTGATCTGTAGCATTCTTTCGATGACGTCTACTTCCAACTGTTTGCCGCGAATTTACCCGGCATTAGTAAGACTGGCAAGCTCTGTTTTTAGACCGTTGAATTTTGCTCTAATTTCAGTAGATGTCATTACATGCGGATCATTATTGCGAGTAGTAGTAACTCAAGTTGCTACCGTTTGAAGCACCACTGGATGCTCGGTAGCGGCGTGATTTGTCACGGCTTGAAGCACCCGCGGACCCTTGGTAAAGTAGGATCGCCAGACTCTACACCACCGAGGTACGCGGATGCCCGAGAAGATTATAACCCTTTACTGCTTTTTTGACGACCTGCTCAAGGCCCTCGGCCACCGCGACGATCCGCAGGCCGTTGTCTCCACCGCCGAGGTCATGACCGTCGCGGCCGTCGCGGCCGAGTTCTTCACCGGCAACCACCAGAAGTCCCTGGACTTCCTTTGCAGCCACGGATACATTCCCGCTCTCTCCAAGAGCCGCTTCAGCCGCCGCCTGCACCGGATCCCCGAGAGCCTCTGGCAGTTCGCGATGCACGTGCTTGCGCGCATCAAGGAGCGCACGAACGCCTTCCTGGTGGACAGCTTCCCGGTCCCTGTGTGCAAAAACATCCGGATCAGCCGCTGTAAGATTTACCGGGGCGAGGCGTACCGCGGTTATACCGCCAGTAAAAGGGAGTACTTCTACGGCCTGAAGGTCTGCCTGATCGTGACGGACGCGGGCCTGCCCGTGGAACTGGTCTTCGTGCCGGGCGGCACCCACGACGTCGTGGCCCTGCGCTCCATGGGCCTCGACCTGCCCGAGCGCAGCGTGCTGATCGGCGACAAGGGGTTCCTGGACCGGGGGTTCGAGACGGATCTCAAAGAGGATGCCGACATCAACCTGATCGTGCCGCGCCGCAAGAACATGAGGGAGCAGCTCGACGACCTGGTCGGGTGGGTGGCGGGCTCGATGCGCAAGCGGGTGGAGACGACGTTCAGCGAGTTGTCGGCGCGTCTGGCGCGGTCGGTGCATGCCGTGACGCCGCGCGGTTTCGAGTTGAAAGTCTTCGTAACCGTGCTTACTTACACTATACTACGGTAGCAACTCGGGTTATTTATTATTCGCTTTCGTAACCGAAGCCCCTTCCGCGCCCTGCCGGGCGCGCTATCCGGCCTGTCGCTTGTCGTCGGCGGCGTGCTACCCATTCCCCCGCCGTGTCACGCCCAGACGGCGGCATCACCCGCCCGCACCCTGTGTCGCGGGAGTACGCGACTACCGGAAGGCTGGGCGCTCAACTCGTGGGAACTCGCGGAGGCACGGCTTGACGCGACGCTCCCCACGCCAGGCGGTCTCGCCTCGATACGCATCGGCGGCGGGCCGGACGGCAAGATCCGGGGCTGGGCGGGCGCGCGTATCACACTCGCCGAACCGCGCCGCGACCGTGCGATCCCGCTCCTCGCCGAAGACAGGAACAGCGGCGCGCTCAACATCCTGATCAACAGCGGGCAGAACCGGGTCGGTTCGTTCGAGGGCGGCCAGCCTCTCCAGATCAATATTCGCGTGCTGTATGACGACGGCACGGTCTCCCCGGAACTGAACTATGTCGGGATAGCCGCATACACCGAAGGCGGCGTGATTGACGCCGATCCGCGGACGTGGCAACGGGTGTCCATCCCGCTCGCCGCGTTCAACGCCTCTCCCGAAGTTCGCAAACGGGCGGTCGGCATTTGTAGCGTGCTATTCCAATTCCAGACCGGGACGCCGATTCTGTCCGGAATACACCTCGATTTCATCGGGGTGGGCGCGCCGACCTATGACGCGGCGGCCGAAGCCGCCGCCGCGCCCCCGCCGCCTGCCGACCCCGCCCGCTTCCCCGCGTTCGGTAGCCTGCGCCCGCCGTTCCTCACCCCGTCCAACCAGCGCTTCGGGATAGGTCGCTGGGGAAACTATACGCTTGATTGTAAGCCGCGTTTTATTATCGGGGCGGAGATGCCGGAGATGATTCATGCCTCGCTCGCACCGACCGCAGGATACCCGGAATCACTGCGCTGGCTCTACGAGAAGCCACTGACTTATGAGACATCCCAGCGGCTCGGCCTTGGCGCCGTCGGCTACTTCGTGCCCGCCGAATGGGTAAAGCGGATTGACCCATCCGTGTACTGGACGCTGGCGCGGCCCGGCGACGATGCGTTCATCGTGGACGTCATCCGAAACCTCAAACTGCCGCTTTACGTGGACTACACCTGTGCCCCGTGGTCACACGGCGCGCTCTACGATTCGGCGAAGATCCCGGTCGGGGCGAAGAACGTCAGCCGCCCGGAGACTCCAGGAAACCACCAGGTGCCTTACGCGCTACTGAACCCGGAAGGGCGCGCCCTACACCACGAGATGTTCCAGGCCGGGGCGCGGCAGGTAGTCGCGGCGGGGGGACACGCCCTGTTCTATGAACTGTTCAATGAACCAGCGTATGATGACCCGTCCCCTTATAACCGCGCGGCATTCGTGGCGCGGATGCGGGGGCGGTACACACCACGGACGCCCCAAACGCGGACTGGCACACGGCGTACCCGACGTTCGACGCGCTACGCGATTTCAAGAGCCGGGCCGACAACCCGGCGTTGTCAGTCGAGTGGCGCAAGTTCATGGAGGATGTTTTCGTGGACGGGTGCCGCTTCGGGATGCGGGCTATTCGAGAGATTGACAAGGCCGACCCGAACTTCGTGGTGCAGGGGCTGGGGCAGGATTTCTACCGGGTGTTGCCGCGCTCAAACGTCAACCCGTACAAGTTGGCCGCGCTTTTCAAGGCACTGTCGAGCGGCACCGAAGAGGGTCTGGAGTGGCCCGACGCCGGGGGAGTGAAGACGCCGCCTAACCGCGCCGTGGATGTTTCGGTGTTCTCGCAACGCTTCGAGGGGATGCTGTACCGCCATTGCCTGCGCTCGATCAGCCGGGGCAAGCCTGTACATGACGGCGAGCATTATATCGAGCGTCGCGGCATCTCGGACGGTTTCTGGCTCCAACTTGTGCGGGCGGGAGCGGCGCGTTCATTTTCAAGTGGGATAAACGGGCCTGGGACCCGGCGTGGGGCGCGAAGAAGGACGCGTTCGGTGGCAAAAAACTCGCGCCGCTGTTCCCGTACAGCGTGCTGAACCCGTACGCGCTATCGCCGAACACGCTCGCGGACATCTCCAAGACGAAGCGCGAAATCGCGTCGCTTTCCGACCTGTTCGTCCCGCGCCAGAACCGGTCCAAGCCGCGCATCGCCCCGGTCCTGTCGTACCCGACCGAGCATTATTCACAGGCAGTGAATAGCACCGCCCATGACCTGATCCGGGATTACGCCACCGCTCTGGACTTCTCCCACCACGATATAGACGTGGTTTTAGAGGAGCAGTTACCGGAAGGTCGCCTCAATGAGTATAACGTCCTGGTCGCGGCGGGGGTCTCGAATGTCTACGACGGGACGGGAACGCGCCTACGCGGTTGGGTGGAGGCGGGCGGCACGCTGATATTGGGCGGCGAGGCGATGCGGAGCGACGAGCATAACAACCCGCAAACGCGAACGCGCTTCCTCGGTCTGGAAATGGGCGATCTACTCGTGGACGCGCCCGCGCCTTTTCGCGCCGAGGCGTCGCTCTAGGCGACCTACATGCCGGGCGATTTCGTCGCTAGTCCATTCCGACGCCCCGGCGCGACCGCGCCCGAATGGGTGACACTCGCGACCGCCGGTAACGTGCCCACGCTACTCGCGCGGCGGCTGGGACGCGGGCGCGTCTACTTCCTGAACGCGCGGATGGCAGAGTACCCGCTCGCAAGTGTCCTCAGCGGGATCTTGGGCAGGGTCGGCGTTCCCCGTCTGGCGGAAGTGGTACGCACGGAGTCGCCGGTCGGAACGGTAGGCGCGGAGCTCGAGCCGAACATTGAGGTTCGGAAGTTCGCGAACCCGCGCGAGACCGGCTACTTCCTGTTCAACTGGGACGGCTACGCGAAAACAGTCCGTTTCCGCTCGCCGGAGACGCGGGGACTCAATGCCAGCGTCCGTGATCCGCTAGCCAAAAAAACCCTCGCTCTAAAGGACGGGTATGTCACGGTGAGCATCCCGTCGAACGGGAAGCGCATTCTGGTGATCCGATCCGGTCCCCCCGCGAGGCCCGCCGGTAACCAGGCGGCGGGTGACAAGCCGGTACCGGTACGCATCCGGGATCAGCGCGGCGCAGGAGGCGCACCCACGCGTGGCGGGGCGAGAACCGGCTAGCGTAGGGAGCACCGACAGCCCGATGAATCCGGCACAGACGGCGGCGGGTAGTGCTTTCCGGGACGGAGCCGATTTCCGCGCTCCGCGCTTCATCGTTGTTTCTCGCGCGAGGGCTGATCTCGCGCTTCCAGCAGTTCTGCCATTTGCGCGTAAGGGTTACGTTTGTTACGTTCTTCCTCTTCCTTGAGTTTGGCGTCCAGTGTGCGGATGGCGCGCATCTTCCGCCCGGCGTTCAGGCAGAGGTACGCGATCACCGGCAAGCCGAGTGCCCAGACGACGAGGCGGAAAATTTCGTAGGGTGTCATGATTTTTTAGCGGGCGCGAAAGCGGTGTTTTCGGGTACCCTCTCCGTTGGTATACTACAGCGTGGGCGGCGGGGGGTGCCACACCCTTCATGGATTGCGTCGGGGTAAAAGGATAGCGCGGGCATAACATGGGATTGGGAAGCATCGGGCGACATATCGCGGCGAAGGTAAGTCGCGGCATCGGCAAAAACTTGCGGAAGTACGTCGCCCCCGCGCTCCCGATCATCGTCACGCCGGTTGCCATCGGCGCGGGACTGTCCGCCGCCGCGCTGGCATTGTTTTTGAACCTCGCCGACGACGTGCGACAGCAGGACGGGGTTTGGCGTTTCGACCACGACGGATTGAAGCTCGGACTCTCCTTGCGCAACCCGCGCCGCACCATGGTGATGAACACCGCCTCCGCGCTAGCCCGCCCCGACATTATGACAGGCATCGGTTTTCTGGCAGTAATCGGCGCGTGGCAGATTCCCAAACTACGCCCGCAGTGTATTCTGCTCGCCGTGTCCTTGACCGGCGGCGGAATCATGATCGGCGTCATGAAGACCCGGTACGAGCGTGCGCGCCCTTCCCTGATCGAGGCTCTCGCCCGTGAGGGGACGTTCTCGTTCCCGTCGGGTCACTCGTTCATCTCGCTCTGCTTTTATGGGATTCTGACGTACTGGTGGCTACGCTCGCGGCGCAGCTGGCTTCAACGAGTCGTCACCGTGATCGTGTCGGGGTTCGGCATCCTGCTGGTCGGCGCGAGCCGCGTCTACATCGGGGTACATTATCCGAGCGACGTGCTGGCGGGCTACGCCGCCGCAGTGCCCTGGCTGACTGCCTGTTTAACCGCTTATCACCAGTATGAGCGTCGGGTCGCGGCGAAGCTACTACCGGCACCACCCGAGTTCGAGATCGCCATGGAGGAAGATTTTGTTACAAACCAACTTACTGCAACCTGACATTTTGCAAGCACTCGGCGGGGCTGGACACGGTGCGAAAGTGCTGATTTCGGACGGCAACTTCCCGCACTCGACCGGCTCCAATTACTACGCGAAGAAGGTGTTCTTGAATCTCGCGCCTGGTCTGCTGACAGTCACGGCGGTGCTAGAAGTGATAGCAACCGCGATCCCGGTGGAAGCCGTGGAAGTGATGGCGACCGCCGATGGTTCGGAGCCGCTGATCTGGGCGGAGTTCCGTGCCCTGCTACCGGGGCACCGGCTGGAGCCGCGCGAACGCTGGGCATTCTACGAGGCGGCACGCTCTTCGGATGTCGCGCTCGTGATCGCAACCGGTGAGCAACGCATCTACGCGAACATACTGCTGACCATCGGCGTCCGCGCTCAGGGCGAGGGTTAGTCCGACCTCCTACGACTTACGACTCCCAGGGGAGTTTCGCCGCACCGCCGGTGGTCGCGGGTCGCTTTGTCTCCTTGTCTTTGGGCTTCGCCTCTTCGGGCGGCGCGGGAGCGGTG
Source organism: Armatimonadota bacterium (assembly GCA_043754515.1). Classification (GTDB taxonomy): domain Bacteria; phylum Armatimonadota; class Armatimonadia; order Armatimonadales; family Armatimonadaceae; genus JACMIU01. Next base: position 8,813 of record JAYUUO010000012.1, read on the forward strand.
CCCATCCCGTTCAGAGACTGGGGCACGCCGAGCGGGGCCGGGTCGAGGGGTGCCATATCGCCGGGGATCGAGGGCATGGGTTGCGCCGGAGCCGTCATGGTTGGTTTCTGAGTTGGGACGGTCGGAATGCCGGTCTGCTCCGTGAGAGTTTGTCGCGCCGTCGCGGCCTGGGCAAACTTGCTGACCGCGACGAAGGGCAGGGCGCAGTAAAGTTCGATGTCGGCGGTTCGGTAGTTCATCAGGGCAGTGGCGGGGCCGGGGAGCGTTTTAGGCAAGGTGCGGTCGTCTACCTTCACCTCGCGCCGGGTCTCCTCCGTCGCGCCGGGGAGCGTGATCATGTATGTCACGATCCGCCCGTATTCGGAGTCTCCGGTCGCGTTTTCTACCTTCACGATGCGCGCCATGACGGGCGAGCCGCTTTCCACCAGACTCGCCGCGCGGTCGCGATGTTGCTTCATCTTCGCCGGGTAGATCGAGATCATGAATGCCCCGCCGATGGCGAAGACCACTCCCCCAGTAATGTAGACTATGTCGGATACCTTGTGCCCGTTGTTGGCGGCGACGAGGAACATGATCAGGCCGATGACGAGTAGAGCACCGCCCAAGCCGAGTAGAATGGGCGCGTTGGGCTGGTTTAAGTCAGGGTACGAAGACGGCGCATAGCGGCGTGGCGCGGCTTCCATAAGTTCGCGCTCCGGCGACCAACTGCCGCTCTCGAGGGGGGTGTTCTTAGGAACGGACATCCTGCGGTTCTCTTTCTTGGGTCGGGTGACGGTCGCGCACGCGCGCCATGTTTTACTTGGGACGATGACAACGCCCGTCAGGTTCCACCCGGTGGCATCTCGCCAAGGTACCCTCGCGCAGAGAAGGTACCGACGCCCGGTCCCGCGCGGGAAACTCCGACTAAAGCGTGTATTGGCGAAGCGGGGAGATTTCTCCTGCATCCTGCCCCGGTCGCGCGTCCTTTTTTCCCGGTTGGCCCCGTGACGTCAACGAACGGGGTACTCAGCGCGCTAGCGTGATCGTGCCGGTTGTGTTCACCAGACGGTGGGTCTGCACCAGGCTGCCACGCAGGGTATTAGGCGGCGAGAGCGGGATGCTGAGCGACCCGGCGAATGAGTCCCCCGCCGCGCTACCGGGGATGGTTCCCGAGAAGGAGCCACCCGAGGTCATGTTTCCCAGCAGCGTCACGCTCGGGATGGTTTCCGAGATGTTCCGATAGTTCTTTAACACCAGCGTATAGGAACCGTCTTTCTGCACGGAGAGTGTCGCGTCGCCGCCGCCCGCGCCGACGGCCCAGCTCCCCGCCCAGTTCCCGATGTAGGCGGCGCGGATGGCGGGCGCATCGGGCGACGCCGCGGCGACGGTCGGCACGACTGGGCCGTTGCCCACGCCGCCGCAACCGCAAACCGCGCCGAGCGCGACGCCGGTCAGGGCAATTAAAAAAGGGAGACGGTAATGGGGCATAATTTTCCTGGTGTCAGTAGTGGTTCGTGTCAGTGGTAGTAGTGATGCCGCCACGTCGGCGGCGTCGGCAGGTCGTCGAGCGAGAGCTGGGCGAGGGCGTTGATGCCCGCCGGGGACAAGCGGAACCCTTTCGCGATCACTGTCTCGAACGCGGCGCGGCGCAGATTCGTCCGGAACGTCATGTCCTCTACCGCGAGGATGGCGATCTGTTGCAACTGGTGGCGATCTAACATTTCTAAAGCGTCGCGTGTCTCCCCCACGAAACCGTCCTCCTCCCCGTCCTCCGCCGCGCTGTCGGCGAGAACCCGCAGGTACGCTTCGGTCGCGCCCCCGACCATACCCATCTGCTGGAGCAACACGCCCCGCTTGAAATGGTGCAAAGGCTCGTTCGGGTCGAGGCGGCACAACTCCCGCGCCATGCGCAGTGCCTCGGGGAGTTGTCCGCGTTGCAGGTACGCTGCCGAGAGGATGTCCCGCGCGGTGATCGAGCGCGGCGCGAGTCGCAGTAGGCTCTTCGCGCTGAAGATCGCCTCGTCGGTCGCGCCGACTTCGAGCGCGAGTTCGGCGAGAGCCTCGTGCGGCGCGGGGTCGGCGGGTGCCTCGCGAGTGGCGCGCCGCAACACGTCGAGTGCCTCCCCGACGCGGCGTGTCCCCCGTAGTAGGTTCGCCATCTTCATCGCGGCGCGGGTCGTTCCGGGCACGGTCTGGGTCAGGCGGCGCAGGTGCGCGAGTGCCTTCTCGGTCTGTCCGGCGGCGACCAGCGCATCCGCCCGCCGCAGGGAACGGGTCTCACGGGCGAGTTGCGCCGGGACGGGGACATCGCCGAGCGCAAGCACGGCGGATCCCGCGAGCCGCGCGGCGGGGTCGTCGGCGGTCGGGGTGTTCTCGGCGGTGCCGGTTTTCACAGTCATAATCGTTGTTCGGGCGGGAGCGAAACAAGGGCGGGAGCTGCGGAGTGTCTCCGTCGTACGCTCGTACACATTATGGCACGGAATCGGGTGCTAGGCAAGGTGTGACGTTTCTCACAGTCTGTTCGCCACCGGGAACAATGTCAGCCTGCCCGGCAACTAATAGGCGAGCGAACGAAACAATGACTACGGCGTGCCACTCGAACAAGAGACGTGACTATTCGCGGATCGTGTACGGGTGGCACGCCGGATTTTTGTCCCACCCAATTTTGAGGGGACGACCATGTCGGGGATAAGACGGCAATCAGAGGCGGTTCCTTTCTGGCGTGGTGTCCCGGTGCGCTCCGCCGGGGTCGCGCTGGCGGCACTTATGGCGGCGGGCAGCGCGAACGTCTGCACATCGCTGAACCGCGCCCTGTCTGATCAGCACGCCCACTGGGGCGCGGCGTCAACACCGCGCCCCTTCCCCGCGACGCTTTTAGTAATCGGCATTGACGACGCCAGCGTACGCAAGTTCGGGCGGCTCAAATACTGGAGCCGCTCCCGATACGCCGACCTGCTGGCACGGACGCGGCGGGCGAAGGTGGTCGGGCTGGACATCCTGTTCACGGAGCCGGACGACCGCGACCCGGCGGGCGACCGGGCCTTCGCGGAGGCTTTGGGCCGTTGCGACAACGTCGTCCTGCCCGCGTTCATCTACAGCGAGCCGCGCCCCGTCACGGACGGGACGCAGGCGCGGACCGCCGCGTTTCTTTCGGCACTGCCCGTGGCGGGCGGCGACGCGGCGGACCGGTTCCCCGCCCTGAACCCGCAGACCATCGAGCCGCCGATCCCGGCACTTGCGCGGGGGGCACACGCCCTGTCTCAGGCGAACGTGAACGCCGACCCGGACAACGTGTATCGCCGCCCCGTGATCGCCTGCGTCGCCGCGGGCGCGGACGGCAGACTCCGCTACGTGCCGCACATCACGGCGGCGGTCGCGAGCCTTGCGACGGGCAAGCCGCTTCCCGAACTTCTCGCCGGGTTGCCGCTCGAAGACGGGGCGTTGCGGCTACGTTCGGCGGCGCGGCGCGGCGGGTCGCTCCGCGAGGGCGACGGTACGCCCGTGCCGTATCTATCCTTCGCGGACGCCGTTTCCGCGCCGCCCGAAAAGTTTACAGGCAAGGTAATACTGGTCGGCGAGACCGTAACCGGCACTGCCGACATCCGCGCGAACGCGCTGGACAACGGCCTGCGCGGCGTGGAACTTAACGCAGAGATCGTGGCGAATCTGGTCGGCACGTTCCCGCCGCTCCGGACGCTACCGCCCGTCTCTGGCTTCGTCCTAGTCGCGCTGGCGGTCGGCGCGCCTATCGCGCTGTTCGCGCTCACGCCGGAGATACGACGTGCCGCGTCCGGGTCCGCCTGCGCCCTGCTCGGTCTCGCCGCGCTGACGGAGGGCGCATACTTCGCGGGCGGCTTGGTCCCACCCTGGGCGGAGGTATTGATCGGATTCACGGCGGCGACGCTGACGGCGGGGATCGCACGCGCCGGGCAGGAGGCGGCGACGCGCCTCCGCTTGCAGGACGCGTTCTCCGCCTACGTGGCTCCGGAGCAGGTCGAGGAGTTGCTACGGAACCCGGGCGCCCTGCTCGCCGGGACGCGGCGGGTGCGGTGCGCCATCCTGTTTAGCGACATCCGCTCGTTCACCGCCTACTCGGAGCAGAACCCGCCCGACGTCGTGGATCGCCAGATGCGCGAGTACCTGACGCAGATGTCGGCGGCGGTGTTCGTCCGGCAGAACTTCCTGGATAAGTTCATCGGCGACGCGGTGATGGCACTCTTCGGCGACATCCTGCCGGGCCGGGCCGGGGGCGCGCGGATAATACATGATAACTACGCCGCAGAGGCGGTGCTCTGCGCCGTGGATATGCTCGACCGTTTGGATCGCCTGAACTCCCTCTGGGCGGAGGAGGGGTTGCCGGAGTTCCGGGTCGGGATCGGAATACACTTCGGTGACGCGCTGTTCGGTAATGTGGGGGCGGAGAGCGTGGACGGCGGTATACGCCGGGTGCAACTCACGGCCCTCGGGGATAGCGTAAACCTGGCGTCGCGGCTACAGACGGCGACGAAAGACTACAATGTTGCTGTTCTCGTCAGCGGCGACGTCAAAGAACGCGCCGACGGGAGCGGGTTGCTCCGTGGGCGGGTGTGCTGGCGGGATTTGGGCGTGCTGATAGTACGCGGGCGGGAGGGGGAGACCCCAATATGGGCGGCGGAGCGCGTCATCGCGCGGGAAGGCGGTAGGGGTAAGAATGGCAACTAACCGGTTTGAGGAGGAGACGCGCCGGGCGATAGGCGAGGCGTCCCGGCACCATGCACGGTCGCGGATTAAGGGTGATGATAGCACTGGCGCACGGGGCGTACGCGAGGGCATGGATCACCTGACGGACGGCGCGCGGTTCCTGCTCGGCCTTGCCGCGATAGGGCTGGTGATCGCGCTTCTGGACGGCGCGCGGCGCGAGTATGGCGAGTTCTACGCCAACCTTGCCGCGTTCAGGTCGCCGATCGCGGTTCGCCGCGCCGCCGATAAATTGCCGGTGACGGACAAGATGGAACTCCGGAACAAAGACGCGGTGTCCACGGCGGCGGATGGGAACGCGACGGTGTTGTTCCCGGATGGGTCGGCCGTGTTCGTCGAACCGAGCACGCGCTTCGAGGTCCAACTGCTCGATTATAACCGGGGGCCGAAGCGCGACCGCTCGTTCCTGCTCCGGTTCGGCTCGATTTTCACGCGCATCTCGAAGCGGTTCGGGAAGAAGGGAGAGACGCTTATCTGCACCCCGAACGCGGTCGCCGCCGCGCGCGGGACGGGGTTCGCGGTCCGCTTCGATCCGGGTTCCGGCACGACATTCGTGGAGGTCATTGATGGCAGGGTCGCACTACGGAATGCCGGGGGGCGCATCGAGATCTCGAGGGGCCAGACAGGAACAGCGGTCGGTAACCAGCCGCCGATGTTTGGCAGCGTGTCGCGTACGCTCGCGTTGCAACAACGTTTCAACGCGCTGGCGCGCCTCGACAATGCGCCCTCCCCGTTGGAGAATTATGAGCGGGGCGCGCTGAACTTCCTAGACCCCGCGTTGCGACTCGTCGCGCTAAATCCGGGCGGGTTCGACATGGGGCAGAGCGACTGGGCGCGTCGCGCCGCGACGCGGCAGGCTTTGAAACTGGTGCAACAATCACTGGAGGCAGCGAGCGGTGATGTGCCCGACGTGTTAAACCCGGTGACGCTCACGGAACTGGGCTTCAAAGACGCGGATCGAGACAAGATACTGGGCGCGTTCGCGGGCTATTCGATAGACCGATACGAGAAACGCGGGCAGAACCTGTACCGGGTCGTGGTGCGATCCAGGGATTCGGACGGAACCCCGTTTGAACTCACCGAGACCGGAATAAGGCAGGTGAAGTAGCGGTTATAAGTCGGATTGACACCACCACAACTTCCGTGTCTACCTGAATCGAGCACATGACACCGTTACCAGTAGACAAAATATGACTATCGCGTGTGCGCCGACTTTACGCCAGTACTTAAACTGGGTTAAACATCGAGAAGGGGTTCGAGTGAAAATCAGGTATATTTACCAGTATAGTTGAAGCGGGTGTAGCCCGAATATTGCATTGTCTCAATACGAAGCAAACATATCATGCCCCGAATCTCACGCCGGAAGGTTTTGTCGCCGAAGATGCTGTCACGCTCCCGTGCTATCGCCGTGATTGGTACCGCCGCCTGCGTTATGGCTACGCTCGGTGCCGTCACAACGCGGTTCGGGGTGTTGAAGGCTTCGAGCGACGTGTTGGCACCTGATACGGCATCCTCCCCCGTACCCGCCGCCCCCGCTACTACCGTGGCCTTCGCCCCGAACTACGCGACCGATCTACTGCACCTGCGCCGCTGGCAGAAATCGGACCTGATTCTCTACGTCGAGGAGCCGGGAAAGGTAAACGACGCGCGTGACCACGACCACCTCGCGGCGATGCGCAAGGGAGCCGCGATCTGGAACCCGTACACGAACGGGATACTGAACGTCCGATTTACCGAAAACCCCGCCGAAGCCGACATCCGCGTGACGTTCGTTGACAAGGGTTCCCTGCCGGGCGGGGCGATAGGCCGCACTGAAGTAACCTACCGCAACCGCGACAACGTGATCGTCTCCGCTACCGTGCGCGTTGATCGCACTCTTAAGTCGGATCTGCTCGCGCAAGTCGCCGCCCATGAATTCGGACACGCGTTCGGCATGGAAGGGCACAGCGTGAACAGAACCGACCTGATGTACGCCCGCGCCCACCTGCCCGCCGCCGTGACCGACCGGGACGCGAACACGCTCCACCTCAACTACAGCCTCGAAGCGATCCGCGCCGACGCGAAGCCAGCCGCCCAGCCGACGCAGACTGGAATCGTCCGCGCCGGACACGGGTATACGACCGCCGCCGCCTGCTCTTTGCCCGGCGAAGACTGATACTGAAAAGCCCGGTCACCTTTCCGGGTCTGCCATATAACCGGAGTTTGTTTGCAACCCTGCTAGGCAATCCACCGCTATCGTGAGCGAGTCGTCTCCCAACACTGTGTGATACTTCCATTTCCTGGGGTATTTTCCTGTGCCGGAACCAGTTTAATTAATGAACCGCTTTACACATTGACGGCAGATATGTCTCCGCGTCCTCGAAACAGGGTGACATAATTCACACCAAAGTAGGCAGGATTCCACTCCCCCATCGCGGAACGTATCGTCAGGGGAAAAATTGAATGACGAAACTGTATGCCGTGCTATCTCTCGTGTCTCTGTTTCTTGTGTCTCTCGTGTCAAGCCCCGCCGCGCGGGCGCAGATCCCGCCCGCCGAAAAAGGGGCAGTCGGCACCACGCTTCACTTCACCATGGATGTTGACGAAATAAAAGACATCGCCATCTCGCTCCCGAAGGGCGACTACGTGATTCAAGCCGACCTGAGACTTGCCAATGTCGAGTCGAGCAATATCCAGATGACCATTGACTTGCTCAAAACAAACGGGGTGATCGTTCAGAATGAGATACTGAAAGCGAACGCGGTGCATCGTGTCTGCCGTATCGCGCGGCCGTTCCACATCTCGACGGCACTCGGTGCCCGCCTCCGCGTCAAGAACGGGTCGAAGCAACTCGAATACTGGCTCACGGTGTTCCCAGCGGCGAGACGCCCCCTGGTCCCGTTCCCCTTCGGCGGCGGCGAGATGAAGCCTCTCGCGGTTGGAACTGATAACGGAAAAGGGGGTGTGCTACCGAAACAATGCGACGACGGCTTCTTCGTGTTTCACAAAATCGCGCTACCGGCAGGCAACTATGACGTCAGTCTCCATCTCAAGCAGAAGGGCACGGAAGGGTCTAACCTCCAGGCGACGCTTCGCTTGCTCGACAAGTACGGGGTCCCCCTCGAGAATGACTGGACGATTCCTATGAACGAGGAGGGTATCGAAGCGAGAAAGGATCGCCGGTTGGTCGTCGTGCGGCCCGCCACGATCTATTTCATGGTCACGAATGACAACGACACGCACGCCTATGACTACACGGTCGGGATCGAAAAAGCACCCGTCGACTGACCCTGCATTCTGACCCGCGACCCGCATAAAGGCCGCCCTCCCCACCTATCGGGGAGGGCGGCCTTTTTTCGGGAACCCGCCGCGCGGAACCGGCATACCGAAGAACGGGAGACGTTCCACGGCGTGCCGCGCCGGTTTCTGGTTCTGCGCGGCGGCGAGACGTGGTGACTAATATTCCCGCGAAGGAAAACAACCATGAACATTTTGCACCTCGAAACGTCGCCTCGCGGCACCGAATCGCACTCGCGCCAGGTCGCCGAAAAACTCGTCGCCGCCCTGCGCCAGGCGAAGCCGGACGCGACCATGACGTACCGCGACCTGAATGACCCGGTGGTCCCGCACGTCTCCGGTGACTGGGTTCGCGCCGCGACATACGGCGCGGCGGCGGGACAGGCACCGACCGACGCGACGCGGGCGACGCTCGCCCTCTCCGACACACTTGTCGCCGAACTACAAGCCGCCGACATGATCGTGCTCGCAACTCCGATGTACAACTTCTCCGTGCCGTCGGTCGCCAAAGCCTACATTGACCACGTCGTGCGCATCGGCGTCACGGTCCAGTACACCGCGACCGGCCCCGTGGGTCAGGTGACCGGCAAGAAAATGTTCGCCGTCACCGCGTACGGCGGCGGCGGATATGGCGAGGGCGCGGAGCGCGAAAGCATCAACTTCGCGGACGGCCTAATCCAGACCGCGTTCGGCTTTATCGGGATCACCGACGTTACGCTCATCCCGGTCGAGGGCACGCTGGGCGGCGACGAGTCCGTTCAGAAGTCACACAAAAAGGCCGACGAACAGATCGCGAAGATCGTGGCGGCACTCTGAACCCGGACTATTCACCCGGCTAATATTCCTTTGCATCAGACGGAAAGTCATCCCATGCCAACCTTATTCGACCCGATCACGCTCGGCGATCTCGAACTGCCGAACCGAATTATTTACGCGCCGCTGACCCGGTGCCGCGCCGTTGACCGGCGTATCCCGAACGATCTGATGCGCGAATATTACGTGCAACGGGCGTCGGCGGGACTGATCTTCACCGAAGCGACTTCGGTCACTCCGATGGGCGTCGGCTATCCGGACACGCCCGGCATCTGGTCGGACGAACAGACCGCCGCCTGGAAGAATATCGTGGACGCGGTTCACGCGGCGGGCGGACGCATCGTGTCGCAACTCTGGCACGTCGGGCGCATTTCGCACCCGTTCTACCTGAACGGCGAACTTCCGGTGTCGTCGTCCGCCATCGCGCCGCTCGGACAGGTGCGCGTCCAGAACCACGAGCAGACCCCGTACGTCACGCCGCGCGCCCTGGAGACGGCGGAAATCCCCGGTGTCATTGAGGCGTACCGGGTCGGCGCGGAGAACGCGAAGCGGGCCGGGTTCGACGGCGTGGAGGTCCACGGCGCGAACGGCTACCTGCCGGATCAGTTCCTGCGCACCGGCACTAACACGCGTACCGATGAGTACGGCGGCTCCCTCGAAAACCGCGCCCGCTTCCTCCTGAAGACGACCGACGCCGCGATCTCTGTCTGGGGCGCGGGCCGCGTCGGGGTGCATCTGTCCCCGCGCAACATGGACGGATCGGGCGCGGTGGACACAAACCCGCGTGAAACGTTCGGCTACGTCGCGGACGAGCTAGGCAGGAGGAAAGTAGCCTACCTGTTTATCAGGGAGGGCATCGGCGGCGGGGAGCGGTTCGCGCCGGAGATGAAGCAACGGTTCGGCGGGCCGGTGATCGCCAACGAATCGTTCACGCCGGAAGAGGCGGCGCGGGTGCTCGCGGAAGGCGAAGCGGACGCGGTGTCGTGGGGCAAGCAGTACCTCGCCAACCCGGATCTGCCAGAGCGCATCAAGCGCGGCGGCCCGTTTAACGAGCCGGACACGAAGACTTTTTATGCGCCGGGTGCGCACGGGTATACGGACTATCCGTTCCTGCCTGGAGTGTGACGCGTACGGTTCGGTGTTCTTGGGGCGGCGTGGCGCGGTGAGCGGGCGATGGGTTGTTGCGGTGTCCGCTCACCCGACCGGGACAACTCATTGTCCGCTCCCCACGGACACCGCAACAACCCATCGCCCGCCCACCGCGCCACGCCGCCCCAAGAACACCGATCATCCCCGCCGCCTCGCCTCGTTGGTAGCAATGGTATACTAACGGTAAGATGCCCCCTTCGAAAACCAAGCGCAACAAGCGTTCCTACTCCGGTCTGACCGCACAGGAAGTGTTCGCGCTCATAGGGCGCGGCACGCTGAGCGCGTGGGAAATCGCCGTGTCCCCCCGCGCCCCCTCCCCGACGCTCCTTGAGGTGCTCAAACGGCTCAACTCCTTCATGATCAAGGGATCCGAGGCGGGCAAGGAACTCCTCATTGACGCCCTGCTCGCCGAGATCGTGCCTCACCACCCGAACCTGCGCGTCTGGAAAGGCGTGCCGCTCGAAACCGACACGCTCATCGGGTCCGCCG
>JAYUUO010000013.1:0-18841 GCA_043754515.1 Armatimonadota bacterium
ACGTCCCCTTTGTTCACATCCATTGCATTGCCTAAGCGCATTGCCAATGTGGCACCCCAGCATCGTTTGGACTTCCGCATCTCCTCCTAGCCGGTGCGACGGAAGAGGGCTAATCGCTCCACCTCTTAGGATAAACTGGCCTTCTGCTTTAGCTAGTACAAACGAGTCCACTCCCGATGGGTATGTCGGCGGTAGCTCGCCCAAGCGAACGGCTCCTGCAAGCCCACGAAGCGGCTACTTTACAGCGGCCATACGCTCGTCATCAAGCTCGGCAAATTTATATACAAGCGCGAAGATTGCCTCCGATTTAACACGCGGCACGGGCTTGCCATCTTTGTAGGGATCGCCTTTGTACTTGCCGCTCGCGAGGTCGCGCCCCACCTGCTCCTGTTCATCCACGAATCTATCCCGGCGTTCCTGCTGTGTCATTGTCCCCACCCCTTCACCGAAACGACCCTATCTATTTCCGTCAGTATACCGCCGTCATCGATCCGGGTTAGCACCGCTCTCCTACGGCTGGATGGCATGTTCCGGAAAGGGGCGCCAGGCCAGAGTCGGGACGTAAGTGCCTTGCTCCGCGAGGAGGGCGGAATGGCTACTTCACCGGCCTGTCAACGGGTGGGGGCGACTTGCGCGGCGCGGGACGCCAGTCGCACCCGACGATGTACACACGGCCGGCTAGAAGGGGGCGGACGGTTGCCGAGCCGTCCGCGTTCACGGTGCCGAGCAGTAGCGGCGACACCCAGACTTGCCTCTTGTCTCCCGGCGCGAGTGGCGCCAGGGTTCGTCCGCGCGTGGTCACGAACCGCTTGCCGTTCGGGGCGAAATATAGCCCATTGCCCTGGGCGAACACTCGGAAAACGCCGGTGCTGTTCTCGACGCTGTAATAATCGCGCCAGTGCCCGTCCGTGCTGTTCCCGTCCCAGTTATAGATCAGCGGCGTCGCTGTGCCGGGGAGACACATCGCGAGATGGAGGGATGACAGGTCGCTGTCCCCGTCGCCGTTACTGAGTGCCCCCCGCGCGACCGTGTCAGGTCGGAGCGACACCTGAGACGTGACGTTGCCGTCCTTGTCGAGGAACGCGAGCGTCGGCGGGCGGGCATACTTCTCGTCCACGGCGGCCGAGAGCGTGATCGAGGAGCCATCCTCGCGCGGCAACCGGTCTACGCGAACCTTCGCTCCCGCGGCGGGGGGCGCGGATACCACCGGATCGGGCGGGAGTTGATCCGCGCCGGGCATATCGGGATGGGTGGACGGGGGAAGCGGCACCGTCTTACTGGTCGCGGCGTTATATACCCAGGTCGTTGACTCACCCTCTTCGGCGGGAGCGGCGCGGGAAAAAAAGATGCGGATGCCGTCCCTGTCCCAGCGCGGCGCGTAGTCGTCGCGGTCGCCGTCTGTGATCTGTTGCTTACCCGTGCCGTCGGGGTTAATGCGGTACAGGTGGTAGTGCGACTTCGATTTGCTCGCCGCGCCGGTGTAGTAGCGAGCGGCGTAAACGATGGGACGGTCCGTATCAGCGGCGCGGGTGTCGGCTGACCCGATCAGGAGCAGAAGCGTGGCGAGAAACAAGCGTCGTGGCATCATGGACATGGCGAGCTATTGTAGCACGGTTGGGGGAATGTAGCGGGTAGTCGGCGGTGCAATTTCTGTGCGCGAGCATAATAACCAAGAAGCGGGCACTGGGATACGACCGTGGTACGATGAAGCACGGAGGGAACGAACCGATACCACCTCTACCCATGCCGCGCGCCGCCGCACCCGCTAGGAGAGCCCGAAGATATGCCCGTCCTTTCGTTGCTCCTGCCCGCGCCCTATGCGGTGGCCGCCGCCGCCGCGAACCCGGCTTTCGTCGCGCCACCTACCCCCGGTGGCGAGGCGAACGGCGGCAAAATCTACTTCTTTCCAAAAGGGGGGACGCCGCTCCCCCGCGCCGTTCGCGTCGGTGACGCCGCGTACTGGGTCGGCAAACCGCGTGTACTCATGGCGGCGGACGTGGACGATCTGCATGTCTCGCCCGACCGCCGCTATATACTGGCGATCTGTCGAGACCCCCAGCGCGAGCCGTTCGAGACGGAGGCGGGGGGGAATCCCCTGATGAAGGACGTCGCCGCTCTCATGCCGTTCGTGATGCGGCCGTGCACGGGAACCATTTCGCTCCTGCTCTTCGACACCAGCCGTGCCCGCGCCTCGGTGCTGTGGAAGCGCGAGACGGGCGAAGACGAACGGGTGCAACTCGACAGTCTCTCCTGGCTCGCTGATAACAAGACCGCGCTGGCACGGCTGAGTCTCATCTCCTTGCTCCCGGAAGCCAAGCGTATGTCGGGCGGCAAGGAGGAGACGTATCGTCCAGAGTCGGTGGAAACGTTCCTGCTAATGATCTCCGCTAGTCGGCGGAGCGCGTCGCCGCTGCCGCTCCTCGGCAAGAACGGGTCGGTGCCGATGGTGCAAATAGTGCCGTCCCCGACCGACAACCGCGCTCTGATCACCGTGGTGCCGGAATACGGCGGCGCGTCCCAGTTCCGGTTCTTGTCAGCGGACGGGGTGTTGACAGAGCCGCGCACGCAGGAGATCAACTTCTCGTTTCTGTCCGGCTGGACGGCGGACGGGCGCATCACCGGCTTCGCCATGCCCAACGCGCGGAGCGGCTGGCCGAAGGACGAGATGACGAGAAGTATCTCCGTGGACGGGCGCACCGGAGAGATAACGTTCGGAAAGATGCCCGACCCGAAGGCAATGCCCGTAGCGGATAAGACCACGACGCCGGAGATAAGTGAGGCACCTGGCGCGAATGCATCGCCCGTCGTGGTGTTCTCGCAACCCGCGTCGCTGACCACGCCTGGGCTTGCGGGCCGTCCGGCGGCAGTGTCGCCGGTTCTGCTCCGAAGCGCGACAGATGAAAAAGAGTCGGTGCTACTCGCGCCGGACGGCGACCCGGTCGGGGTCGTCGGCACGAGGGACAACCTCACGGTGCTGTACCGCGCGAACGACGCCCTATATGCGGTGACGTTGCATAAAACGAGCCGCGCCGTGTACGAAACCGCGCTCCGCGTCGTGGCGCGGCAACGGGCGGGCAAGCTCCAAATGGCTCTCGGCGTCTGGAAGCTCCAGCATGATAACCAGTTCCCGAACCTCGGAGCCGACGTCGCTACGCTCATAGCGGTGGATATAAACATGACGAGATTCGCGCCCGACGAATCGTTCCGCGACCCCGCGACCGGCAAAACCTCGTTCGCGTACCTATATCACGGCTCGGACGGCGAGGCGTCTGTACCGCTATTCTCGCTGTCCACGCTCGACGGGCGGTACGTTCTTTACACGACCGGGTATCGCCCGCATTGGGTGCCGAACGGCACGCCGGTTCCCGCGACCGAGCCGAAGCCCGGCGATCCGGCGACGGACGAGTAGGGGAAGGCCCGCGTCCCCGACGCTCACGTTCCCGCTTCGAGGATCGCCCGCGCCATCGCCTCGGCACCGTCTTTGTCGTCCGGGGCGAGTTCCCCGGCGACCACCGCGTCCGTCAACACGTTCTTGATGACGCCGACCTTGCGACCGGCGGGCAGTGCAAGCCGCGCCATGATCTCCTCGCCCGTCAGCGGCGCGGTCGCGGTCGTGATGTGCGCCGCCGCTTCGATCCGTTCCATCCGCTCGGACAGCGCGGCCAGATCGGCTGGGGGGAACGCATCTGTGTTGCAAGCGGCGATGTCCGCGCGGGCGATCACGAACAGGTCGCGCCGGTGCCCGCCGACCGCGCGGATCAGGCGGCGAACGCTGGCGTCGCTCCACTCGTCGGGCTTGTACGCCCCGTAGCGCATGTGTAGGCCGACCAACTCCACGACGCGGGCGATCTCGTCGCCGGAAAACTTCAGCCGATTCAGCACCTCGCGGGCGATCCGCGCCCCGACCTTCTCGTGCTCGTAAAAGTGGACGTCACCGGTGCTGGGGTCAACCGTGCGCGTCCCCGGCTTGCCGACGTCGTGTAGCAGTACCGCGAGACGTACTTCCATACCCGCTTCGGTCGGCAGGTTGTCGAGCGCGACCAGCGTGTGCTCCCAAACGTCGTACAGGTGGAAGTGGTTCTGCGTGACGCCGTGCATCGCCGCGAGTTCCGGCGCGAACCGGGCGAGCAAACCCGTCTCGCGCATCAGTTCCAGGCCCCGCGCCGCGCCCAGTGCTGCGAGTGTTTTCACCAGCTCGTCACGTATCCGCTCGAACGAGATCCCGTTTTCGGGCGACAGACGGAAGGCGTTCTCGCGGATGGCGACGAGCGTGTCCGGCGCGACCGTGAAATCAAGTTTCGCCGCGAACCGGGCGGCGCGGAGCATGCGGAGCGGGTCGTCTGTGAATGTGATCACGGGGTCGAGCGGCGTGCGCAGTATCTTCGCTTCGAGGTCGGAGTAGCCGAGGCCGGTCGGGTCCGTAATCTCGCCGGTATGCAGGTTCTCTAAGAACGTGTTCACAGTGAAATCGCGCCGCAGGGCGTCAGTCGCGATGGTGCCGGGCGTCACGGTCGGCTTGCGCGAACCCTGGCGGTACGTTTCGAGCCGCGCGGTGACTAGTTCGACCTGCACGCCGGGGTCGCCCAGTCCCGTCCCGCCGACGCGCACCATAGCGGTCCCGAACGTCGGGAACTCGACCGGCTTATGCCACGCCACGCGCTTTTTCCAGAGCAGGTTCGCGACGTCCCCGGCTTCGCCCTCCAGCACCAGGTCAATATCGTCGAGTTTCGCCGTCCCGGACCGCCCCATCAGCTTGTCGCGCACGTAGCCGCCGACGAGGTAAAGGCGGTTCTCGTACGCCGTGCCGCGCAGGGCGTCGCGCAGGATCGGTAGCACGGGATTCTCGGCGGGGGCGGCGGCGGCAGTCATACCTTCGATTGTACCGCGGCGCACTTTGCGGATGCGACATATATCGCCTACAATACAGGCTTGATGAAACACGCTTTTCGTATCACTCTCGCCGCGCTCGCGGTGTCGCTCCTGACGCTCGCCCCAGTCGCGAACGCCCAGCAACGCCCTGGCCCGCCCGGCCCGCCGCCCGGTGCCGCGCCGAACATCCCGCACCCCATCGTCACGATGCAGACGACGAAGGGGACTATTTTGATCAAGTTGTTTCCCGAAGAGGCACCCCAGACCTGCGCGAACTTCATGAAACTGATCAACAAAAAGTTTTATGACGGCCTGAAGTTCCACCGCGTCGATCCGGGCTTTGTCGTCCAGGGCGGGGATCCCAAGGGCGATGGCACCGGCGGGCCGGGCTACAAGATCAAAAACGAGGCGAATAAGCTACTGAAGCACAACCGGGGCGCGGTAGCGATGGCGAACGCGGGCCGGGACACGGCGGGTTCGCAATTTTACTTCGTAATTACGAAACCCGCGCCGCACCTCGATAACGGCGACTACACGATCTTCGGGCAAGTGATTTCGGGGCAGGACGTCGCGGAAAGGATAGCGATCGGCGACAAGATGACCAAGGTAACGGTGACGACGAAGTGAGGCCATTCCCCCGTTTCTGGGCGACTTTCGTGGCTTGTCTGATCGGCGGCAGTGCTATGGCGCGGACCCCGGTTGCCCCGCCCGCCCCCGTGCCCCCGGTGACGGTTCCCGCAAAGCCGGACGACAAATCGGCGTCTACCGCGCCCGACGCGACGACCAAGCCCGCCACCAAGCCATCCGTGAAGTCGGCCACCCGCCCGGTGGTAACTATAGAGACGGCGAAGGGGAAAATCGTAATCGAGTTGTACCCCGAAGAGGCACCCGCCACGGTCGAGAGTTTCGTGTCGCTCACCAAAAAAGGGTTCTATAACGGGTTGACATTCCACCGCGTCGAGCCAGGCTTCGTGATCCAGGGCGGCGATCCCCTCGGCGACGGCCGCGGCGGGCCGGGCTACGCGATCAAAAACGAGACGAACCGGACCCTGACGCATCGAGTGGGCGCGGTGGCGATGGCGAACGCGGGCCGGGATACGGCGGGTTCGCAGTTCTATATCGTGATTACGAAGCCCGCCCCGAATCTGGACGGGAAGTACCCGGACGGCGTGAACAAGTACACGATCTTCGGGCAAGTGATTTCGGGGCAGGACGTCGCGGAAAAGACAGCGGTAGGAGATAGGATGACGAAGGTGACGGTGGTCGAGCCGCCCGCCGGGGACTTGCCGAAGATCACCCGCATCGCGACGCCGCGCATCATGGTGCCGGTCATCATCCCGTACTTGGATAAGCCGATGGTCCCAAAAAGTACCACGCCGAGGGTCAGGGTCTCGATTGACGCCACGGGAAAATCCTCCAAAGTCGAGTTGCGGTCGAAGACGGGCGTGCCCGAACTCGACAAAGCCGTGACCGACGCGGTGAATAAATGGCTCTGGCTTCCGGCGATGAAAGATGGCGTGGCGATTCCCGGGGAAAGAACGTTCACCTATGACATCGTGAACCGCTCCGTCCGCTATGAATAGACCGGCGTGACCCTTACTCCTTCGGCGGCAGGGTAAGGATCACCGCGCCGTTTTCCGTGATCGCGATGGTGTGCTCGAAGTGGCAGGCGAGCGAGCCATCGGCGGAAACAATGGTCCATGGGTCTCCCGACACGTGCGCGATAGCCGCGCCACCCGCGTTCACCATCGGCTCGATGCAGAATGTCATGCCCGCCTCGATGATCCGCCCCTCGCCGGGCCTGCCCCAGTTCGCGACGTCGAGGCCCGGCTCGTGCGGCATGCGCCCGATGCCGTGCCCGACCATTTCGCGCACCACGGAAAAGCCACTCTTTTCCACATGCTGTTGCACCGTGTAACCGATGTCGCCGATGGTGTTGCCGGGGCGGGCTTGCGCGATCCCTAGTTGCAATGCTTCGCGGGTCGCCTGTAGCAATTTTCGCGCCTTGCCCGAGATCTTACCGACCGGCACCGTGATCGTGGCGTCCGCGCACCAGCCGTCCACGCTGGCGTCCATATCGAGCGATACCAGGTCGCCCTCCTTGAGGACGCGTCGCGCGTCGGGGACTCCGTGGATCACCTCGTCGTTCACGCTGATGCAAGTGTGGTGCATATACGGTACTTCGGAGAACGACGGTTTATAGCCATAGAGCGGAGCCTGCGCGTCATACCGCTTCAGGACTTCGGCGGCGACGGCATCTAGCTCGAGCGTAGTCGTCTGGTTCGGGATGATCGCGGCGGCCATGGTCCGCAGGGCGACCGCGACGACTTCGCCGGCGCGGCGCATCGCGGCGATTTCGGGGGGAGTTTTCAGGCGCATTTCGACACGTAGTATATCAGGAGGTTCGGGGGGCGTCAGGGGCGGCGCGGCGGGGTGATATAATCGCCGCGTGGGTATGATGATTCGTTTTTCGGCGAGCGAGCAGGAAATCGTCGGGCTACTTCGTTTCCTGGAGCGGCGGGCGCGGCGGTTAATTCCTATGGACGGCGCGGGACGGCTGGCAAGCCTGCTCTGGCTTCCGCTCGCCACGGACGACCGCGCGGAACTGCGCCCGCGTCGTACTGCCCTTGCCCTGCTCCGTCTCCTGCGCGACACCGACGCCGCGCTACCATGGGGAATCCGGCTCGCCACGGATGCCGAACATCCGTGTGTCGTCACCCGCGACACGCAGACGGGCCGCTACCAGGTGGACCCCGAAGCCTCGCGTCTCGTGCTGTTCGCCTTCGGACCCGTTCTCGGAGAGAACGGGGGCGGGGAAACGCCCGGAGAGCGGCGGCGCGAGGGGCTGATCGAGTTGCGCGACTGGATCGAGGAGGAGCCGCCGCTCCCGACGGTCCCCGTGCCCAAAGGCGTGATCCTGCTACCCCAAACGCTGGTCGCGCGCGCTCTTGTCGAGCGGTGCGCTCGCCGCCTGCGCCGCCGGGGAAACCTGGTCGAGAACCGCTGGCACGTCCCGCCGCACCTGCCCGAAGACGACGAATAGTTCGTAGTGTTGACGTCTGAAGTCCGCGAGCCATGACCGCGGTGGCTCTAGCCAGGGCCGGCACAACTCGTGCCGGATCCGCGTATTTTACTTTGTGTCACAAAGTAAAAAAACTGAAAACGGGTTCGTCTGGCGCGTCGTCTGGTGGGGCATTTTCGCCGCCGCGTTCGGACTTACCGAGTCCGCGCTCGTGGTCTACGTCCGCCGACTCCTCGGCTACGCGCCGGGGCTAGACTACGCGCAGATATGGGCGGCACGCGGCGAGGCGTTGTCGCTCTTCTCGATGTCGCGGGAGCTACAGAGCCGAGGCTTATACGGGGTCGAGATCGCCCGCGAGGCGGGCACCATCGGGCTACTGGTCGGCGCGGCGATGGCGGCGGGTGCGACATGGCGCGAGCGGTGGGGAATATTCTGCTACACGTTCGCCGTCTGGGATCTGACGTACTACCTGTATCTTGTCTGGTTCACCGGCTTCCCGTGGAGCTTGGCCGCGACCGACGTCTACTTCCTGATCCCGGTCGCCTGGTACGGGCCGGTCTGGTTCCCGGTCTGCGTCGTCATGCCCGTGCTCGCTCTTCTAGGGGTTTGGCTCCTCGCGACGGGCGCGGGACGTCAACGCCCCCCGACTTCCTGATCGGGAACGTTTGTGTCCCGAAGCCGCTATTAACTACGAAAGTATCGTGCTGATGATATAGTCACCCTGCTCTCTCGTTTGCCGCGCCGTGCCGTAGCCGGCCCCGCGCGGTGCAATCCTGCTATGTCACCGGTCAGACCCCACCCTGCCCCCCGCTCGAGTCAGCGCACCGCGACAAAGCAACGCATTGCGCGCCGCGAAACCGCTGTCGTGCGCGACGCTCCGTTGCTGACAGTTCCCAAGACCGGAGTCATCGAGATCTGGTCGCCGCACGATGCCCATGACGCGGCGGCGGCGATGCTCTCGTTTCTTAAAGACCGGACTGAAACCAAATCGTAACAGTTCTTCGTGTTGCCTATACCCAACGCGGTACCGGCACGGGAGTGATCGGGTTCGTTCCTCTCATACCCATCACCCTGACGAAAAACGAACGCGTTTTTGCCGCGAGCGGCCTCCTTGACACGGGTGCGGCAGTTAATGTAATGCCCTACACGCTCGGCGTGTCGCTCGGATTAGTTTGGGAGAACGAAACACCAGGGCCAGCTCTGGGCGGTAACCTTAGCGCGACGGAGACGCGCATGGTAATTGTCTCCTGCACGGTCGGTGCCTTTGCGCCCGTCCCGCTGGTCTTTACGTGAACACAGACAGATACAGTGCCACTTCTCTTGGAACAGGTCAATTTTTTCATAGAGTTCGATGTCTACTTCTTCCGCAATCAACTGGTGTGCGAGGTGACCCCGAAAACCACGTAATGATCTTTTGGTAATGATGCGTGGTCGGTCGCGGTCATATGATGGGCCACTCGATTCTTGACAGGATTCACATCTAACAGAAGGGGGCGAGTCCACCTACCCAGCATTCCCCGCGTCGGCAAAGCGCGTAGGAACCTGGAATTGCCGGATCGCAACGCAGGCATTTGCGCACGGCATGACGGTCGTGACGCGCAACTTGCCCGACTTCGTCGCCATTGGTGCTCCCTGTGCTGACTGGAGCACTTGGCGACAGATCCAGCGTCTCTACTTCGCTAGCGTCGCTCGCATCGCCTGTAGATCCGTGCGCTGGGCGTCTGTCAGTTCCGGGTAGTGGAGCGGCAGGTCTTTCAGCGTCTCGATGAGCACCCGCGATATGATCAGGCGGGCATTCTCCTTGTCATCAGCCGGGATGATATACCAGGGAGCCTCGTCCGTACTGGTCGCGTTCAAGCAGTCCTCATACGCGCTCATGTACTCTTTCCAGTGCTTGCGCTCGGCTATATCGGCGTCGCTGAACTTCCAGTTCTTCCCGGGCGCGTCAATGCGCGCCAGAAACCGCTTGCGCTGTTCGTCCTTGGAAAGGTGTAGGAAGAACTTCACGACTCGGGTGCCACTTCGATACAGGTGCGCCTCCATGTCGTTGATCGAGCGGAACCGTCCTTTCCAGATCGTCTTCGGGTCGAGTTGCTCGTCGGGGATCGCCTGATGCTGGAGTAGCTCGGGATGGACGCGCACTACCAGCACCTCCTCGTAATAGGAGCGGTTGAAAATCCCGATGCGCCCGCGCTCCGGTAGACACGCGTTCGTGCGCCACAGGAAATCGTGGTCGAGTTCGGTCGGACCCGGCTGTTTAAAGCTAAACACCTGACAGCCTTGCGGGTTGATGCCCGACATGACGTGCTTGATCGCGCCGTCCTTCCCCGCCGCGTCCATCGCCTGGAATATCACCAGCAACGCGTAACGATTATGCGCATACAGCAACTCCTGGAGCGCGGCGAGCTGCCCAGTTTGCTCCCGTAGCAGGACTTGATACTCCTCGGCACTATCGTAGACGCAATCGGCAACCGTCGGATGCTTGTCGAGATCCAGTTTCCCGTTCTCGCGTACCCGGAACTCTTTAGTCTTGATTTTCATGGTGTCTGATCGGGATTGTACCCGGATCAGCGAGGCTACCTAAAAATCGGTCGCGTTCAATATCACTGTTCCGCCCGCCGCCAGATCGAGCGGGACGCGCACCCCGCCGTACCGGGCGACGCCGGGGGCACCGAGTAGCGAGCGGATCGTCGCCTCCTCTAGCAACCCGTCCCGCCAAGTGATCCCGACCTCGAATCCGCCTCGTGCCCGCAGACCGCTCACCGAGCCGGTGCCCCAGACGGCGGGGAGCGCGGGGAGCAGGTGCAATTCGTCCGCGTGACTTTGTAGCAACATCTCGATCACGCCCGCCGTGAACGCAAAGTTGCCGTCAATTTGGAACGGCGGATGCGCGTCGAACAGGTTGGCGTAGACACCGGCCTGGTGGTCCGGCGAGTCGGGGTCCACGAACGTCAGCAGCGTCCGCGCCAACCGGTACGCGTGGTCGCCATCCCCGAGACGCGCCCAGAGGCTGATCTTCCAACCGAGTGACCAGCCCGTGCCCGCGTCACCCCGGATCTCCAGCGAACGGCGGGCGGCTTCGCACCATTCCGGCGTCCCATCCGGCGTTATCTCGCGCCCTGGATACAGCCCGAATAGGTGCGAAACGTGCCGGTGGTGCTCTTCCCCGTCTGCGAACTCGCGGAAGAACTCGAGTAGCTGCTCGCGCGTCCCGACCCGCATCGGCAAGAGCCGCGCCCGCGCCGTCCGTAGTCTTTCGGCGAACTCTGGCTCGATACCCAGTGTTTCGGCGGCGGCGACTGTGTTATCGAACAGGTCGCGCAGGATCGCCATGTCCATAGTGGTGGCGACGCTGACAGCGGAGCGTTGGCCGTCGGACACGACAAAAGAGTGCTCGGGGGATGTTGACGGCGCGGTGACCAGGTGGCCATCACCGTCCTCGACTAGCCAATCCAGCCCGAATTCGGCGGCACCGCGCATCAGGTGCCACGCCGTGTCGCGTAGGAAGTCGCGGTCGCCGGTGAACGCATAATGCTCCCACAGGTGCCGACACAGCCATGCGCCCCCCATCGGCCAGTTCGCCCAAGCCGGATCGCCGCTCCCATTTCCGACAGGAGACGATTTCGCCCACAGGTCTGAGTTGTGGTGCGCCACCCACCCGCCGCAATCATAGTAGTCGCGGGCGGTACGGGCACCCGTTTTAGCGAGCCGCGCTATAAAGGCGAGAAGAGGCTCGTGGCACTCGGATAGGTTCGCGCTCTCGGCGAGCCAGTAGTTCATCTCGGCGTTGATGTTGAGTGTGTAGTTACTGCTCCACGGCGGGCATGTCTCCTGGTTCCAGATCCCCTGCAAGTTCGCCGGTTGCGTCCCCGGACGCGAGCTAGCGATCAAGAGATAGCGACCGTACTGAAAAAGCAGGGCCGCCAGCGCGGGGTCATTCGTATCCGGGAAGCGGCGCAGGCGCGTATCGGTGGGCAGATCGGCCTCCGCCGCGTCCGCGCCCAGGTGCAAAGTCACTCGCCTGAAGAGAGCGTAGTGATCCGCGATGTGCCGCTCGCGCAGTTCGGCGTAGGGTCGGGCACATGCCTCCTGCAATCGTTCCGCCGAAATAGCGAGCGGGTTATTCCCGTTCGGCGCATCCGTCGCGGCGAAACTCGTCGCCGCGCACAGCCGGATCGTCACCGCGTCCGCGCCGATTACGCACAGACAGCCGTCCCCGCTTGTTATCGTTCCGTAGTTGCCCTCGACTTCGATATGGCAACGTGCCGCGAACGTGATCCCGAAGCCCTCCTCGTAGCGGAGCGGGTTGGGAGAGCGCAGGTAGTCCGGCGTCACGGAGCGCGGCCCCGTGCCGGTAAGAATTAGTTCGTGCCCGCCGCCGTCCGCTCGCGTCGTGCCCTGGAGCGGCGATTCAAGCCTTGCCGTCAGCGACAGGCTTTCCGGGATGTTGGTCGCGAGCCGGATCACCATTACCTGATCCACCGCGCTGACGAAAACCTCGCGGGTGTATGTCGCGTTCCCCGCGACGTACCGTACTGAGCAGATCGCTGTGTCAAGGTCGAGGTCGCGGTGGTACGAAGTCGGTTCGCCGCCCGACGCGCCGTCGAAGTCAAGGAGCAGATCCCCGAGCGGCAGGTACGATTCGCCATAAGGCCCCTGCATCCGGCGGCAGAAGGCGGACGCGTCCTCGTAGCTTCCTTCCAGCGCGGCGCGCCGTGCTTCGGCCAGCGCGGGGAGCGCGTCCGAATTGTGTGATTCCGGCGGCGGACCGGACCAGAGCGTGTCCTCGTTCAGCGCGAACCGTTCGGCGGCGACGCCGCCGAATACCATCGCGCCGAGCCGCCCGTTGCCGATCGGCAGTGCCTCGACCCACTTCGTCGCGTGCTTGTCATACTGGAGTTTCATATCGGGCATGTTCGCCGTCGCGGGGGGCGGTTCCTGCATCGCTGTTGATGAGTCGTCCCCCGAATGATGCTTATGGTTCGACGCATTAACATCGCCGCCATGCCGTTTTGGGACAGACCCCTGCCACCCCACGAATACGGGCAAGCCCGACGCGGAACACCTACACATGCGCCACTCTGCCACTCCCGATAAGCAGGTATCGTAGTCCCTTTCACCGAAATTGGCGTTGACCCGACCAGCCATGAGCATCACCCAGTAACACACGCAGGGACTACTGAACCGCGCCTACGTTCTCGCCATCGTCGCGGACGCAGGCTTGAACATCGCCCTCTCCAGACAGTTTGACTACGGGGTGAATGTCGAAGTAAATCGGGGGGCGCGCGGCAAAGATTTCAGAGGCGAAACATATTCGATTGACGAGCCATCTCCCCTGCGAATGCAGTTGAAAGCAACCACCACTCACGGCGGCACTGCAACTAGACAGTGTTAATACCGTCGCTTTGCGGGCCGGGGAGCGTTCGGTCGAAGCGTTCAATGTTGAAATTGAACAACTTCCCGCCTGCCACCGCGAACACATCCACGCTACTGAAGATGCGGTTCCCGATCCGGGCGGCGGCGGGCGGCGCGAGAACCGCCGCGCAACAGATCACGCACAGGGTGGCGATTCCGGTCCGGAGGGTACCCCCGCGAGAAACGGAGGGCGATGCACGAGCCCACTTCATTTACTGATTCCTCAGGGGCGATAATCAGCCAAAGGGGCGAACAAAAACAATTGAGTTTTCACCACGGTTGCTTCATCGCTACTTGCGCGATTTAGTGTAACTTACGCAGCCACGCTTTGTCAACGCCGCGGATTGCCTCACTAAAAATCTAACTTTGGGAGATTCGTTGCCTCACGAAGAAATCTAACCCGACTCCCTCGCGGAGCCGGGAGAAACGACGCGGTGCCCTATGAGTCCGAACGCGAGGCGGGCACGGTTAGAACGCGCACCCACCGCCGCTAAGCCGTCCAGGCGCACGGCTACATCTACGGGGCGCGGATCAACTCATCCCAATTCTCCGCCTCGAAGAGACGATCCACCAGGGCTTCCAGCTCTTGTGGCGAACTAAGGTCGTTTATGAACGTCCGCGCGGCCGCCGTCGGGGAGCCATACCGCTTCTCCCCGATGCGGAAGATAGTTGCACGCGCCCCCTCCATCCGACCCACGGTAATGCCCTCGTTGATTCCTTCGGCGATCCCGATGGAGCGGCCTTCGGTAACCCCGATGGACCGACCTTCGGTGATCCCGATGGACCGACCTTCCTGTACCAATTCCTGATAAACAGACGATTCTCTCAGATCCAGCATGGCTCGAATAGCTCCTTTGATTAACAAATCAATGAATGCGGGCGCGTACTTCGCCCCCATCAATAAAGACGTTGCCGCCCACATCTCGCGTTCTTGACCGGCGTCCTCCGCTTCCGCCGCGAACCGCTCCGCCATACGGCGCACCAGTCGTGGCAGGTCGGCGTCGTCTACCGCGCCCAGCGGCGCGATGGGCACCACTGAAAACGGTGCCTCGACCAGATCCGCCGCCGGTAAATCGTAAACGCGGACCACCTGATAGCGAAACCAGTGGTGCACCGTCCCGTCCGGTAACCGCTTTTCCAGGTACCCGGTGAGGTCAGGGCTATTCGCCTTACGGGTCAATAGCACTGCGACCGAGTGAACCGACAGCCCCGTCTCCGCGCCGATCAACACATTATAGCGCAGAAGGCGGTCGGCGAGAGTGCGCCCGGTATGCCCGCTCTCGACTTCTATGTGCAAGCCGAACGGCGTCGCGCCGCCGACGCGGAACAGCCCATCCGCAACCAAACTGATCGCGGATAGGTCGGCGTCTACCCGCTCCACGGGCAGATCCGGCAACCCAAGGAACTTGAGCCAGTCCGCAGGGCGCGTCCCGAGCAACGTTTTCGCCGTCGCATCGTATGGTTTGCGTGCCCGCGCGGTGTCCAATTATATCTCCTCCCGCGCCGGTGCCGACGCCGCGAGTTCGATCGCCTTCAGCGTCCGCAGGAGCGCGGGCAGGTCGTCGAGCGCGAGCATCGTCGCCGCGTCCGACAGGGCGCGCGCGGGGTCGGGATGCGTTTCCAGGAACAGCGCGTCAATCCCGACCGCGACCGCCGCCCGTGACAGGTGCGGGATGAACTCGCGCTGTCCCCCGGACGACGTTCCCTGCCCACCCGGCTGTTGCACCGAGTGCGTCGCGTCAAACACAACCGGGCAATCCGTGGTCTGTGCCAGGATCGGGAGCGAGCGGAAGTCCACTACCAGCGTGTTGTAGCCGAATGACACCCCACGCTCGCAGACTAGAATGCGCTTGTTTCCCGTGTCCGCGATCTTGCGTACGGCGTTGGTCATGTCCCAGGGCGCGAGGAACTGCCCTTTTTTGATGTTGACCGCCTTGCCCGTCTCGCCCGCCGCTTGGAGAAGGTCGGTCTGGCGGGACAGAAACGCCGGGATCTGTAGCACGTCCACAGCCTCCGCGACCACGGCGCAGTGGCCGGGATCGTGGACATCGGTCAGCACCGGCACGCCGAACTCGTCGCGTATCCCGGCTAACACCTCAAGACCCGCCTCCATCCCCATCCCCCGAAAGGACGCGCCCGAGGTCCGGTTCGCCTTGTCAAAACTCGCCTTGAAAATGTACGCGATCTCCAGCGCGTCGCAGATCTCTTTCACGCGCCCGGCGATCTCGCGGCACAGGTCGCGCGACTCGATCACGCACGGGCCGGCGATCAGCGCGAACGGCTTGCCGCCGCCGACGGAAACGGACGGCGTGATGTTCACGGCTTTAGTGTTCTGGTTCATATCGCCATTCTACCGCGGGGACGGGCGCGTCATTCCTAGTTTTTCGGGGGAACCCGCGCGGGCGAATGAACGTTTACCAGGGCATGGAACTCGAACAGCGGCGCGGCAACGACCGCGACGGAACCGCCGCCTATCTAGCGGGCGCATTAACCGGATTATATGACGGGGAGGCGGTCCCGTCGCCGCTCGTCGGCGGGCGTGAGGCGGGCCTGCAAAGGCTCCGCGTCTTCAACGTCGCGAAGTACCAGAGCGACAGAAACGACGTCGGGCCGACTGCGGGCGCGTCCCGGCTCGCCCCTTATCTGCGCCACGGTTGCCTTACTTTAACCGAGGCGAGGCGCGACGCGGTGGCGAAGATCGGGGTGAACGCGTCGGTAAAATGGATCCAGGAACTGGGCTGGCGGCAGTTCTGGCAACTACTGTACGCGCGCTACGGCTCGCGCATCTTCCAGAATATGGAGGAGCCGAAAGTGCCGCTCGGCGCGGGCGACGCGGAAACCTCTATCCCCGACGAGATACTAGAAGCGCGGACGGGCCTGAACTGCATGGACATCTCGCTCCGGTCGCTCTACGACACCGGGTACATGTTCAACCATTCGCGGATGTGGTTCGCGGCGTGGTTTACGCACCACCTGAAACTGCCGTGGCAGGCGGGAGCGAGACTATTCTACCGGTTCCTGCTGTGCGGCGACCCGGCGTCCAACACGCTCTCGTGGCAGTGGGTCGCATCCACGTTCTCGCACAAGCCGTATTTCTTCAACCGGGGCAACGTCGAGAAGTACAGCCGTGACCCCGCGACCGGTGAGACGTATTGCACGAATTGTCCGGCGGCGAAGGCGCGAACGTGCCCCTTCGACGCGACATACGAGACGCTGGGTCGCCGACTTTTCGGCGATGCCTATCAGGGAGAGGAGAACCGGGGCGGTGGCAACAGAAACTTCGGCGGGCGTGGCGATATGGCTCCACGGCGATCATCTCAGCGCGGCTAACCCAGCACTCGCGGCGTTCCCAGACGCCCCGGTGGTGTTCGTTTTCGACGAGGCGTTCCTGCGCGAGGCGCGGTTCGGGTTCGGCCGACTCCAGTTTATCTATGAGTCCGTGATGGACGTGTTCGCGTCCCGCCCGGCGGGCAGTTGCTCGATCCGACTTGGAGGCGTGGTGGAGGAGGCGAGGGCGTTCGCGAAAGAGCGCGGCGCGAGCCGCCTCGTGACGACGCGGACGGTGGGGGACAGGTTCGCGGCGTACAAGCGTGAGTTCGAGGCGGGCGGCCTGCGCGTCACCGCCTACGCCGTGCCGGAACTGGTGCCGTACCCGGAGGTTGACCGGGTGCCGAAGCGGTTCAGCGTCTGGTGGCGCGAGGTAGAGTCGGCGGCACTTTCGGAGTGAATCGGAGGGCCGTGTATGGCTCCGCTGAGTCGCGCGTCATCAGGCGGTCAGGGTGCAGGGGCGGCCCAAACCCGTACTGGGCGTACAACCCGTGCGCGTCGAGCGTGAAAAGCAGGAAGCGGCGCAGATTTTGCAAGTCGGGGTGCGCGAGCACCGATTCCATGATTCGCTTCCCCAGCCCGCTCCCACGGTACACCGGCAACACGAACACGTCGCCGAGATAGGCGAACGTCGCGCGGTCGGTCACGACGCGGGTGAACGCGGCGAGAGTGCCCGTTTCGACGTCGTCGAACAGGAACGGGAGCGAGTTCGCCACGGAACGCGCTACCACGTCGCGCGGGATGTGCTTCGCCCAGTACGACTCCGTGGACAAGTAGTGGTGCATTACGTCAATGTCGGCATCGGTCGCCGCGTGCCGTAGCAGGAAAGCGTCAGTCATGTGTCTCCTTCCGATGGTAGCACCAGCCGCGCGAGTTTGGTGATGTTGCGGGCGTCGTCAATGCCACTATGATGTCGCCCCTCGGCGGTGATCCCCCGGTGTTTGAGCGCGGCCATCATCCCGATCGGCCGCGTCTGGAAGCGGCGGGCGAACTCCGCTTTGACGTTGATGTGCCGCTCGAACGACGCGGGGAACGCCATCTTGTGTCGCTCGCAGTCGCGGCGTAACAGTTTCAGGTCGAAGGCACCCCATGAATAGAGCGTGAACAGGTCGCCGCTTCCTCCCCCCGACTCCTCAAACCAGGAAACGAAGCGCGGGAACACCTCGTAGAACGGCGCGGCAACCGCGACGTCAGGTTGGGTGATGCCGGTCAGTTCCGTGCAGAACGCGGTCAGTTCGTGCGTCGCCACCGGGCGTATAAAGGTCGCGAACTCGTCCACCGGATCCCCATCCGGCGTCACGAGTAGCACCGCGCCGATCTCGATGGTCTCCATCCGCTCGGGCGGGAAGTCCTTCTCGTCGCAGGTCGCTTCCAGATCAAAGATTACATAGCGCATGTACACATCCCTCTCCCGATATATCGCGCCACGGCTAGCGGCCGGTAAACAGTGCACGCACCCGCTCCAGATCCTCGGGCGTGTCCACCGACTCCGGCGCGTCCGCTACCTCGGTCATGCGGATGCGGTAGCCGTGTTCGAGGACGCGCAACTGTTCCAGCGATTCCAGCCGTTCCAGCGGCGTCGGCGCGAGCGTGGGGAACGACGCGAGAAAGGCGCGGCGATACGCGTACAAGCCGACGTGCTGTTTCGGCGCGTATGGAGCGGTTGTGTCGCGGCGGTACGGGAGCGGCGAGCGGGAGAAGTAGAGCGCGTAGCCGTGGGCATCCGTGACTACCTTGACCACGTTTGGGTCGGACTCGCGCCCCGGCGGAAGCGGGCACATCACGGACGACATTGCTGCGTCGCCGCCGCGCAGTACGGCGACGGCGGCGTTGATCGTGGCCGGGTCAATCAGCGGCTCGTCGCCCTGAACGTTGACCACAATGTCGAAGTCACCGGGCGTGTGATCCAGATACCAGGCGGCCTCAGCGACGCGGTCGGTGCCCGAGCGATGATCCGGCGACGTCATGGCGGCATTACCGCCGAACGCCATCACCACATCGAAGATCGCCTCGTCGGGCGTCGCGACCAGCACCAGCGAGACACTATTCGCCCGCGCCGCCCGTTCATAAACGTGCTGTATCATCGGCTTCCCGGCGATGTCAAGTAGCGGCTTGTTCGGAAGGCGGGTAGCGGCGAGGCGAGCGGGTATAATAACGGCGGCGGTTGGGGACATAGGCATTCGGTAAGGGAATTGTACGCGGTTTGTC
>JAYUUO010000014.1:0-18786 GCA_043754515.1 Armatimonadota bacterium
TGGCGCATGACGGAGAGTTCTAGTTCGCCGAGTGGGGCGCGGATGCCGGTTTTCTCCGGCTTGGTGCGGCGAATAATGTCCATATATTTTCCATACGTCGGACGCCTGAAGAAAGTTCTATCAAAAGTAGAATGTCCGATCGGTGGACGTGAAGGTACCGTATAATGGAAAACAAATGACGGGATTCAGCAAACGCGCTAGTCCCTTTTGGACTAGTGTCGCGCCGCCCAGCGTCACGGGCGGTGATGTTATTCATACAGTGCCAACCAGGGAATAAACAAAGACGAAAGAGAATATGCGATGAGTATGTGGGTTTTTAGAGTCTCACGAGGGACGAACAGCGGCGACCCGCAAGGCGATAGCACTGTTTTCATTGATACCGCGCAACTGGACAAGGAACTTCAGCAAGTAAAGCAGACGCTTTTGGGCGAATACCCGCAAACATTGGTGACGCGATTTTTGATGGGTGAGTTGTTCGATTCGGGGCGACTGCGGCAGGGTTGGTCAGTTCCAGGGTTAGACCTGACACTACCAACAACAACCTGGGTGAAGAACTTTTATCGGGAATGCTGGAAATATTGGGGGGCCAAAGCGACTGTCGCGGGCATGATGGGGCGCAAACGCATTTTAGACCACCTGACGAGTATGAAAATCGGTGACGTCGTCTTTATCCCGAACGTCGGTACGCGCTGCATTGACGAAGGCTCTTTCGCGGTCGCTACCGTCAAATCGCTGTATCGGTTTGAAGACCGGAGTGAAAAACCCGACAATTGGGAGAAGGATTTCGCGCATATCATCGGGGTGGAGCGGTTGGAAACGTTTGCCTATTCCCCGGCAACGTTGCCGCGAACCACATTCGGCGCGCCGTTCATGAAAGCGATAGACCCCGTGCATCCCCATTACGGCAAGCACGATAAAATGCGGGACTTTTTGGCTGTGTACTACACGCCGTAAGCGCAGGAGTACGTCGCCTGTTTTCCAACTTCTAAAAGTCGCTTCCGGAAGGGAAGTCCCACTGCCCGCCGGCAGTTACTGACTCGCGGAACCCGCCACGGTAGGCGGCACGGGCGAGGCTGGCAAAACCGTAGCAACTCCCGCGAGCGCGAGCACCGCCCCCGCCAGAAAATAGGGGGCCTCTGGGTGCCAGTCGAACAACACGCCCCCGAGAATCGGGCCGACGAGGAACCCGAGCGAGCGCGTCGCTTGTAGCAACCCGAACAGTTCTCCCTGCCGATCCGGGGGCACCGCCGCGCTTCCCACGCCCTGTACCGTCGGGTTTGCAAGCCCCGTGCCGACGGCGAACAGTGTGCTTGCGGCGAACAGGCACCACAGATTCGGCGCGAGCGGGGTGACCGCTAACCCGACGCCTTGCATGAGGTAGGCGAAGCGGAGCAAAGTGTACGGAGGGAAGCGGCGGTTCGTCCAGGGCAGGATAACTGTTTGAGTTACGACGCCCAGGAACGCCTCGTACCCGAAGATCAGCCCGAAGTATAACGCGCCTAAGCCGAGTTTGTGCAGGATCAGTCGCCCGAACGTGCCTTCGAGACAGGCCAGCGCGAAGTACGCCCCCGCCGCGAGCAGGAACAGCCCGCGGGCGGCGGGCACGTCGCGGAGCAGATTCCACCCCCAGTCGAAGCCCCGTGTCACGGTCGCGCCTTTCGTGCCCTTCGTGTCGTCCGTAGGGCGACCCGGCGGCACGGAGCGCACAGAGAGCGCGATCCAGAGCACGCCCGAAAACGAAAGCGCGGCGGCAATGCCCCCGAGCAGAACATGGCCGCCGACGGACGATAGAAATCCGCCGATGACCGGGCCGAGTAGAAGCCCGCCGGTTATCGCGACGCCCATGCGCCCGAGCGCGTTCGTCCGTTCCGCGTCCTCGCTCGTGTCAGCCAGATACGCCTGAGCCGCCACCACATTCGCCCCGCCGAGTCCGGCCAGCACCCGGCTCGCGAACAGCCACGCCACCGACCCCGCGCCCGCATACAAAAGGAGCGCGGCGGCGGAGAGCGAGCCGCACCAGAGAAGCACCGGCTTGCGCCCCACGCGATCGCTCCACCGCCCCCAGAGGGGTGACGCTACGGCTTGCGCAACGAAGTAGGATGAGAACACCGCCCCGATCAGCCAGCCACGCGCCCCCATCCCCTCAAGGCGTGTCTGGATGTCGGGCAATACCATGCCGAAGCCCGCGAGGTCGAGGAACACCGCGAGTAACAGCGGCAGTTCGCGCGGCAGGATGGCACGGCGGTCTTTCATCGTTTTGTAACTCGCCCGGCAGTGCCGGTTCGCCGCCCGTTACGCCGGGCACCCGACCGGCCTAGTCATGCGGATTCACCCGCATGACCGGCTTATCTTAGATGCGATTCACAGGGATTTTCGTTCCGCCGTCGTCTTCGCCGTCTTAGCGCGGAAGGCGTCCATCTTCGCCTTGTACTTCGTCGGCTCCTTATCGAACGGCTCTTTGCAACCGGGACAACACATGTAGATACGCTCGCCCTCGTAGTCGCTGTAATCGCTCGCCGAGGCGTAATCTTTCACCACCGCATCGCTGACCGGGCAGTACAATAACTCTCTTGCGGGGTGCGCCGCGTA
The DNA here is from genome assembly GCA_043754515.1 of Armatimonadota bacterium. Taxonomy (GTDB): domain Bacteria; phylum Armatimonadota; class Armatimonadia; order Armatimonadales; family Armatimonadaceae; genus JACMIU01. The sequence goes on from JAYUUO010000014.1 coordinate 2,590, forward strand.
CGTCGCCGGTGCCTTGTCGAAGGCTTTTTTGTCCGCCACGCTCGCGAACGGGTACACGACGCCTCCGTAGACCGATGTCGCAACCGCAAGTTTCGCGTCGAGCCGCCTCGTGCTCACGGCGTCGAACAGGAACACGCCGCTCGCCTTCGCGGGGTCGGACGGGGCGGCGGTGAACTCCGCGGGGCCTTTGTCTAACCGCTTCTCGCACTCGGCGCAACATAGGTAGTAGCGCACCCCCTGTATGTCGCGGGTCTTCCACGCCTGCTCTGGCGACCGGATCGCGCTCCCCATGACCGGGCAGACAAGCTGCGGCTGTGTCGGCGGCGCGGCGGGGGCGGCTCCCGCTAGGGCGAAAGCCGCGAGCACCCCGGCTACAATCGCCGGGCGAGTCGCGCGGCGCGAAAATAAAAGTGCCATTTCTTACTCCTTCGGGTAATCGGTGAGTGATCGCCCCGATTCGTGGGTATTCTATCGTTGGTAGAAGAAAACCGCCGGGATTTTCCGGTCTTTTTTCCGCGCATTCCGAAGGGTGCCTCGATCCGCAAGGCCCCCCTCCCCCGTGCAAGCCGTTCGCGCTTGCGGAAAGAACGAAACAGGACTACGGATACCACCGTGGCACCGGGAACCAGAGCCGTAGGCGGCGGATGTCACCCGACAGGCTCACCTCCTTACCGGGTACTCGCGCCTTGCGAATCGCCCGGTCACCACCCTCTTTCGCCGAAGGAACACACGATGAAAACCACTACTTTGCTCGGATTGACGATGACCACGATTCTGCTACTCGCCCCGCCCACGTTCGCGCGACGACAGCACGACCACAAGAACGGGGCGACTACTACCACCCCTCCCGCTGCCACGAAGCCCGCGCCGAAGGGCGACATGGGCGCGATGATGCAGGGCGGAATGGGCGAGAAGTGCATGATGATGATGCGAATGCACGAAAAGATGGGAGCCGACACCGACGCCCAGGATGCGAGGATCAAAGTACTGACGAATGCCATGGATGAGTCGTCCGGCGATCAGAAGGTATCCGCTATGGCGGCGGTCATCACGGAGCTAGTGGCGCAACGAGCCGCTCGCAAGGGGATGACCGATCAGATGCAGTCCCAGATGATGGGGCACATGATGGATCACATGACACAGGGCAAGGACTCGATGATGAAATGCCCCATGATGTCCGGCGGCAAGCCGAAGGGCATGACGGGCGGCGGCATGATGGAAGACATGAAGATGACTCCGAAGAGCGAGAAGAAGTAAGGAACCCCGATCATGAACGTAACTACGAGCACATTCTCCGCCGATTCCGCGCAGTCTATCGTGGCGATTTACGGCAACCACGACGACGCGGAGGTCGCGGTACGCCGCCTCGCCGATCAGGGCGTGCCCATCAATCAGGTCTCGATAGTCGGCCGCAACTTCGAGACGCATCAGGACATCCAGGGGTTCTACCGCCCGGCGGACGCGGCACTCGATGGCGCGGGCGACGGGGCGTGGTTCGGCGGATTGTTCGGCCTGATGATGGGCGCGATGGGCTTTTTCATCTTCCCCGTGGTCGGCGGGCTGATGATAATGGGGCCGCTCGCCGGTATGGTCGCGGGAGCCATCGGCGGCGCGGGCGTCGGCGCACTCCTTAACGCGCTGACCGCCATGGGCGTCCCCCGCGATCAGGCTCTGGTGTATCAGGAACGCCTCCAGGCGGGTGAGTTCCTGGTCGTCGTGCATGGGGGCGTGGGGGAGACGGCGCGGGCGCGCGCGATCCTTGAGGACACGGCGCGAACGGATCTCCAGACGCACGCCTCACTGCCCCGAGACAGGGACAGCGACTCGATGAGTGGCATGAATATATAGCCCTTCCAAACAAACGACGGCAGCACCGCGACCTGGAACAAAGTCGTGGTGCTCCCGCCGTTGGCCTGGGGGTAAACCGATCATGAAAAGCCATCTACTCGTTTTGTTGGCGAGCCCTTTCGTCATCTCCATCGGCTTCGGCATCCCGCTGCCAGTGCTGCCGTCTTATGCCGAGCGGCTTTCCATGGCGGCGGGCACGTCGCATAAGGTGATGGCTATCCACGTCGCGTTACTGACCGGCGTCTTTTCGCTGATGCAACTTCTTTTCGCGCCTTTCTGGGGACGGCTTTCGGATCGCGTCGGGAGAAGGCCCGTGTTGCTACTCGGGATCGCGGGCTACGGTCTGGCGCAACTCCTTTTCGGCATGGGTACCTCGCTATGGCTACTATATGGGGCGCGCGTCCTGGGGGGTGCTCTCGCGTCGGCGACCATCCCGGCGGCGACGGCTTACGTGGCCGACGCTACCTCCGTGACGGAGAGAGGGCGGGGGATGGCCTGGCTCGGAACGGCGGTCAGCCTGGGTGCCGTCGCCGGTCCCGCGCTAGGCGGGCTGACCACATGGCGCGATTGGCACCTCTACTCCCGCGTCGGACATCTGCTGATCAGTAGTTTCTCGATCCCCTTCTTTCATAGCGGCGGCACTGACATTCTTGACGCTCCTCGCGGCCTTCTGGTGGTTGCCGGAGTCGCACACGCCTCGCGAAGCGTCCGTTGCTCGCAACTCTACCTTTTTACACTGGCAAGGCGTCGCCCGCGAGATCGGCTCGCTGTTGGGCCTTTCCGTACTGAGCCAGTTCGCGCTCGCACTCTTCGAGACGGTGTTCGTGCTGTATGCGCAAGCGAAGTTCGGCTACGGCCCGTCCCAGGTCGGCATCGCGTTTATGGTTTGCGGGTCGGTCATGGCACTGTTTCAGGGCATAGCGGCGGGTTATCTGGCGGGACGGCTCGCCGCGAATACCCAACTCACCATTGGTTTTGTTTTGATGGGGGCCGGCATCGGGTTGCTCCTACTGGTACAAACGCAACCGCTGGTATTTGGCACCATTGGAGTGCTAGCACTGGGCATGGCTTTCATCTCGCCGAACCTTTCCATCCTCACGTCCGAGCAGAGCGGGGATCGTGTCGGTACCGCGCTCGGTCTCCAGAACACCGCGAACAATCTGGGGCAGGTGGCGGGGCCGGTATTAGGCGGCGCATTGTTCGCGTGGAATGTGGGGATTCCTTACCGCTCGACCAGTCTAATGCTACTGGCGACGGCGGCGGTAATCGGCTGGCATAGACACGGTAAACGGAACAGCGGGATACCCACCTGCGGTGTCGGCGGCGGGCTGACGGATCAAGGATGAATCAACATGATCGAAGAAAAGCAAACGCGGGTAGACCCCGAACCAGCACACCATGCCATGTCAGGGCATACGATGGAAGAGCACGGCATGGATGGTCACGCGATGATGGGGCACGCCATGGATACCATGCCCGACAAGCCAGGCGCGCCGCCCGATGCTCACGGCGGCATGAGCCACGGCGGACACGGCGGCATGGGTCGCGGCGAACATGGGGGCATGAGCCACGACATGAGCGACCCGGCGATGGCGGCGGGCATGGAGGCCGACATCCGTCGGCGCTTCTTCGTCGCGCTCGCGCTGGCGGCGGTGATCGTTCTGCTGTCGCCGATGGGCGCGATGCACAGCCTGATCCCGCTCCCGACGGCGGCGCGTTCGTGGGTGCTTCTCGCGCTCACCACGCCCGTCGTCTTCTGGTGCGGCTGGATGTTTATATCGGGAGCCTATCACGCGCTGCGCTCGCGGAAGCTGGATATGTCGGTGCTGATCGCGGTCGGTGTCCTCGCGGCGTACCTCGCGTCCGCCTACCTGACCGTGATCGGCTCCTCCGATCTGTTCTACGAGGCGGCGGCGATGCTGGTGACGTTCGTGCTGTTCGGGCACTGGATGGAGATGAAATCGCGGCGCGGCACATCCGACGCATTGCAATCCCTGTTCAAACTGGTCCCGCCGAAAGCACGTGTAATACGGGGCGGCTCGCGCAATGGCGAAGCTATTGACGGCGGCGTGGAGACTGAAGTCCCGACGGCGGAGATCGTCCGGGGGGATATTCTCGCACTCCGTCCGGGCGACCGCGTCCCGGTGGACGGCGAAGTGACAAACGGCGAGACCGCCGTTGACGAGGCTCTCATCACGGGCGAGAGTCTGCCGGTCGGGAAGAAGCCGGGCGACGCGCTGGTCGCGGGTTCCGTCAACGGCGCGGGTGCCATCCGGTTCAAGGCGACCGGGGTCGGCGAGGAAACCACGCTCGCGCGGATCGCGAAGCTCGTCGAGACCGCGCAGAACTCGAAAGCACCTGGACAGCGGCTCGCTGATAAAGCCGCCGCTTATCTCGTCGTGCTCGCCGTGGGTGCCGGGATCATCACGTTCGCCGCGTGGCATTGGGGGGCCGGTGCCTCGTTCCTGACCTCGCTAACGTTCGCGATTTCGGCGGTCGTGATCGCCTGTCCGGACGCGCTGGGACTCGCGACCCCGACTGCGGTCGCGGTCGGTACCGGCCTCGGCGCGAAGCACAACATCCTGATCAAGGACGCGGCGACGCTTGAGGGCGCATCGCGGATCTCCGCCGTCGCGCTGGACAAGACCGGCACATTGACCGAGGGCAAGCCGCGCGTCACCGATATAGCCGTCGCGGCGGGCACCACCGAGGAGGAGGCGTTGCGGCTACTCGCGGCGGTCGAGCGCGGTTCGAGCCATCCTTTAGCGGTCGCGATCATGGATGAGGCGAAGACGCGCGGGCTGGTACTCCCGGTAAAGGTCGAGGGGTTCGAGAATGTCGCCGGGCACGGACTCAAAGCGGCCGTGGAAGGAAAGCACGTTCTCGTCGGTAATGCGCGCCTCCTCACCGACGCGCGGATTGATTTGACGCCGATACAAGAACACCTTGACCGGCTGATGACCGCCGGACGAACGGTAATTCTGCTCGCGGTGGAAGGGGAAGCGGTCGCCGTGGTCGGCGTCAGCGACCCCATCAAGCCGTCGGCAAAACGCGCCGTGGCCGAACTCAAGAAAATGGGCATCCAGACCGCGTTAATCAGCGGGGACAACAAAGTCGTCGCCGGGGCGGTCGGCAAGGAAGTCGGCGTTGACGTTGTCTTCGCGGAGGTGCTCCCTGAAAACAAGGCTGAGTACGTGAAGCGGTTGCAGGACGCGGGCAAGTTCGTGGCGATGATTGGAGACGGAGTGAACGACGCACCCGCCCTCGCGCAGGCGGACATCGGAATCGCGATCGGTGCCGGAACCGACGTGGCTATCGAGGCGGCGAAAATCGTGCTGATGAAGTCCGACCCGCTGGACGTCGTGAACGCGATCCTGCTCTCGAAGGCGACCGTGCGGAAGATGAAACAGAACCTGGTCTGGGCGAGTGTTTATAACGTGCTGGCGATCCCGGTAGCGGCGGGCGCGTTTTATCACTCGCTCGGTTGGTCACTACGCCCCGAAGTCTCCGCCCTGCTGATGTCGGTGTCGTCCATCGTGGTCGCTACCAATGCCGTTCTGCTCCGCCACGCTGAAAAGGAGTTGCTAACCAGATGAGGATAGGGGCTACGCGGTTCGTCGGGGGGCGCGGGTCGGCCCGACGAACCGCGTAGCCCCTATCAGGAGTGGCCGTGATTGGAAAAACATGATTAAGGGTATTCTACTATCAGTAGAATTATAGCCGGGGTTGACGTACCGCCACCCGATTTCCTCTAACAGGCTCACCTCCGAAAGAAATATTTATAAATGCCGTCTTCACGAACAACACCGACGCCAGTTATCTTGCGTCTGCTCCCGCCGATGATCCTATCACTGTTCGCCCCGACGCCCCACGCCTGGGCGCGCCCGGAACCTGTCCAGGCTACGATGCCGCCGATGAAGCCGGGCGAGACCATGCCGCCGATGAAGCCGGGAGACACGATGCCGAAAAATACGCCTGAGCCGGGCGGCAGCGCGATGCAGATGCCCGGCATGAGCGGGATGGATAAGAGCGCGGGCGGCGCGATGCTTTCCACCGTTGACCTGCTCACGCCGATGAACCAGGAAGGCTCCGGTACGTCGTGGCTCCCGTCCTCCACGCCGATGTACGGGCGGATGTATATGCGCGACGGCAACATGTATATGGTGCATGGCGCGATCACGCCCCGCTACTCGGACGTCGCGACGCGACGCGGGCAACAGGCCTTCTCCGCGCCGAACTGGGTGATGGGCATGTACGGGCACGCGCTGTCGCCGAAAGAGCAACTCGGCGCACGCGTAATGCTGTCGCTCGACTACCTCACGAACGGCAACGACGGCTACCCACTCCTGTTTCAGTCCGGCGAAGCCTACCGGGGCAAAAAACTGGTGGATCGCCAGCACCCACACGACTTGTTCTCCGAGGTCGCGGCGACCTACTCGCGGAAGATCACGCCGCGAACATCGGCGTTCGCTTACGTCGGCTACCCCGGCGAGCCCGCGCTCGGCCCGCCGACGTTCATGCACCGCCTGATCGCGCTCGACTACCCGGACTCTCCGCTCGGTCACCACTGGGCGGATTCCACCCATATCGCGTTCGGGGTTGGCACGGTCGGCGTCAACTTCGGCGGGCGGTTTAAGGCGGAAGGGAGCGTGTTCACGGGGCGCGAGCCTGACGAACGCCGCTACGACTTCGACCGCACCCGCTTTGACTCTCAGTCGGGCCGCCTATCGTTCAACCCGGACGCGCGGAACGCTTTCCAGGTGTCTTACGGCTACTTGAAGTCGCCGGAGCAGCTGGAACCGGGCGTGAACCAGAACCGTACCACGGCGTCGTGGCTGTACAACCGTCTTCTCGGGGACGATAGCAACTTCGCGACCACACTGACATGGGGGCGTAATCACCTGAGTAACGCGGGCAACAGCGACGCCTTTCTCGCCGAAGCCCTGTACCAGCATTCGCGCGACAGCCTGTTCACGCGGCTCGAATCGGTCCAAAAGGCGGGGAGCGAGCTCGACCTCGGCGTGCCACTCGCGGAGCGGAAGTTGAACATCGGGGCATATACGCTCGGCTACCTACACGACCTGTCGCACGGCAAAGGGATTGACGTCGGCGTGGGCGGCACGGTCACGGTGAACACGAAGCCGCGCGACCTCGACCCGTTCTATGGGAGCGGCAGCCCTGTGTCATTCCAGGTCATGCTTCGGTTGCGCCCCTCGAAGATGGGCATGGGCGGTATAGCAGGTATGGTCGCGATGAACGGGGTGAACGATGCGCACAAGGAAAAGAGGAAGTAGAAGCGGTTTAGTCCTGGGGAAGGTCGGCAGTAGGTCACGCGGCGTTTGGTAGGTCACCAAACGCCGCGTGACCTACTTGTCGCTCCCGACTCGACACACATACCCCCATGGGGTATAATAAAGTCATGAAGAGCGAGTCAAAAGACAAATTGCGGGCGCGGGTCAACCGCGCCACCGGGCAGATCGTGGCTGTCGGGCGCATGATGGACGAGAACGCTTACTGCGTGGACATCCTGACTCAGATCGCCGCCGTCCGCTCCGCGCTCGACGCCATCGGCGTGGAACTCCTTGCCGATCACCTCGAAACCTGCGTCATCGGGCGGGACGGCGAAGAGGCGCACGAGTGTGCCAAGCCACTGTCGCGGGTGGAACTGGTCGAGGAGGTGCGCGTCGCCGTGCGCCGGTTTCTGAAGTAGCCGACTTCCCGTGTAACGGACGGGTTAAGGAGAAAGGCGAGAGAAAATGGAGAACACCATCACCCCCGAGCGGCTGGATCTGCCCGTCACCGGCATGACCTGCGCCGCGTGCGCCCGCCGTATCGAGCGGGTGCTCGCGCGCACGCCGGGCGTCGAGAGCGCGAACGTCAACTTCGCGACGAACACGGCGACGGTGCTATTTCAGCACGGCGGGACGGGGCAGGCCGCGCTGGTCGGTGTGATCGAGGATGCGGGCTACGGCGTCGCGCTCCCCGAACCAGCGGCCAGCGTGGATACGCCGGGCGAGACCTTCGAGGACGCGCTCTCCCGGTCACAGGCGGACGAGACGCGCGTCCTGTGGCGTCGGTTCTTAGTTGCTGGCGCGTTCGCCCTCCCCGTGCTGGTCATCGCCATGGCGCACGGCGCGATCCCCGCACTTAACTTCGTGGGCGTCAATATCCTGCAACTGATTCTGACCGCGCCCGTGGTTTTCTACTCCGGGTCGCCGTTTTATAAGGGCGCATGGGCGGCGTTGCGGCACGGGGCGGCGGACATGAACACGCTGATCGCGCTCGGCACCGGCGCGGCGTTCGGCTACTCGGCGGCGGCGGCCCTGTTCCCGTCGTTCTTCGCCGGCGCGGTTGCTACCGGGGGCGGCATGGCGGGCATGGCACCGCACGCGCCGCCGGTCTACTTCGAGGCGGCGGCGGTGATCATCGCGCTCGTGTTGCTCGGTCGCCTGCTCGAAGCGCGGGCGAAGACACAGACCGGAGAGGCGATCCGCCGTCTGCTCCGCCTGCAACCGAAAACGGCGCGGGTGGTACGCGGCGCGGAGGAGGTGGATGTGCCTCTGTCGGCCGTGCGCGTCGGGGACGTCGTGCGCGTCCGCCCCGGCGAAACCGTCGCCACGGACGGCGTGGTCACGGACGGTGCGTCCACCGTCGAGGAGGCGATGCTGACCGGCGAGAGTCTGCCCGTCGAGAAGGCCGTCGGCGACAACGTTTTCGGGGCGACCCTGAACAAGACCGGCTCGCTCCTGTTCCGCGCCACCCGCGTCGGGAGTGACACCGCGCTCGCGCGGATCGTGCGCCTCGTGCAGGAGGCGCAGGGCGGGAAGGCTCCGATAGCGCGGCTCGCGGACACTGTTTCCGGCGTGTTCACGCCGGTCGTGCTCGGGATCGCCGTGCTAACATTCCTCGTCTGGTTCTTCGTGTCGCCTGCCGAAACCCGGCTGTCACTCGCGCTGACCAACTTCGTCTCCGTGCTGATCATCGCCTGCCCGTGCGCTTTGGGACTCGCGACACCGACTGCCATCCTCGTCGGAACCGGCCGGGGCGCGGAGCGCGGCGTGCTGGTCAAAGGCGGCGCGGCTCTGGAGCGGGCGCAGGCACTCACGACCATCGTGCTCGACAAGACCGGCACGGTAACGGTCGGCAAGCCGTCCCTCACCGACGTCCTCCCGCTCGGCGAAACCACGGAGGCGACGCTACTGCGCTACATCGCCTCCGGCGAACGCGGCTCGGAACACCCGCTCGCGGAGGCACTGGTGTCCGGCGCGACCGAACGCGGCGCGGCGTTCGGAACCGTCACCGGGTTCGCCGCCGTGTCCGGGTTCGGCGTTTCCGCGACAGTGGACGGCGTGCCTGTGCTGCTCGGCAACGCCCGCCTGATGGATGAGCGCGGCGTGGTTATCCCCGACGCCGCCCGTGTTTCCGCCGAATCGCTCGCGACCGCGGGCAATACGCCGATCTTCGTCGCCGCGTCCGGCACGCTCGCCGGGCTGGTCGCCGTCGCGGACACGGTGAAGCCGGAGGCGCGGGTGGTAATCGCCGCGCTACAGGCGCGCGGCCTGGAAGTTGTGCTACTAACCGGTGATAACCGGCGCACGGCGGACGCCGTGGCGCGGGTAGTCGGCATAACGCGGGTACTCGCGGACGTTCTGCCGGACGGCAAGGCGGCGGAGATCGCGCGGCTACAAAGCGCGGGCGAGGTAGTCGGCATGGTCGGGGACGGGATTAATGATGCGCCCGCGCTCGCCCGAGCGGACGTCGGGATCGCCATCGGCACCGGCACGGACATCGCCATCGAAGCGTCCGACATCACGCTACTCCGGGGCGACCTGCGCGGCGTCGAAACCGCGATCGCGCTGTCGAAAGCGACGCTTCGCACGATCAAGCAGAATCTGTTCTGGGCGTTCGTCTACAACGCGGTCGGCATCCCGCTCGCGGCGGGCGCGCTCTACCCGTTCACCGGCTGGTTGCTGTCGCCGATCGTTGCCAGCCTCGCGATGAGTTTGTCCAGCGTGTCGGTCGTGCTGAACAGTTTGCGGTTGCGGCGGTTCGTGGGGTGAGTTTGGGGGCGGGAGTCCGACGCGCGAAGCCTCCCTCCACAGGATGGGCGTTCGGGGGCGGGGGGCGACACCGCCCCGCGATTCTTAACGCGCTTCCGTTACGAACCGCTAGGAGACTGCTCCTCCTTGGCCCTTATTAAGCCCCCAGCGCGACGGTGATCTCGCTCCGATTATGAAACAGTTGCCGCGCCCCGATCAGACGGTAGCCAGTCTGTAGCCGCGCGAGATCGTCGCGCACGTAGCCGAGCAAACTCCGCGCCGTCTCGCCGTGCTTGGGCAATTTGAGCGTCATAATGGCGGTGCCGCCCGGCTTCAGGGTCGGGCGCAGACGCAGGAGAACGTCAATCGAGTCGCGGGCGTCCATCTTCAGATCGTTCACGATGATGTCGAACATGTCGGTCGGCCCGTAGTGCTGGATCGGGTACCAGACATGGTTTACATACGGGTCGCGCTCCAAACGCGGGTCGAGTTCCGCCGGGTCAACCGCGACTACGTGTAGCCCCTTTTCCCGTAGCACTCGCGTCCAGCCTCCGGGAGCCGCGCCGACATCGAGCGCGAGACCGTCGGGCGGCGGCGTGATCCCGAACACCTCGAACGCTTCCAGCAGTTTAAACTCGGCGCGGCTGATCTGTTTCTCGTCGCGCTTGAACCGCCGCTCGCCGCCCGCCCAGTCGCTGCGGTTCTGCCGCGTCCACGAAACCCCCAGGAACGCGGTGTCGGCGGCGACGCACACGGACAGGGTCTGCTCCGGGGCGCGCGTATCGAGCGTGACGCCGGTGCGCTCCGTGAGTTCCTCCCAGAGAGCGCGATTAACGGCGGCGCGGTTATACGGGCGCGGCGCGTCGCCTAAAACGCGGGTTTGCACGCTCGCGGTAAACTCGGCCGTGACGCGCGGGGCGAGTTCGGCGACGGCTTCGCGTAGCACGGTTATGTCGCTCTCGGTTCCGCTCAGCGGCACGGTGCGCTGAACGGGCGCGAGGTGGCGCAGGAAGATCGGGCGGGCGCGTTCGATGGCCGCCGCGCACTCGTCGAAGGGGACGGGGAGGGCGGCGAGCGCGGCACCGACCGGCTCGCCGTCCGCGCTGGCGTCGAGCCACAGGAACGCGGGCAGGTCGGGTATCAGGGCGCGCAGTTCGTACTCAGCGATGAACCGCGAATCATCGGCGCAGGAGAACACGGCGAAATCAGTTTCGGCCTCGGCGGTTTCCAGACCGGACGGTTCGGTATCGGCGTCCGGCGAGTAGGTATTCGCAGTGGGAGCATCAGGGAGTTCGGCATCGGGGGGTTCGGGCATAGCCCGTATTTTACCACCGCGCGGGAGCCGTGCTTCGCGGCCCCGCGCGAGAGTTAGGGCGAGAGTATCCGGCACATCGGGCGCGAAAGTTTTGTCGTTGTGCTTGACGACGGCGTTTAACGTGGTATACTCAATCTGTTGACGCGGGATGGAGCAGTCGGTAGCTCGTTGGGCTCATAACCCAAAGGTCGCAAGTTCGAGTCTTGCTCCCGCACCCATAAAGAGAGCGGCCCGGTGGAAGTATTTCCACCGGGCCGCTTTTCTTTCGAGTATGCCCCTTCCGCTCCCGCGCCCGCCGTTGTGTTCGGGTTGCGTCCGGCGCAACACGTTCCTACTTCGCGGACCGCTCACGGCTCGGCGACACCGCGGACGCGGCACGGTGCAATACCACCGGATCGAGTTCCACCTCGTCGTCCGGGTCGGGCGCGTAAAGTATCACTATTCAGACGTACCATGCCGCAAATATCTTCGTAGAACGACTCTGTCCGCGGCAACGAATGTAAACCGATGCGCCCCTCGTAGCCAAGTTACCGACTGAGTGTGACCGCTCTCACCGCGCCCGATGGCGTCGAACGCGGCCAGCGCGGCGTTTTTTACCGGGTCTTTGACGAGCGGGAATGTGGTCGGGATGTACGCGAACTCGTCGCGCGTCAAGCCGTACAGGTGCGCGACGATGCCGTCTATTTCGGCGCGGAGTTGCTCTTTATACGGCGAGCGTTCCGAATCCCCTGTTCCAGGGCAGAAACGACGTGTCCCGTTCATAGGGTGAGACCTTATCTACTTGAAAGCAAATCTTTCAAGTAGATCTTCAAGTAACTTTCAAGTAGGTGAAGTCTTGTCGCCAGAAAACAGAGTTGGTCAACGTCCACAGCGCGGTCGGATCAGTGACGGATTTCAGACGTCGTTCTACACCTCCGTTGAGTTCGCGCACGCATCCTGTTAGTTCCGTGCCCCGATGGAAGGTCGCTATACAACCGGGAGTTCCTTTACTGATGTACTGTATAATGCCCCATGAGTGTCTCGGTCGAGCAATTAGAGCGTTGGATGCAGGACAACGAAAGCGAGCGGTTGGAGTTCAAAGAGGCGAAACGAACTTTCGATCGTGTGAAACTGATCGAGTACTGCGCCGCGCTTGCTAATGAAGGCGGCGGCAAGTTGATTTTTGGCGTCACCGATAGGAGGCCGCGCCTCGTTGTCGGCACCGAATACGCCTCGCTCGATCAGGCCAAGTCGGACGTTCTGGACAAGTTGCGGGTACGTCTCGAAGTAGACGAAGTTCGTCACCCGACCGGGCGCGTTCTTGTGTTCCACGTGCCCCCTCGCCCGGTCGGAGTTCCCCTCGCGGTGGACGGGGCGTTCAAGATGCGCTCCGGTGAGAGCTTAACCAATATGTCGCCAGATATGCTCGCCCGCATATTTAGCGAAGCCACCCCGGACTATTCTACTCGCCCTTGCGTCGGCGCGACAATTAACGACCTGTCCGCCCATGCTATCGAAACCCTTCGCGACAAATGGTTTCAGCAGTCGAAAAAGCAGTCCCTCCTTGGATTGTCCGTAGAGCAGTTATTATCGGATACGTCCTTGGTGACCGGCGGCGTGGTCTCGTACGCGGCACTGATATTACTGGGAACCCCCGCCGCCGTCACCCGATTTTTGCCGAACGCGGAGATCATTTTTGAGTACCGCAACAGTGAAACATCGCGGGCGTATCAGCAACGCGTGACATGGCGTGAAGGTTTGTTTTCTGCTCTCGATGCTTTATGGGGGGCGATCAACCTTCGCAACGAGGTGCAGCCAGTGCGGGCGGGACTCTACGTGCGGGACGTAGCGACCTTCAACGAGGATGTGGTGCGCGAGGCGATTTTGAACGCCGTGTGTCACCGCGACTACCAGTCGCCAGGTTCGATCTTCGTTAAACAGTACCCGCGCGGTTTGGAGATCATCAGTCCGGGGGGCTTTCCCGCCGGCGTTACGGTAGAAAACATTCTTTCCAAGCAACTGCCGCGCAACCGCTTGATAGCGGAAACCGTGGAGAAGTGCGATATGGTGGAGCGCGGCGGGCAGGGCGTCAACCTGATGTTCGAGGAGTGCATCAAGGAGAGTAAACTGGTTCCCGACTACGCGGGAACCGACGATTACGAAGTGCGGCTTCGCTTGAGCGGCACGGTTCAAAACCCGGCGTTCGTGCGATTTCTGGAGCAACTCGGCGACGAACGGATGAAGACGTTTATGACCGAGGACTTTTTAGTTCTCGATGCCATCTACCGGGGGCAACCGGTGCCGAAACCGCTTCGCGAACGGTTAGTACACTTGAAGGATTTAGGGGCTGTCGAGCAAGCGGGCCGCGGTGCGTTCCGGCTGTCGCGGGGCTTTTACCAACTCACCGGGCAACGCGGTGCATACACTCGAAAGAAGGGGTTGAATCATGAGACAAACAAGGCTCTATTATTGCAACACATCGCTGAAAACGACGCCGACGGCTCCCCACTTGGCGACCTGTTGCAGGTGTTACCCGACCTGTCGCCGCGTCAGGTGCAACTGTTGCTAGGTGAGTTGCGCGGCGAGAATAGGGTTCATGTTCGAGGTAAAACCAATGCGGCGCGGTGGCATCAGGGCGTCGCGCTTATTGCACGTGAGAATGATGTTCGCGTTTAATGTTCGCGTTCAATGTTACGTTTAATGTATCTATATTTAGTGAGTACGACATTAAGAAACAATACAGGTTGTGTTTTTCACGTTAAACATTGCACGGTCAATACCCCCACTGTAATGGGGGTTAATCGCCCGCGCCGCGCCCGACCCGCCACCCGCCATCATCGAGCCGCCGCAACCGCAACCGCCTCACATCACCGGTAGCCGTTCCCAGGCATCCCCCTCGCCGCTGGAATCCTCCTCGCCCCACTGCCACTGCACGGGGGCGTCGCTGGTGTCTTCTACGACGACGGCGAAACTAGCGTCCGGGGCACTACGGCAAACCGAAGCGATCCAATCGTAGGCTTCGAGCGGGGAGCAGTCCTCGTCACGCCAACCGACCTCGATCTCGAAAACGGTGTTGGAGACCGAATCGCCGCCGGCCGGCCCGGACACCCAACCCGCGTTATCTATGCGAAACTCGCTCGCGGAAAGCTCGAGCGTCTGGTACATCTTGCTGCCGCTCTGCTCGAAACTGAGCGACGCCGAGACGCACAGGTTTTCGGTCGGGCGCGGCAACCGCTCCAACCCCGCGAGCAGGGAACCGAGTTCTATGACTTGCCGTGGCGTCACGTCGTCACGCTTCAGGAGGAGGCGCACGAACCGTTCGCATCCGGCCACCAGTTCCTTCTCCTCGCGATAGAAAGGGAATAGATCGTCGGGGAACGTCGCCTCATCGTCTTCGTCCTCTTCCCCGGCGTCCTCCTCGTCCGCCGTAGCCGCTCCCACGTCTTCGGGCGGGTCGTCGAAAAGCGAGCCTTGTTCGTTTTTCTTCGCGACGAAAGGCTGGTCATCGAAAAGTCGGGGTTGTCCCACTGCCTAATCCACCCCCAGTTTCGTCTGCGTCGAGAACAGCCCCGCCTCGCCCCCGATGTAGTCAATCGCCGCGTCCGTGCCGCCACCGGGCGCGTCCCGTTCTTTGCGCGCCGCGCCTTCTCCTTTGCGCCCCTTCTCGAAGCGGCGTGACAGGTACGACACCACGTCCTGCGCCTTGACCTTCTGCTTCTTGCCGCCGTCGCGGATCAGCAGGTCGCCGTCCACGTATACCGCCTCGGGCGACGGTTTTACCACGATGCGGCACACCGTTTCGCCGTCCAGCGCGTCGAAGCGCGCCCGCCACAGGCTTCCTGCCAGTACCCCTACCTTGCTCCCGATTGCATTCCGCAGAAACAGTTCGTACGAGTCGGGTCCCGGCTTTTGCGCGTTTACGCAGGCGAAATCATCGGCCAGACCTGCCACGCTTTTGTCGTCGCGCACCCCTATGAGTAGCGTGCCGCCGTCTGTGTTCAGGAACGCCGCGACCGCCTCCACGATGTTGCGAATCATGCTGTCGTCGGCTTTGCGGGTAAACGGGTTGAACTTCGCGCCCGCCTTGAACTCCACTCCGTCCGTCTCGCCACGCGCTACCAGGTCGCGCAGTTCCGCCACCGCCGGGTCGTCGCCGAGCCGCGCGATCTCGCCGCGACCGATCGCGTCGAACGCGGCCAGCGCGGCGTTTTTCACCGGGTCTTTGACGAGCGGGAACGTGGTCAGGATGTACGCGAACTCGTCGCGCGTCAAGCCGTACAGGTGCGCGACGATGCCGTCTATTTCGGCGCGGAGTTGCGCGTGGCTTGCGGGAGACTCGCCCCTGGAGACCTCACCCCCTGGCCCCCTCTCCTTATCCGCTCGTTCCTCGCCAGGAGAGGGGGAACCGGAAGAAGAGACGGACGAATCAGACGGAATCGGTTCGGGCGCGATCCCCGCACCCACCGGCCCCGCGCCCGAGACAGGCGATAGTCCGACCGCTTTTGCCAGGTCGTCGAACTCCGGCGTGGTGCAGATCAGCCGCGCCGCCCGTTCCACCAACGCCTTGTACGCGGGGTGCGTCGCGGCAAGGCGCGGGACAGGAACCTGGTAGACGTAGAACATATTCACGTTCGCCGAGACCATTTGTCGAAGCGCGAAGTCGGCGACGAACGAGTTCATCACGGCTTGTACATAAAGCGTCGTTGCCGCACCCATATTACCGACCGACACGAGAAGCGAGTTTCCGCAGAAAACGCTCGCCGGTAGAAGTCCCACGATCATGGTGCGGTTGTCCGTGTTTCGAGCAATAGCACGGACGCCGAGCCGATAGCTCTGATAGTTCAGCGTCTGTCCTTCATCTTTCCCACGACTACCGAGTACGACGCGGCGTCCTTCCGCCTCGTCAACCCAGTATTTAACGTGAGTTCGGGATAAGACAGGCTTTCCGATAAACTAAAGTCGCCAAACCCAAGTTTACGGAAAGTCTGTCCATGCCCATTTTACAAGACGATGCGC
>JAYUUO010000015.1:0-18761 GCA_043754515.1 Armatimonadota bacterium
AGTCGGGCACCCATTCGCCGCGCATTCCGGAGTTGTCGCGCGTGCTAGACGCTCTTGGCGCATCGCCGGTTGCCATAAAGGACGCCCTACGGCTCCTGGACGTGCCGCGCGCTGTTCTCGCCACGCGCGGTGACTATGACACGCCGATGACCCTCTCGCTCGGGGACTTTCTGTTCGGTCTACGCCAGCGTTCCGGCAAAACGCAGGCGCAGGCCGCCTGTTCCGCCGGGGTTTCGCGCTCACTGTACGCGCAGTGGGAGCATGACGCCGGACAGCCGACGCCCGGACAACTACACGCCGCCGCGTTCGCGCTCGGCGCGTCCGCCTCGGAAGTCGTCATACTCACGACGCGCCGGTTCGCGCGCATACCGATGGAGCGGAGTCGGGACGCCGTGCTGGCGCAATACACGGCCTTGTATGAACTCGGGGCCGACAAGTCGGAGGCGATACAGGTACCGAGGATGCTGTCCGTTATCGCGCTTGCCGCTTGTCTCGTGCGCGACGGGAAAGCCGACATCGGCGACCTCGCGCTCCTTGTCGGCGACTATGCCGGGAGCCTGGAAGAGTGGCATGGCGATGCCGCGCTTCACGCCCCTTATCGTCGCCGCGCCCTCGCGCTCGCCGAACAGTCCCATCAGCCGCTCCACTTTCACCTCGTCAACGTAGTGCGGGGCATCCTCGACCCCGAGACAAACCCGCAACCTCTCCGCGAGCGCGTCGCCGCCGCCCTCGCCTGGCGTCCTCGCTTCCCAAGCAACGCGGGCAAGTCGTACCTGCTATCGTTTATCGCCCGCGCACTGGCATCGGAAGTGCCCGACGAGGCCATGCGCCTCGCCGACGAGTACTGCGCCCTGGTCTCGGATGACCCGAGCGAGTATCCGTGTCGCCTACGTGACCGGGGCAACCTGCTCCTGAAGTGCGGACGCGCCGCCGAAAGCGTGGCACTCATCGCGACGCTCGCCCCGCAGGATGCCTACCGCGAGGGGTTGCGGGAGATCGAGATGGCGCAAGGACTGGTCGTGTTGGAGTCCTTCCCCGAGGCGCGGGTCTGCGTCCAGAAAGCGCGCCGGATTTTCGCCCGCAACACGAATGCCTACGTGAATACGGGGATGGGCAACCTGGAACGCGCCCTGTCGTAGCGTCGGCTCGCCTCCGGGATCGAGTGGTTCATACCCCGTCCCGGCACGAGCCGGTATTCCCCCATCCCACCCGCGTCGAACGCCGACGTGATCCGCTTGCAGTCCGAAGAGATTGTTCTTCGCCGCCGCCGGGGTACACTGCCTCCGGTCGGGAGAATCCGGACCTACTTCTACACGATAACTGGCGGCAAAAACTATGAAAGCAATCCGAATACACGCATTCGGCGGAACCGACGCGCTCCGCCTCGAAGACGTCCCCGATCCCGTGCCCGGCGCGGGCGAGGTGCTCGTCAAAATCCACGCGGCGGGTGTTAACCCCGTGGACACCTACATCCGCGCTGGGATTTACGGCGAGCGGCCGATGCCATTCACGCCGGGTTTAGACGCGGCGGGCGTGATCGAAGCCGTCGGCGCGAACTGCCTGGATTTCGAGCCGGGCGACCGCGTCTATGTCGGCAGTCCGATCACCGGCACGTACGCCGAAAAGTGTCTGGTCAAAGTCGAGCATACGTACCGGCTCCCCAGCGGCGTGACATTCGAGCAGGGCGCGGCGATCGCCGTGCCGTACGCGACTGCGTTCCGCGCCCTGTTCAGCAAGGCACAGGTCAAGACGGGCGAGACGGTGCTGGTTCACGGCGCGTCGGGCGGGGTCGGGCTGGCGGCGGCGCAACTCGCGCTCGGGAAGTTCAGCGACGCGAAGAACCTGACGGTTATCGGCACGGCGGGCACGGACGAGGGGCTGAAACTGGTGCGCGAGCAGGGCGTGACACACGTCCTGAACCACCGCGACCCCGGCTACACCGAGCAGATCATGACGATCACTGAAGGGCGCGGCGTGGACGTGATCCTGGAGATGCTCGCGAACGTCAACCTGGATCGTGACCTGGATCTGCTGGCGAAGTTCGGGCGCGTGGTTGTGATCGGGAACCGGGGAACGGTGACGATTGACCCGCGCAAGATGATGGGCAAGGACGCGACGGTGACGGGAATGACGCTCTTCAACGTCACGCCCGCCGAACTCGGCGCGATCCACGCCCAGCTTTATACGGGCCTGTTCGAGGAGACCTTGCGCCCGGTGGTCGGCAAATCATTCCCGCTCGCCGACGCCGCGAAGGCGCAGGAGGCGGTGATGGAACCGGGCGCGTATGGCAAAATCGTGATTCTGCCGTAGGTGGGGCGTTGCGCACGTCCTCACTGCCCCCTCCCGGTATGCAACGGGAGGGGGATGACGCCCAGGAAACGATCTCATGCTCGCCTAAGGGATCGTCTTACCTTCGGCCATCTCATCCGCATAGCCTTTGAGACGGTTGGAGATGATGAGGAACGTCGGTGCCCAAAGCCCGACGAAGATGCCTAACCGCTCGCCGTGAGCCTGCGCCTCCGGGGTGCTGTCCTTCTTGGCGAAGAACCAGGTAATGATCGAGCCGATCACGGAGATAAAACCGAGCAGGAAACTGATGTCGGAAATTCGGCGTACTTGCTGTTTATTCATCGAAACGTTGCACTGCCTTTCTAGAAGGGCGCGAACCATCCGCCCGCGCGCATGTGTAGTGTACCTTCACGGCGCGCTAAAATCGGCGTCCGGCGGACGCGCAGTGCAACGCCGCGTCTTGACAGCCCCCAACACAACGGCTATAATCCGAGTTGGCAGTCTCCTCTGACGTCTGCCAAAAATGCGCGGAAACACGCGCAGTTTTTTCGCATAAAAGGAAACCCCGATGAACATTCGACCTCTCGGTGACAAGGTTGTGGTCAAGCCCGCCGACGCTGATGAAAAGTCCGCTGGCGGCATTATTCTCCCGGACGCGGCGAAGCAGAAGCCGCAAGAGGGCACTGTGATCGCGGTCGGTAACGGACGCGTCCTCGACAGCGGCGAGAAGCACGCGCTGACGGTGAAGGTAGGCGACGTCGTCGTCTACAGCAAGTACGGCGGCACCGAGTTCAAACTCGGCGGCGACACGGTGATGATCCTCGACGAAGATCAAATTTACGGAATCAAGGAGCAGAAATAGTTATGGCAGCCAAGGAACTTTTATTCGACGAGCAGGCGCGGCGCGCCCTCGAGCGCGGCGCGAACGCGGTAGCGAACGCCGTCAAGGTGACTCTCGGACCGCGCGGACGCAACGTAGTGATTGACAAGAAGTGGGGTTCGCCGACGATCACGAAGGACGGCGTGACGGTCGCGAAAGAGATCGAACTGGAAGACAAGTTCGAGAATATGGGCGCACAACTGGTTCGCGAAGTCGCCTCGAAAACCAACGATGTCGCGGGCGACGGCACCACCACCGCCACCGTGCTCGCACAGGCGATTGTGACCGAAGGCCTGCGCTACGTCGCGGCGGGCGGCGCGCCCCTGTCCGTGAAGCGCGGCATTGACAAAGCGGTCGAAGCGGCGGTCGCGGCTCTCAAAGCCAACGCCACCGAAGTGACCGACTCAGCCTCCATCGCGCAGGTCGCGGCGATCTCGGGCAACAACGACAAAGAGATCGGCGATCTCGTCGCCAAGGCCATGGACGCGGTCGGCAAAGACGGCGTAATCACGGTCGAGGAGTCGAAGGGCACCGCGACCAGCCTGGAAGTCGTCGAGGGCATGCAGTTCGATAAGGGTTACATCTCACCGTACTTCGTCACGGACGCCGAGCGGATGGAAGCCGTGATCGAGAACCCGGCGATCCTGCTCTACGAGAAGAAGATTTCGGCGGCGGCGGACCTGCTCCCGATCCTCGAAAAGCTCGCGCAATCGCGCCGCCCGCTCCTGATCATCGCCGAAGACCTCGACGGTGACGCGCTCGCGACTCTGGTCGTGAACAAGATCCGCGGCATCCTGAACGTCGCGGCGGTCAAGGCCCCCGGGTTCGGCGACCGACGCAAGGCGATGATGGAAGACCTCGCGGTACTGACCGGCGGCAAGTTTATTACCGAAGACCTCGGCATGAAGCTCGACACGATTGACGTTTCGATGCTCGGCACCGCCAAGCGCGTGACGATCACCAAGGACGAGACCACGATCGTCGAGGGCGCGGGGACGGTCGAGGCGATTCAGGGTCGTATTTCGCAGATCCGCAAGCAGATCGAGAACACGGACTCCAGCTACGACAAGGAAAAACTGAACGAGCGGCTCGCGAAACTCGCGGGCGGCGTTGCGGTCGTCCAGGTCGGCGCGGCTACGGAGACCGAACTGAAGGAAAAGAAGCACCGCTACGAGGACGCCCTTTCGGCGACCCGCGCGGCGGTCGAAGAGGGGATCGTGCCCGGCGGCGGCACCGCGCTGATCAACATCATCCCGGCACTCGCGAACGTCCAGTGCGACAACAAGGACGAGGAAGTCGGCGTCCAGATCGTGCGCCGCGCTCTGGAAGCACCACTCCGCACCATCGCGGAGAACGCCGGCCTCGAAGGCTCCGTTGTCGTGAATAATGTCAAGGGATTGCCGAAGGGCCAGGGGTTCAACGCGCTGACGGAAGAGTACGGCGACATGATCGGCTTCGGGGTGATTGACCCGGTGAAGGTGACGCGCTACGCGCTGTCGAACGCGGCCTCGATCGCTTCGATGATCCTGACGACGGAGTCGCTGGTGGTGGAGAAGGTGGAGAAGAAGTCGGGCGGCGCGGGCGGCGGGCACAGCCACGACGACGACTACTAAGCGGTAGTTGGTTGCTACACAACCGAAAGCCCCGTGCCGAAAGGCGCGGGGCGTTCAAACAATCTAGGCTTCTCACCAACGGCGGTGGGTCGGGTTGCCAAAATCTCTCGGGGATACTGACCCGTAAAAAACGCGTTTTGATGTCTTAGTAGGGGTTGGGGCTTGTGTTGTCTGAGTAGGCGCGGGTTCGTATCTCAGTGAGAGTCTTGCCTCTGCCCGAAACTTATAAAGAACGCCCATCAGTTTGTCCGTGGTGCCCCCACTTCCTCGCTCCACGCTACATATCTGTCTAATGAGACGCTTTCCTCCTGACGACAATATACGCTCGTAAACTTCCAAAACCGACAAAGATGGATTGTCAAAGAAGGCACATGTAATACTGCTACGAACGTCTTCTTTCTGTTGTTTGCGCTTGGCGACCTCTCGTGCAAGTCTCGCCATCGCGAGCTCTTTTGCATGTGCACTTGCCCTATCATTTTGCGCTACTTCTTCTCTACGCTTCCTCTCCGCTTTTCGCTTTTGTCGCTCCGCTTCTTGCCTTTGCCGCTCTGGAAGTTCTCGTCGCTTATACACCTCAAACGTGCCAACAACATCAGCAACAGATGGTGTGCGTTTTATCACCTCCGGCAACTTGTAGACGACTTTTAGAATGTCGCTGTAAGTAACCTTTTTGCCATAAACATGGGATACTTCTTTGTAACACAGGTTTACATCCGTCTCCGTAATTTCAAGACGAGTAGCAATGTCGGCGATCAGGTCCGAGTCTGTTCTCATTCGTGGAACCTCCAGGATAATTTTCACCAAGCGACCGAAGACTTCCTTCACCTGTTTGGTACAATAAACGGCAGGAGAAACCGATGACCCTATCTATCACCGTCCCGGATACGATTGCTACGCGCCTTGTCGCCCTGCCGCAAGCCGAGCGCGATTCGCTCGTCACCGAACTGCTCACCGAAGCGTGGGACGCTGAAGACGACTTGCGCGAGCGCGAAGACGCCGCGATACGACGCGGAATCGCCGACGACGAAGCGGGGCGATTCGTGACGTTCACCACGTATGAGGCGTTCCGCGACGAGTGCATAGCGAGAACCGGGCGAAAATGAGCGACGACGAGACCACAATCGTTGCTTGACCGCTTCGGGTAACATCCCGGACGCCGCGAACTATTCCGACCATCTGCCGCTACTCTTGCGGCTCGATATGTAAACGAGGAACAACATTATGCCAGTCACCGAGAACTTTTGGTCGGAGACGATAGACGAAGCCGTTCCCGCCCCGGTCGCTATCCTGCGCGAACAGGGCGAAGCCCTCGCCGAGCAAACCGAGGGCGTCTGTTCGGCGAGGTTCTTGACAGCGTGATCGCGGGCGCGGAAGGTGTTGACTAAGATTTTTATGTAGGCGTTACCGACAAACCGTACCGGTACAACTTTCTCGCGGTAAACATCCCGCTCACCGCCGATTACCCGGTCGTGCTAACGAATCACGACGCGGGAGTGACAACGCAGATTTCTGATCAGACGGATTTTGAAAATCAACTCAAGGTAGTTCTTCGCTCCGCCGCGACCAGGCATATTCTCCGCCGCATGATGTTTTTAGCCAACCCCGTGAAGTAGATAGGCAGAACCCCGTCGCCGAAGTCGAGTGCGGCTTCGATGACGCTGACGACCGAGTCGTTGGTGGTCGAAAAGGCAGAAAAGAAAAAGTGCGCCCGCCGGGAAGCATGACGATGACTAAAGCGTGGTCGCTTATCGCTCCGGTATACGAGTGCCGGGCGTTCAGACCGTTCGGGTTTCTTACCAACGGCGGTGGGTCGGATTGTCAAAATCCCTCGGGGATACCGATCCGTAGAAGATCTGTTGTTTGGGCGCGGCGTCCTCTCGTGCAAGTCTCTCGATCTCGAGCCGTTTTGCGTGTGCTAATGACCTATCATTTCGCGCCTTGTTTCCACCGCGCGGTTGCTCCGCTTTTCGCTTCCGTCGCTCTGAGAATTGCAGTTGATCCGCTTCTCGCCTTTGCCGCTCTAAAAATTCTCGCCGATAATCCATCTCAAACGTGTCAACAACTTTAGCAACAGTCGGTGTACGTTTTAACGTCTCCAGCAACTTGTTTATGACTTTTAAAATGTCGCTGTAAGTGACCTTTCTACCGTAAACACGGGATACTTCTTTGTAACACAGGTTTACATCCGCCTCCGTAATTTCAAGACGAGTAGCAATGTCGGCGGTCAGGTCCGAGTCTGTTCTCATTCGTGGAACCTCCAGGATAATTTTCACCAAGCGACCGAAGACTTCCTTCACCTGTTTGGTACAATAAACGGCAGGGGAAACCGATGACCCTATCTATCACCGTGCCGGATACGATCGCCACGCGCCTTGTCGCCCTGACGCAAGCCGAGCGCGACGCCGATGTTGCCGACGCGCTTGTGTTGAAATGGAACGCGGACGACGAACAGGAAGCCGCTATCAATCGGGGCATTGACGAGTTCAAGGCGGGGCAAATGATGTCGCACGAGGCTTTCACCGCGAAGTGGAACGAGTTTCGAGCGGCGCAAGTGTCGGCGCAATGACGGACGAAAACGACGCGCCGGTTTACGTTCTGCAATTCACGAGCGACTTTTTCGCCGACGTTCGCAAAGGGTGGGAACACTCCCGCCTTCACGCAAACGAGGAAGTCGCCGGCGCGAACCGTGGTCTAAATCCTCCGAAACCCGCTTGGCTACGGGCTTCCTGACGAGTACGGACACTTCCGCAAGCCGATGCGCCGAATGATTCACCGCCGCACACCTAGTTCCGTAGCGTACCGCGTCCTGTATTTCGTGGACGTTCCCGCGCCGCAACCGGACGGCACGACAGCGACGCCGGTTGTAATTGTCGCCGCGCTACACGCTTCCGCGAGACCGTTGTCCGCGCGAAAAGCCTGTGCGTTAGACCGGGTCGCGCACCATCGGCGTCGAAACCGACCCCGGGCTTCTGGCGCGGGTGCTCGCGGGAAGCCTCGCCTCGCGCGTCGCGGTATCATAAAACAAGTTATGCCCATCCCCCCTTTCCGCGACGACAGCTGGCTCCCCGACGGGCATCACGCCGCGACGTGGGAAGAGATAGCGGACGCGCTGGGCGGCGAGACCGGTTCGAAGCGGGCGGCGGTGCTCGCGGGTTTGCTGGCGTGGCGCGACGCTGTGCGGTCAGAAGGCTTGTCGGGCCTGGTCATCCTGGACGGCAGCTTCGTGTCTGCGAAACCCACGCCCGGTGATTTCGACCTTGTGTTTCTGTATCACGCGGAGCATGAGCCGGTGGCGAACACGGACGATTCGGTGAAGGCACTGCTGGATTTGACGGAGGGCAAGGCACGGTTCGGCGGCGACATTTTCGCGTTCTCGGGGCGAACGGTTGGCGCGTCCATTTTACAAAAGCCGAACGAAATGTTTGACTACGTGAAGTTCACCGGGATACAGAAGGGCGTTCTGGAGACAAACCTATGATTGAGAACAACGAACAGTTAGCGGCAACTCTCGAATATATCGCGAAGTGGGCGGACGCTTTAGAGGGGTTGCGACAAGTGGAAGCGGCGGAGAACAAGACCAGCTTCTTTCCCGTGTCCGCGAACGGACCGCTGACCGAGATCCGCGAAAACCTCGCGCTCGCCCGCGAGTACCTCAGCCGGGGAGTCGCAAAAAAGTCTGCTCCCACGAACGGTGCGTACACGAACGGTCACGCCGCGCCAACAACGCCGAAGGTGCTGGTAGAAGCCTGAACGGGTCGTATGAAACCCATTCGGAGGGAGGCGCACGCGTCGGGTGTGGTACGCCGGGAGGGGAGTCCGCGTATGAACTTCACGCAACTTGAAGGGCCTTCTGGCGTGGCGCGACGCGGCGCGGGCGAAAGGCTTGTCCGGCCTGGTGGTTCTCGACGGCAGCTTCGTATCCGCGAAACCCGCGCCCGGCGACTTCGACCTGATTTTCTTGTTCGACGAGGCATCAAAGCGTGTTTCGTCCGCTGACGAGGACGCTAAAGCCTTGCTCGACAACGCAAGCTGTGTTAACCGGTTCGGCGGCGATGTGTGGGCGTTCTCGGCGGGAATGGCACTAAGCCATCCCCACTTCGTTCCGCTCGACACGTTCGATAGAACGAAAGACACGCGAAAACCGAAAGGCGTTTTGGAGGTGACAATATGAGCGACCGAGTCGAAAGTATGGAGCAGTTAGCCGGGACACTGGCCTATCTGACGACGATGGCGGATTTTCTGGAAGGGCTCCGGCAGTACGAAGAAGAAACCGGCGAACATGACTTCGTCATCTCCGGTTCATACCCGATTCACGAGTTGCGGAAGAACCTCGCCCTTGCCCGCGAGTTTGCCGAGCGTGAAATAGACCACCCTTCAACGAACGGCGCGGCGTACACCAACGGTCACACCGCTGCCGCGCAATCAAAGGCTTTAGCCGGTGCATAGTCGGTCGAACGCCGAATGTGCGGGCTGTTTGGTTCGTGGACAGCGGCGAGACTGTTCCGCGCTTTGTCACCGCGTATCCGCTTGACGTGATGCCAATTATGAACCTCGCGCCGCCGACGGGAAAGGAACAAAATAATGGTACAGGAACTGGATAGAGTGATTTTGCAGGCAGACTTACCGGAGCATGGCTTAATCGCGGGCGACCTCGGCACGGTGGTTCTGGTCTACAAAAACAACGCGGGCTATGAAGTCGAGTTCTTCGCGCTGACCGGCGATACGATTGCGGTGGCGTCTGTCTCTGCCGACAAAGTGCGCCCGGTGCGCCGTTCTCAGGTCGCGCACGTCCGCGACTTAGTCACTCCTTGAACGAATCGCTGGTGGTCGAAAAGTCAGAAAAGAAAAACCACGCCCGCCGGTGGGCACTGTCACGACTACTCAAGTGTATTCGCTCATCACCACGGTATACGAGTGCCGGGGCGTTCAAGCGATTCGGGCTTCTTACCAGCGGCGGTGGGTTGGATTATTAAAATCCCTTGTGGATACAGACGTGTGTTCGGGCTCTGCGACCTTTTGTGCAAGTATCGCCGTCTCGTGCCTTTTTTCTTGTGCTACTCCCCTTGCTGCTCCAGGACTCATTGGTTCCCTACTTATTTTCTCCCTTTCATTGCGTTTCGCCGTCGCGAGCTGTTGTGCTTTTACTATTTTCTTGTTAATTCGCGCTATTTTCTCCAGGCTACGCGATCGCTCCGCTTCTTGCCTTCGCCGCTCTGGAAGTTCTCGTCGCTTATACACCTCAAACGTGCCAACAACATCAGCAACAGTCGGTGTACGTTTTATCACCTCCGGCAACTTGTAGACGACTTTTAGAATGTCGCTGTAAATAACCTTTTTGCCGTAAACGTGGGATACTTCTTTGTAACACAGGATTACATCCGCCTCCGTAATTTCAAGACGAGTAGCAATATCGGCGATCAGGTCAGAGTCTGTTTTTATTCGTGGAACCTCCGGGATATTTTCCACCAAGCGACCGACGATTTCCTTCACCTGTTTGGTACAATGAACAGCAGGAGAAACCGATGACCCGATAGGAACCGGGTGACTTGATCGTGCCTGAGGCAATAAAGCGGCGAGCCCTGTCGCCGTGGCTTGCCCGAAGAAAACGAGCAAGTAGTCTGTGTACGAATCCAGCAATCGGCGGGTGCGTTCGGTCATGGCAGGAGACGCCGCACGAGCGGCTACGCCATTTTACCAACTTCCAACCGCGTAAAGGAAGTTGCATAGCAACCGCATCTGAAGCCACGGGCTTCAGCCCTGTGAAGTTGTCACTACCATTCGGTGTGTCATGGTTGACACGAGGGAGGAGGACGTGCCGAAATCCCTCCGCTCCCGCTCCGAGTCAGGCGAGTGTATCAATCAGGTCGCCCATCGTGAAGGTGTCGAACACGTTTTTGGTTTCACTGTCGCCCCACAGCGGCTTCCAGTTCGGATCCATGGCGAGGAACGAATCGTTGTCGCCCAGGATCAGGCCGATGAGCACCTCCCCGACGATCCTGCCGCCGACCGGGCCGAGCGTTGTGTGCTGGGCGTTCTTCTCGTCGTTCGTTGTCTGACGCTCTTCCGCGCGGTGCCGCCACTTGTCCAGTGCTTCCGCGAGGACGTAGAACCAGAGGGGTGCCTTTCCAGCAAATCGTGCGTCAACATCCACGATGGACGGGTTCGCGATCCCGCTGAATTCGTTGCTCGCATCGGGCTTCAATCCGTCCGCGTTGTGGCTTTACCGACCAGCAGTCTTTTGTCCGGGATCGGCTTCAGTCCCATTAATCGCGCCACCGACTGACCCGACGGCAACTGGAGCGTCACCCCGCGTTTCAGGTTCCGGAACGCCAGGCTGTTCGTGTGATCCGCGCCCATCGGACACTCCGTTCCGGGCTTGGAGAACTCGGGTAGGAACTTGAGAGGTGCTACCAGCGAGGTATCCATCTTATAGGCGGGCTGTACTCGTCCTGGCCCCCCGGTCGCGGGATTAAGACGGTGTGATCTTGTCTCGAAAAACAGATGCCAGTCAATGCCGTTCTCGGCGGGGAACTCGCGGAAACCGTTCAGTCCCTCATTGGCTACCGGCGCGAACACCAGGCGGCGACCCTCTAGACCTTCTGGAACCGTGAGGCCGGGCGTGGTACTCAGGATTGGCCGCGCTCAACCTATAAGCGGGTCGTACCATGCTGTGTCCGAACCGGTAGGCCGCCCCGCTGAACTCGACGGGCATGAACGGATCGCACTTGTAGTTGAAGAAGTGCAATCGGGGGGCGTGGTCGTAGATGTAGGGTTGATCGTCCGGCCCGCGCCCATACAACCCGTCCAGGTCCAGCGCGGGCGTCTGGAAATCAATAAGGCCGTTCGGGTCGTTCAGTTTCACCAGGCTGCTCAGCGGGTCGAAGGTGATGTCGTGATCTACGAACTGTCCGAAGTAGGTGTAGCCCGCGGGTAGTCCGAAGTTCTCCTCGTCATCGGGGGGACTGGCACCTTCGAGAGTCATTGTCGCCTCTGGTCTTAAGTATCATCGCATCCGCCAAGTTAATCAGGGCATCGTCATCGAAGTCGGCGGGAGGTAAGGATCGAAACAGGCGACCGAATCGTCCTTCATGTAGTCGCGAGCGGGGGGTAGAGTCTAACCCGCGCTCCAGGCGTCCGTGTTCAGTAGGTATCTTTTCCAAGTTTTTGCCTTTCACAGCGGCGAGGCTACTTTAGTCCCTGCTGATGTTGACCGTTGCCCACTCGGACGCGAGCAAGGAGTTAATCCGGATGTGCAAGTCGCTCATTGTGCAGCCAGACGGGTCTTGCTCACGGCCGTGCGGCTTGCGTCGCCATCTGGCCCTCGGTCAGGTGATGACGCCGGTTCAGGAATGCGCGCAAGTTGGCGACGGCAACAATCGAGAAGCGTCCGCTCGCGGTAGAAAAATTGCGCCTGTGTATAGGTGTGATGTGTTTCGCGCGCCATCGGTACTTCTGCATATCCTTCGGATTGATGGTCTACCTATCAATGTCCCTTTTTGGGGTGGCTACCGCGCTCGTTACGACTGTGAGTCAACCCGGCTACAGAACCCGTTGTACCGACTTTATACCGGGCTAAACCCTTAAACATAAAATATCCGAATGTATTTTCCCGAACGAGGAAACATCAGTCCAAATCCACAGAACTTTTCGGCAGTTGGAGTCTGTCTTGCTCTTGTAACGATGCTGTAATGATGATCTGTTAGACTCTGAAACAGGAAGCAACGCGCCCGGCGAAGTCGGGTGGCAGTTGGGAAGGCTATATACTTATGAATCGTTCTTTTCTGATCCGTCACGTCGCGGCTACGCTCGCCATCGGGGCACTGACATCATTCGGGCTTATCACTGGTTGCGGGGGCGGCTCGAGTGACAACCCGAACGCAGGGCTGGCTCAGTTCGGGGGGCATATATACCGTAGTACGTTCCCGCTCGGTAGCCGGGGCACCGCGACCGTGAACATGACGGTGCAAAGCAACGGCACCACGACCGGCACCGCGACGATTGACAACGGTACCCCCGCCGTCGCTAGTGGCCGCGCCGTTACCCGCGTGGTGGTAGGCACCGGTAACCTTACCGGCACGGTAGACCCGGTGACGGGCGCGGTCAGCCTGTCGGGGAACATCACCCAGGATGGCGCGACGACGCCAGTAACAGTGGGCGGTAACCTGAACGGCAACTCCACCCTCGGCCTGAGCGGCACATTCTACACGGCTACCTGGTCGGTGTTTACCGCGTCTCCCACGCCGGGAGCTACCCCCTCGCCGGGCGCGACGGGGACAGGGACCAATCAAGGCGCGTTCAGTGATCTGCAATTCAGCATGGTATCGGGGGTGAACTTCACTAGCCCCGGCACGAACCTGAAGGCCGTCTCCGGCGTGGTAGTCACGCAGGGTGTGCCCGGCTTCGGCTCCCTGGTCTCAGTGACGGCGGTAGATACCATCAACGGCATCGCCCGTAGCGTGACCGTGAGTGTATTCGGTACGCTGTCCGCGGGACAGACGCTCACGATAGACGGCGGGCAGAACAATGTAATCTACTCGGAGGCGACGCCCGGACAGACCGGACTACCGCGCTCTTACGGGGCGACGGGCGGCACGGTGACGGTAAGTAGCGCGACGGCGAACGAGTATAAGCTCACGCTGAACAACGTTACGATGGCGGCAGGTCCGACCGCGCAGGTGAGTTCGGGTACCGGATCGTTCACGATTAACGGGCCGATGACCGGACAGAAATAGCCCAGTATGGTTCTCCGGGAACCTATCAGGTTCCCGGGGGAGACCCTCGGGTCGGTCGAATGAAACCGGCGCGTTTCATTCGACCTCCGCTAAAGGCAGACTACTTCTTGGTGGCGACATTGGCCCAACATTCACGTCGTCACAACGTCGCGAACCGTAGGCCCCTGTTTCGTAAACCGGCTAGAATCGCCGGGAGCGCGGCGCGGGTGTCGGCCACTCCGGCGTGGAGTGCGATCACGGCACCCGCTCGGGCGGCGAACAGCACCCGCCGCACCGTTTCGGCGACGCCGGGGCGTGTGTGATCGAACGGCGCGATGACCGCCCGGCGCGGCGCGACGATGGTGCTGTTGTTCGTGTCGCGCAGTTCGGTGCTACCAGGCGGGCGGTACAGCGTCGGGCGGGTATCCGTTATGCCGCGCAGAACGCTCAGGCAACGCGGCAGGTCGGGACGCGTCGCGTCATGATCCCATGAGTGGAGTTGCAAAGAGTGTCCTTCGCGGGCGGCGCGTCGGGCGGTCGCCGCGCCCGCCGGGCGCGTGAGATGCTCGCAGATGCAGAAGAATGTACACGGGGCGTCGCCCGCCCGCAGAATATCGAGAAGCAGTTCGTCGGGCGAATCGCGGTTTCCGGGCGAGGTCGGCGTAGGGAAGTCGTCGAACGACAGGTAGATGTCGCCGGGGGAGTTCGTGTCCGCCATGGGCGCGGCGCGGCCCGTGGCGAGACTGCGTAGGAGCAGTTCGAGTTCGTCGGTGCGGACGATTCCCTGGCGCGCGGACCGGATCACGCCGCGCGCGTCAACAACCAGCGTCCAGGGCACGGCGCGAAGCCCCAGCCCCGCGCTGATCTGGCCGCCGACGTCTAGTAGGACACCGCACCCGCCCGCGCCGGTCGGGAACCGCTCCGCCCACCGCCCGTCCACGCTGACCGTCACGTACCCGACTGGTAGACCAGCCAGTCGCGCCTGGACCGCGTCTAGGCGGCGGCTCTGCTCGCGCCATGTGTCGCACCATAGGGCGCAGAACGAGAGTACGGTGACCCGGCCCGGACGCCAGGTCACTGGTCGCCCGTCCGGAAAGGTCAGCAGGGTGAACGGCGCAACCGTCTCGCCCGGACCGGCGGGTGGCTTCACGGCGTTTTCTCCGCGACTGGCTTGCTCGTACCGCGCGCCGCCTCCCGCACGTCCAGCACCTGGGATGCGCTTCCGCCGCGGACACGGGGGCGGCGGATCAATTCCCCGGTTGCGGGCAGGGCGATCAGGGTGCCTTCCGACTCGGCTCTCAGGTAGTAACGGAACGTCACCGGCTCGGAGCCGTGTACCGATAGGTAGTGTAGCAAGGCACCATCGCGCACCTCCTCGCGCACGTTCGACATGCGCTCGGAATCAACGAACTCGAACCCGGATGGGAGCGGTTCAGTCACGCGCAGGGCGTCGGCGGACTCGCCCGGCCAGACGACCACCGTGACGCGCACCGCCGACGCGGGGAGTACGTCGGTAACACCAGGTAATACTTCGCCCCAGACGCCGAACATGCTTTGTGCCTCGAACCGGCGCAATACGCGCATCCCCCCGGCGGTTTCGCCGACTTGCGGCCGATAAACGACCGCCTCGGCGGCTAAAAACGCGGCGTTGCGGGCGGTGCCTTTACGGACAAGCGTGATCGCGTTCGTGCCGTCCTTCAGCAGGGAGCGCGGCACTGATGCCGTGAGCGGCGTGGTGGTTTCGGTCCCCGGAGCGCGGGCTTCCCAGGGCACCGGGACGCCGTTCACGGTGACCGAGAAGTCGCCTGGGGACGGCATGAGGGACCGCACCGTGGCGTCGCCGCTCCCGCCCGAAACGGCGCGACTATACAGGAGCAGGGCGCGAACCGTGTCTGCCTGCTCGGAATCGGTCGCGTCGGACGAGTCCTCGCCGCCCTCGCCGGGGAGCAGGAGCCAGCGGGCCAGTTTGGATTGCAGGGGCGCGTCGTCACCGAGCGCGACCAGAGTTTCGAGCGCGAGCGCGGTGGTCTCGATCACGCCGCTACGCTGTCCCGGACGCTCGCCCGCCGGGATGTACGCCGAGTCAACTCCCGACACCGCCAACGCAAACACCAGTGCCGCCAGTTGCCGCGCCCGTTCCTTATTGCCGGTTTCGAGTATCCCCTTGGCGAGCGCGAGTGTCGCCGCCGGGGATAGGAAGGCGGCATCCCGCTCCGCGACTTCGGCAAGGTACGCCGGTTTCTCCGTGGCCGGCGCGAGGAACGCTCTTTCCTCCGGCAGGCCGCTCTCCTTGTACAGCGCGTCGGCACCCCGGAGGCCCCGACTGAGCAGGGCTTCGGGGAACGGCAGATCACGCGGCAACAGGTTCGGCGCGGCCTTCACGGCGCGCAGGGCGCGTAGCACCCGCGCCGTAACGCGGGCGTCGGCGGGCGCGTCCTCCCACCAGCCCCAGTCCCCTTGCGGCGACTGCGAGCGCGACAGGAACGCCAGCGCGTCGCGTAACAACTCCGGCTTCATCGGCGGTGCGCCGGGAGTCGCGGCGACCAGGAGCCGATCCGCCGCCGCGATTGTCCCGTAACTGCCCGTCGCGTATAGCCCGGTAGCGGCGGCGCGGGCGGAGGATTCCGGCCCGCCGCGTACGGTGATCAGCAGATCGGTGGCCGGTTCGAGCCGGTCGGCGGGCAAATCCAGGGTGAGCGCGGCGGTGTCGCCAGGAACGGCGACACCTGCCTGTATCCGGGTCGCGACGCCGCGCGGGCGAACCGGCACCGCCATCCGCAAGTGATCCGAGTAGTCCGCGAGCGTCTCGCCCGGCGTGCGATCCGTCGCGATCAGCGTCGCGTCGAGCACCGCGCGGCCGTCCGTCGTGGGGATTGTTTCCGCCGACACGTGCCACTCCACCTTCGCCTCGCCCTTCGCCTTGACGGTGACGGATTTCGTCGCGCTCTCGTTCGCGGCGGGCTGCACTCCGGTGGCGTTCAAGGTCACGGTGAACGTGTGATCGCGTTCAGAGCGGTTCGAGACCGTGCCGATCAGAGTCAGTTGATCCCCCTGGACGAACTGGCGCGGGGCGGCTATGCGCAACATGACCAGGCGTGACGCGGTGATTTTAGACACGGCGCGACCGACCGCCGTGGACCTGGTGACGCCCAGAGCCGTCGCTCGCCACGCCGTCAAGTTACCGGGCAGTTCGACATGGGCGACCGCCATGCCGTCGGGGCCGGTGAGAAGGTGGGCGTTCCAAAACGCCGTGTCGAGAAACTTCTGGCGCACCGGCGCGACGCCATCCGGAGCGGCACGCTGGTATGCGCCGCCGCTGACCTCTTCGGGCGCGGAGGCGTTGGTCTGCGTATGGTTGCCGCGAAGGCCCCAGAACGTCGCGTACAGGTCGGGGGTCGCGTCGGGGCGCACCGCGAAGATGGCCTCGTCAATCACGGCGAGCACGACTTCGGCACCGACGACGGGTTGACCGCTCTTGCCGTCCCGGGCGCGGATCGTGTAGATCACTGTGTCGCCGGGGCCGTGTTCCGCGCGGTCGGGCGTAACGCTTAAGTCGAGGCGGCGCGAGCGATCCGGCACCGGGAGCGTGGTGGTGCAGTCAATCAGCCGCGAGAAATGCGAAGCTTTGGATATGACGTGTGCCCACTGCGTCGCCGTCACGTAGACGTTCGGCGACATCGCGAGCGTGACCGGCACTTTCCAGACGAACCTGGTCTTTCCCGGCAGCATGACCTTCACCGCGAACAGCGACTCTCCTTCAATGGTTAGCAACACCGGCCGTTTCGGGGAGTTGGTAGTCAGGAAAACGGTGGCGGTCTCGCCGGGCTGGTAAGACGGCTTCCCAAGCCGCGCTTGGACGATCGGTTCTTTCACCTCCTCCTCGCTAGGGGTATCCGGGGCAGCGACATAGAAATGAGTGGTTGCTATCGCGATACGTCCCGTCCCGTCAGCGATGGTGGCGCGAACCTCGACGTCGCCTTCCTTCGCGGCGGGGACGTTCGTCGTCTGCTTCCCACTCGCGGGCACCACGGCGGCGGACTGGCTGAGAACGTGCCACTCCGAAATGTGCTTTTTCTCGTCCCACTCCTGTTGGCGCGTGACCAACGTCACCTTGCTGCCAGCGGGTCGCCCGTCGGGGTCGCTGACGATCAAATCCACCGGCACCACGGCATTGAGCGGGGCCACCTGATTCTGGGCACGGATTCCGAGCCGGAGCGTGGCGGCATAAACTGGCACCGAAGCGGTCGTGGTGACCTCGCGCCGCTGGCCATCCGTCACGGTCGCCGATATGGTGTAGGCGGCGTCCCCCATATCCCTCTTCGTCGGGAACGGTATCGTCGCGTTCCCGGCGGCGTCCGTAACGACCGTGCCGTCCCCGACCACCGCGTCGGCGGCGTATGTGTCGTGGGCGTACAGGTTGCCGTCGCCGCTCGCGAACCACGCGGAATCGGCGGGGTCGTCCGACAGCGAGCCGTAGAATGGCGTGGGACGGCTCCGAATCAGGTAGCGCACGGCGGCACCGGGGAGCGGCGCGCCGAAGTAGTAGCTCGCCTTGAGCGCGAATGTGCCGGGTTCGCCGGACAGGTACCGTTCCTTGCCGGGTGTCACCGAAGCAAGGAAGTCCGGCTTGCGGTACTCAGCGACCGTGAATGTCGCGTAGGCTTTCTGTCCGTCCTTCGCCGTCAACACGAGAGAGTAGGCACCGAGCGAACCCCGCGCCGGAACCGGGAATGATCCGGCGAGCGTGCCGATGGCGTTCGTCTTCTCCTCCGTGCGCTGGAAAACGTTGTCGCGGCTGTCGCGTATCTCCGTGGTAATCGGCTCCGTGACTGGGGCCGCGAACCCGTTCCCCCGCGTTCTCCGCAGGATCGCGCGGTAAGAGACGGTCGCGCCGGGTCGGTAAATGGGGCGGTCAGTTTGCAAGTGGCTGACCAGATGGCCGTCGGGACTAACCCCCGACACCAGCAACCCGGCACGGTCTACTGATTGCCCTGGCGTGCTTCGCGTCACGATCAGCACCTGCCCCGCGTCCGATCTCGCCGCGATCTGACACACGCCGTCTTTATCGGATCGCCCCCGCGCAATCTCCTTATCGCCCGATTTGTCCCAAATCGTCACGGTCGCGCCGACGACCGGTGATCCGGTTCGGTGATCCGTCACCCAGGTTAGCACGGCGTTCGGGGAGCGTTTGACCACGACAGCGAGTTGTGTGACGTTCACCACCGCCCACGTCCGTCTTCCGCCGCCGCTCGCCACCAGCAGGTACGC
>JAYUUO010000016.1:0-18723 GCA_043754515.1 Armatimonadota bacterium
CTTCCGTCATCCCCCACCCCCACCGCGACCGCCGACCGACACGCCAAAGAAAGACCGGCCTGACGAAAGTCAGGCCGGTTTCGCACTCAAGCGGACGAACCGCCCGGCCCGCAAGTTTCTAAGAATCCGCCCTCTTGCTCAGCACGGGAACCGGAACAGTCGCCCGATCCCCTTCCTTCCCGGCGGCGTAACCGTACTCGCCAGAGTGATCGCCGCCACCCATGCCACCCGGTAGCGCGGACGGAACTAGCGCGAACTCAGGATAAGCCGGGACACCGTGCTCGTGTAGATCGAGTCCTTCGAGTTCCCCGGCACGCGACAGGCGCAGGATTCCGGCGGCTTTGAGACCGAACATCAGAGCGCAAGCGACGGCGAACGTGGCACCGACGATGATCGCGTTGCCAACGATCTGCGCCACGAGTAGGTCTGCCCCTCCGCCGTAGAAGAGACCCTTCAGGATAGAAGGTGCGGTGTTATCGGGACCGAACTGCCCCGCCGCGCCATACTTCCCGCACGCGAACAGGCCCAGTGCCCATGTACCCCAGATGCCGCAGATGCCGTGAACCGGCACCGCGCCGATCGGGTCGTCAATGCGCAAGTGCTCCATTACCTCAATGGCAACGACCACTAACACGCCCGCGATCGCACCGATGATAATCGAACCGGTCGGATTCACCCAGTAGCACGGGCAGGTGATGGCAACAAGTCCGGCCAGGAAGCCGTTCACCGTGTAGCCGAGGTCCCACTTCTTGGACAGCGGGTACCCGGCGAACATCCCGGCGAGACCCGCCGCGCAGGCGGCGAGCGTGGTGTTCGCCGCGACCCGCCCACATCCCTCGAAGTCCATCGCGGAGAGCGTGGAACCGGGGTTGAAGCCGTACCAGCCGAACCAGAGAATCAGACCGCCCGAAGCCGCGATCACGAGGTCATGCGGCAGGAACGGGCCGCCGCCGTCGCGCTTGAACCGCCGTCCGAGGCGCGGCCCGAGTGCGAGCGCACCGGCGAGCGCGATCCACCCACCAATAGCGTGTACCACCGTTGAACCCGCGAAGTCGTGGAACGAAGCGTGTAACATAGGCAGGAACTTACCCGCCGCGCCCATGGACGCCAGCGCGCCGTCCGGCCCCCACGCCCAGTGGCCGATGATCGGGTATATAAAACCCGAAACGAAGAACGAGTAGATCAGGTCACCCCACCAGGAAGTGCGCCCGATCATGGCACCCGAGGTGATCGTGGAGCAGGTATCCGCGAACGCGAACTGGAAGAGCCAGAACGCGAGGAAAGAAACGCCGGTCGTTTCATAAGTCGCCGGTATGTTCTGAAGCATGAACCAGGAATGGCCCTTGTCATCTCCCCAGCCGATCCAGCCGTTACCATGACCGAACATGAACGCGA
Organism: Armatimonadota bacterium; assembly: GCA_043754515.1. Taxonomy (GTDB): domain Bacteria; phylum Armatimonadota; class Armatimonadia; order Armatimonadales; family Armatimonadaceae; genus JACMIU01. The sequence goes on from JAYUUO010000016.1 coordinate 1,396, forward strand.
AGCCGAAGGCATAAAATAATAAGCCGCACAGACAGGTATCAACGATACATTCCATGAGCACGTTCACGGTCTCGCGGGAGCGGCAGAAACCGGCCTCCAGCATCGTAAAACCGACCTGCATCGCGAAAACGAGGAACGCCGCGAGCAGAACCCACAGTGTGTTAATCGGGTTGACTATCGCGTTGCCGTCGAGTTTGGGGTCGCCCGCGTGCGCGGGGCCACCGATGAACGCGGTGATAATCAATATCAGACCAAGCAGTAGCGTAATTCCGATCGCCTTACCGCCGAGTAGCGCGTAGGCGTAGCGTCGCCATTCGGGGGATCGCAGTCGCTCCGCGAGACGCGACAGCTTGTTATTCGGCGTCAACATCGCGGGGACTACGGTCGCTGTTTCAGACCGCTTTCGCTTTGATACCATGAGTCGGCACTCCTCCCTCCGCCGCCGTCCGGGGGTATGGTTTGTGGACGGTGACGAATCCTGAACAAAATCGAGATCGAGAAACGGGTAGTTATGTCGGGGGTCGCGCGGTTACCCGCAGTTCCCCCGACGATTGATTCCGCGCCGAATCGTAGATAAAGCCGTCACCAGGTTCGCGTCGTAGCCACCCGGCAGTGTTCAAGGGTCAAACAAAACTCGCCCGCAACAGTAAGTTGACGATCAACGAACGTGCCGAGAAATGATGGCATTTCTGTTCGCTAGCAAGTCGCGTGGGAAAGAGCAACCGTCCGAATCAGTTCCAGAACGGTACGGCACTATAGCACGTGGGTGTAGGTAATGCAAGGCGCGGTGGAAAAGTTATCCGGGATTTAGATAAAATAATATGGTAGCGAAGCGATCAAGAGCCGCACCCTATACTTGACATAGAGCGCGGCTTTCACCAGTCATCCGAAGGGCACACGGTTGGAGCAGATACTGCATTCCGCGTCGGCGTCTAGCCGCTCCCATCGAGAACAGGGTAATCGAGGTGTGCCGTCACCTCATGGCCCAGGCTCGGCGGACTCCCCGCGTTCGTCAGCGCGGTCCGCGCGCGGCGTACAAGATCCTCCTCCACCTTGCTCCATACGCCCCCACGCCCCTCGGTGAGGAGGCTCACGTAGCCTTGTAGCAACTCATCGAGGGACTTTATCAATTCCGCGTTCGTCCCCACGGTCGGGATGTTTGTTTCTATCATTGGGATTCAGCCTCTTTCCACGATTGTATATACCGTCCGATAGATAGCAACCAAACCGGACGCGCGGGGCAATCCGCGCTACTTTTCCGCGCCCCATTTTTCACGGTACAATGGGCTGATGAAACGGTTCTCTAACAACCGCTTCCGGCCCATGTCACTCAAAATAATAGGTAGGAGTTGTTCCGTAACCAATGATTTCTGATTCCGCGCTAGATTTCCTCAAGCGTCTTCTGGAAACCGCGTCCCCTTCCGGCTTCGAGGAAGCAAACGCCGCGCATTTCCGCGAGTATGTCACCCCGTTCGCGGATCGCGTCGAGACCGACCGCCACGGAAACGTCATCGCTTCGGTCAACCCCGGAGCCCCCGTCCGCGTCATGCTTTCCGGTCATATTGACGAGATCGGCTTCCTAATTCACCACATCGCCGACGAAGGCTACTGCTACTTCCGGCCCATCGGCGGGCATGACACCGTGGTGATCGTCGGACAGCGGGTCACGGTGCATACGGCGAACGGCCCCGTCCCCGGCGTGATCGGCAAAAAACCGATTCACCTACTCACCCCCGAAGAACGCGACAAAGGAAAGGTCGAGTTGCACGACCTCTGGATAGACCTCGGCGTCACAGGTGGTAAGGACGAAGTCGCGGCGGCGGGCGTCCAGATCGGCGACTGCGTTACCTACGCCGTCGGCTTCCAGCAACTCCTCGGTGACCGGATCGCCGCCCGCGCCTTAGACAACCGAATCGGGGCGTGGGTAGTCGCCGAGGCACTGCGCCGCGTGAGGGAACTCGCCCCGCAGGTAGGTGTATTCGCCGTCGCGTCCGTCCAGGAAGAGATCGGCCTGCGCGGCGCGCGAACCGCCGCCTACAGCATTGACCCGCAGATCGGTATCGCCGTTGACGTGTCGTTCGCGACCGACTATCCCTCCATGGACAAGCGCAAGGTCTCCGAACTGAAGCTCGGCAAAGGCCCCGGCATCCTACGCGGCGCGAACGCGTCCCGCAAATTGTCCGATTTTCTGATCAAGACAGCGACCGACAGCGAAATCCCGCACCAGATTTCCATCTCCCCGGCAGGCACTGGCACTGACGCGAACGCGATACAGGTCTCGCGCGGCGGCGTGACCACGGGACTCGTGGATGTCCCGCTTCGCTACATGCACACGCCCTGCGAGGTGATCGCGCTCTCCGACGCCGACAACGCCGCCGAACTACTCGCCCGCGCCTGCGCGAAGCTACAGACGGGGGATAATTGGATCCCCTAGCACCGCGCCCGGTCCCGAGTAGACGGGCAAGGTTACTCCAAGTGACCTTGCCCGTTTGTTCGGCGGTCTTGCTCGCATTCTGCTTCCCGTTCATCTCGGCGTGGTGGCTGGCGTGGCTCGCGCTCGTCCCCCTGTATCTGGCACTGCTCCGCGCGGCGGGCAACATCCGCGCCGGGCTACTAACCGGGTTCTGGTTCGGGCTTACCCTGCATCTGGTCGGTGTCTTCTGGATGAGCAAACTGGGCACCGTGCCCTGGCTTGGTGTCGCGGTTTGCGAGGCGGGCGCGTTCGCCCTCTGGGGTGCTATCGCCGCGCCGCTCCTGTTCCGCCTGCCGACATGGGCGCGCCCTCTGGCATTCGCCGCGACCTGGACATGCCTGGAGTGGGCGCGGACGCTGGGCGCGATGGCCTTCCCCTGGTTCCCGCTCGCCGCGTCGCAGGTGCCGTGCCTGCCGATGGTGCAGATCGTCTCCGTGACCGGGCAATGGGGTTTGGGTTTCGCCGTCGCGCTCGTCAACGCCTTGCTCGTCGAGGCGTATCAAGCCCGGCGACTGCGCGACGAGAGTGTCTTCCGCTGGCTCGCGGGGTCCGCGGTTTATGTTCCGGTCGCGCTCTGGGTCGGAGGGTACTTCGCCCTCGGCAACGACGCGGCGGACCCGGCGTCCGCGCCGACGCGGAACGTCACGGTCATTCAGGGCAACGTCGGCAAGGTGCCGGAGAACGCTGACTATAGTACTTTGGACGACTACCGTCGGACGTCGCTCGACACCTATCTACAGATGACCCGGTTCGCCGCGAAGAGCGGAACCAAACCCGATTTCGTTCTGTGGCCCGAGACCGTGGTTCCCGGCTACCTTTTACAAGATCCGATATTGCAAACACTCGTCGCCGGGCTCGCCCGCGAAACGAACACCGACCTGCTAGTGGGGACGGCGGACGCCGGTGCCGGATTGACACGCTTCAACAGTGTGGTTTATCTGGACCCTAATGGGATCGTCCGGCGTAAGTACGACAAACAGCGCATCGTGCCGATGGGCGAGTTTTTCCCGTTCCGTGATTCGCTCGGCTCGATCTACGAGAAGTACAACGTGCCGAACGAAGACCTGACACCGGGGCGTGCGCCGGGAGTTTTTCCGGTCGGGTACGGCACGCGGGAAACGCCGGTCGGGATGCTGATCTGTTACGAGGCGGTGTTCCCGTACATCAGCCGCGACCGGGTGCGGGAAGGGGCGCGGGTACTACTGCAATCTACCTCCGACGAGACGTTCGACGGGACCCCGAACCCGGAGCAACACGCTGATCTTTGTGTGCTAAGGGCGGTAGAAACACGCCGCTACTTCGTACGGGCGGGCGCGACCGGCTACTCCGAGATCATAGACGCCGGGGGAAACGTAAGCCGCCGCGTCCCCGCAGGCAAGCCGGGTACCATCAGCGACCGCGTGGTGTTGCGGACGGGTGAAACCCTGTTCGTGCGGTTCGGCGACTGGTTCGTCGGCGTTTGCGCCGCGCTTACAGCCTGCGCGGGGATGTGGGTAGCCGCGCGGACGCGACCTCTTTCACGACGTCGAATTGAGTCCAGCGGAGAAACCGCACCTCCTGCGTGAACCAGCCCTCTTCGGACGGAACCACGGTCCGCACGACCCGCATCGGCAACGGATCCGCCTGAATCCATGTCTTGTCGCCCAGGTACGCCATTGTGTGAACCCCGCTCGAAAGAACCGCGATGTCGCCGGGGCGTAGCCTCGTATAGTCCGCCTCGTTCATGCTCTTCGCTACCGCGATAGCTGCCGTCAGCCCGCGATAGTTCTCGCCGAGTGCCTTCGCCGAGCAGTCGTGCCACCAGAGCGAGATCGCGGCGCGGAAAAGCGCGGGGTTCCGCGCGCGCATTCCTTCGCGAAGTTCCGCGTCCTGCAAGGCACCGCGCACCAGCCCCGAGCAGTCTATCCCGAGCGCGGTCTCCCCGCCCCACACATATGGAGTCCCTTCGAGCCTTTGTAAGGACGCCACATAGGTCGAGCGGAGCCTATCGCCGTCTATCGGGTCACCGGGCGCGAGTAGGAACGCCGCCGCGAGCACGGGAAGGACGAAAGCGAGCGTCGGCACGGCTCGGGCGCGGCGCAACAGGTACGCCCCCCCGAGCCAGAGCAAGGCACAGAGAAGTAGCAGAGCCGCCCGGAAGAGCGTGGTACGGATCGGCATCGCGAGCAGAAGGGCATATCCGACCAGAGCCACCCACCAGAAAGAAAGCAACGTTTTCTCAAAGGCGGAACGACGCGGCGGTTCGATAAACGACAAAGGCATAGGATTTGGTGACTTCGTACTACTATCTTCGGCAGAATGTGTCCTAGAGTGTACGTCGCCGCTGTTTTTGGTGTTCATAATGTTTTCCTACACTGCGTTAGAACGCTTAGCGGGGCGGGTCGGTTACGGGCTACACGGGGCAACGCCGCGTCGCCAGTAACGATCCGGTGATGCGATTCGCGTGAAGATCGAGGGTGCGCGAGCGAACCGATCGCACAATGTGACGCCTAGTGCCTACAGGCTCACAAGGCGGGGGAGAGGCACTAGCCCCCGACGCGGACGCCGCGCCGCGTCGGCCAGGGGTTTGTGACCGAGCGGCGCGGCTTCGGCATGGCCCAGTCAGCGGGGACATGGACCCCATGAAGCACGCCCACGGCGGACGCGATCAGCGGCGCGAACGTCTCATAGCATCGGGAACAACCGAGCAGCCCCGTGCGGTTCAGCTCGGCTTCGGAGAGGTAGCAGCCCGAACAGACGCGGAGCGTCACCGCGTCGGGTGCCCCCGTGGCGAGCGCGTCAGGCGGGGCGGTCTCCGCGGGCGAAGGCGGCGAAGGGGGCGCGGCAACGCGCTCGAGAAGGGCGATCATGGGCTTCGTTCACAGTGTAGCATAGTAGCACAGGCGGAAGCAAGGGATGATGTCGGCATCCGTGGCGGCCGTCGGGGTTCAATCCGGGCGGTCGGGTGGTCGCGGGGACGTTGTTCCCCGCGACCGAAACAGCCTACTCTCCACGATACATGGACGTGGTACGATGCGTACTATGAAATCACCCCGTTTCGGTTCGCCTCTTCTCCTTCTCGCCACCACATTAACACTCTGTGCGTCCCCTGCCCTCGCACGCGACGGCACACTCTCCAGTAAAGACGCGCGCAAAATGGCGGAGGCGACTCTGACCCGGCGCAACCTCCGCGCCTACCTCTCATTTATCGCGTCCGATGAACTGCAAGGGCGCGACACGCCGTCAGTCGGCCTGAACACGGCGGCGCGTTACATCGCGACGTTCCTGGAGCGGTGGGGTTTCGCGCCGCGCGGCGATAACGGCACCTACTTCCAGACGATAACGCTCCGCACGCTGTACCTAGACGCCGCTAAATCATCGGCGACAGTAGGCGGGAAGACGCTACGCTATGGCGACGACTTCCTCCCTACCGGTGGGAGCGAGGAGCAAGTCGCCCTCCCCACCCCGGTACCGCTAGTATATGTCGGCAACGGATGGCTAGTGAAGTCGAAGAAGCTAGACGCTTACGCGGGCCTCGACGTGCGCGGCAAGATCGTGGTCATCGCGCCGTCCGACTTCCCCCCGCCCGGCGTCACGCGCGATGAACTGACCCGCGCGGGGCGCGGCACCGACTGGATGACGCCGGACGCCTACGCGCGGGCGAGCGGCGCGGTCGGGATCATACACCTGCCCGACTCGTCCGACCCGGCGGGCTGGGCAAGGATAGCGGCGGGCGCGAAGCCCTCGACCCGCATCGGCACAACCCCGGTCGGCAAGAACGACCGGGCGAATACCTCGCTACCGGTGATAACGCTTTCCCCCGCCGCCGCGTCCGCGCTCTTCGCGGGCGAAAGGACTACACTCGACGCCGCGCTCGCTAAGGCGAAGCCGGAGGCGGGCGCGTTCGCGTTCGGCGCGGGCAAGACCGCCGCCATCAGTGTCGGCGTGACGGCGAAGACGGACACCACGCAGAACGTCGTCGCCTCATGGGAAGGAAGCGATGCGCGCCTCAAAGAGCAGTTCGTCGCGCTCGGTGCCCATTATGACCACCTGGGGGTGAATGAGTCCCCCACCGCGACCGGCGACCGGATTTATAACGGCGCGGATGACGACGGTTCGGGAACGGTAGCGTTGCTTTCGATGGCGGAAACGCTGGCGACACGCCCCGACAAACGCCCCAAACGAAGCGTCCTGTTCGTGTGGCATTGCGGCGAAGAAAAGGGATTGTGGGGCTCCTCGTTTTTTACGGAGAACCCGACGGTGCCGATCACGAGCATCGTGGCGCAACTTAACATTGACATGATCGGCCGTAGCAAACCCGAGGGGGATACCCAACCGCGCGACAAAACTCTGTCAGACCCCGACACGATCTACGTGATCGGGTCGCGCATGATCTCGAACGATCTCGGCGACGTTGTGGACTGGGTCAACAACGACTACACGAAACTGCGCTACGATTTGCGCTACGACGACTCCAAGGACCCGAACCGCTTCTATTACCGGAGCGACCACTACAACTACGCGCAACGCGGGATCCCGATCGCGTTCTTCTTCGACGGCGTTCACGTGGACTACCACCGCGTGTCCGACGAGGTGAGCAAGATTGACTTCCCGAAGTACGAGCGGGTGGCGCGGACAATATTCCTGACGGCGGTCGCGCTCGCGGACCGCGACAAGCCGCTCGCGGTTACGGGAACCAGCCGGAAGTAGCGCGGGCCCCGGCTGAGCCGCGCGGGGTGCTAGAGAAAACGCAGTTTTGCTCGCCAGGGGGTGGCGGCGGCAACTCCACAACGCGCTATAGTACGGGCATGACCACGGCTATTCAGGAACAACGGGCACGCATTGGTAGTGAAGGCACACTAATTTTACACCTGCCCGTCGGCGTGTGGGGATAGGACGTAGATGTACAGGTGCGCCCCGCCGCCCCGGCGAGCGACGCCGCGCTGGCCGCCGCGATCAACCGCCCCCTTGTCGGCTCGGTGCGCACACGTTATGACGCTTTAGCGGCGAAGCGGAACGCCGGGTCGCTGACCGCGCCGGAGTACGACGAGTTGCAGCGTCTGACCGACGGGATGGAGGCCGACCACCTCCTGCGCTGGGAGAATATCGCCCGCATCGCCGCGCTACGCGGCGATGCGGCGGCGTCGGTCGCTACCCGGTTCGGATTGGTGCTTCCTGCCTGATGACGGTTTCCGAGCGGTTGCGTGGGGACGGCGACAGTCGCGGCTGTGTCAATCGCGCTTATTACGCGCTGTATCAAGCGGTAACCGCAGTGTGTTGGACGCACGGCGACGCCCCGCTGTTCGCACACGGCTGGGGCAACCCGGCGCACGATCAGTTGCCGGGGTTAATATCAAATAACGACGACCTGCCTTTAACCCCGCGCCGAAAGTGACGGTCTGTGCGTCAGCAGTACCGCGTGTGCCGAGAACGCCGCTACGGGTGCTGGTGACGCCGGTTCCGACCGCGCCGCTGGTGGCAAGCGTGACGCCCCAGTTCTCGTTGAAGTTCTGACCACCGTTTACGGAAGTCGAGGTGGTGTAGTTGACGGTGATGCCGGACTGGACGAGGGTTTCGCTGCTCGCCCCACTCCCGTTGGCGCCCCAGTTCACGGTGTCTAGTTGCTGTGGCGGCGGCTCGGCTCGGGCGTTGGTGGTCGTGAGGGCGAGCGATACGGCGGCGAGCGCGGCGGACAGGGCGAGCGGGGCGATCTGGTTGATGCGTTTCATCGGTCTGCTTTCTTGTTGCGATGCTGGTGCGGAAGTGTCCGCACGGCGCGCACGGGTCGGTACCGCTTGGAGCGCGGCGGGTTTTCGATAGCAGGCACGGTATTCGCGCTTGGGTTCTATTGTGCGGGCGGCTTTCGGGGCGTGGGGACAATGGCAGAAAAAGCGTAACACTTTGTTGAATGCGGTGTTGAATGAGGTACCGACACGCGGTTACGAAGCCGGGTTAGAAATCATACTTACGGGGTTGATAGGAACTTATGTTCTCGGATGTGCTACGCGATTTACGGAGGGGGCGGTGCTTGTCACTGGGGCAGCTATCCCTGCGATCCGGTGTCACGAAGGCGACGCTGTCGCGCTGGGAGGCGGGGGTGTATCAGCCGCGCCTTCCCGAACTCGGCTCTGTTCTGGATGCGCTGGGTGCGTCGCGGACCGACCGCACCCGGTGTTTGCAGACGCTTCATGCGCCCCGCGCTGTCGCCGCCGCCCGCTCCGAGAAAAGCGTCGCCCTGCACCTGTCGCTCGGCGATCTGTTGTACGGGTTGCGAGCGCGGGCGGGCGAAACACAGGAAACGGTGGCGCGAACGGTCGGAGTGTCTCGCGCTTTGTTTCGGAAATGGGAGTACGACGATTGCGTTCCGTCGGAGGCGCAGATCCACACGATCTGTTTCGCTCTCGACGCGACATCTGACGAGGTCGTCACGCTGACGACGCGCCGATTCGCCGACGTCGCGCCGGATAGAAGCCGCGACGCCATTCTGCACCGCGTGGCGATGACCGCGTACTGGGACGAAGCCTTTTCCGCCCCGCTCTACCGTTTGATGCTAACGTCGTATCTCGCGCTCCTCGGTCGTCAAACGCGGCAAGGCAAGGCGGACAACGCCGACCTCGCGCTTTTGTTTACCAAACTCGGCGATTCGGCGACGTTTTTGAGCGATGACGAAGCCGCGGCGACGCACTGTCACGCCCGCGCCCGCGCGTATGCGGAACGCGCCCTTGAGCCGGTTCATTTCCATGTCATCGGGTCGGCGCGCGCTTTGCTAGACGAGAGAGCAAACCCGGCACCGCTACGGCAACGCGTTGACGCCGCGCTTGCGTGGAAGCCGCGCTTTCCGACAAACGCGGGCAAGGCGTACCTGCTGATGTTTATCGCCAAGGAGATGGCGAAGGAAGAACCGGACGAAGCACTGCGTATGGCCGACGAGTACTGCGCTTTGGTCGCGGGGGACGCCGACGAGTACCCGTGCCGACTGAGCGACCGGGGGCGACTGCTCAACCTATGCGGTCGCCCCGCCGAGGCGGTCGCGTTTGTGCAGAAGTTAACCCCGCAGGACGATTTCCGCGCCGGTCTCCAGCAGTTGGATCTCGCCAGGGGGTTAATCGCCCTCGGTTCGGTCGCGGAAGCGGGGCAGTGCGTGGACGCCGCGAAACGGGTTCTGTCGCCCAAATCGCGCCTCGCTGTCACACTACAAATCGCCGATTTGGAGCGCGACTTAGGATAACGCGCCCCGCGCCGACACCGCGAGGCGCATCACGCGAGGCGCATCAAATGTCGCCCCGGCGTTTGGCCCCAGTAGCGGTTGTTGCCGCGCGTGGAAACGCCGCGCCGCCAAACGTGCCGCTCGCCCCACCGTTCTGAAATCCGCGTTGTTCGCTCCGGGTGTGCCGTCCGCGATGCTCCGGTTCACACCAGAAACAAAGTGTTACGCTTTTGTGCCGTTCCTCCCGAACGGGCAAAAGGGAGGAATAATGAGACGTGTGAGGGGAGTTGCGCACATGCCCGGAAGCACCCCTCCTGTTGCCTCAATGCATCTTCGCGCACCGTCTCCACGAAGGAAGGTGCGCACCGTCTCACGAAAGGTTTACCTCCGTTTATTGCCCGTGATACGCGCCCTCGTGAACCCGGTCGTAATCGTTAAGGCTCTCAAACGCCGTAAGTTCGCGCTCGCGGGCGGGCAGAGCGAGGTCGGCTTCGTACATCGGCGCGGCAGGCGCGTTCGCTATAAGGCGCGCGGTAGGGTTATGCCATGCGATACGCTAAATGCCGGAGGCCCGATTCATGCCTACCTTACGAAGACTTCGTTGACTTTTTAGTCGCCGAAGCCGCACCCGTCAAAATCATCGCGTTCGCGCCGAGTGACGCTTCCCGCGCCGCGCTTACGAACTGCTCGCGCACGAAAAAGACGGCGCTATCACCACCGCCGAGAAGCGTAAACTCGATCAGTTCGTTCAACTCGAACACGTCTTACGCGTCGCAAAAGCCCGCGCCTATGAGGGAATCGCCGCCACCGGGGGCTCGGTTCCCAAGTAAGCCATGAGCGTTGCGTGTATCCCGCCGACCTGTACCGACTCGTTATCGCCCGTGCCGATAACGTTTGCGAGTATTGCCGTGCCCCCGCGTCCGCCGTGTTTTACGGTTGCGCCGGACAAATCGCGCAACGATTTTCCGATGATCACATCGTCAGCGAAAAGCACGGCGGCTTGACTGTCGCAGCAAACCATGCCCTCGCATGTTTCCTTTGTAACCGGAACAAGGGTAGCAATGTCGCTACACTCGACCCGAAAGCCGGTGTGTTTGTGGGTTTCTTCCATCCACGCATCGGCGTCAGGAGCAATCATTTCGCGTTCGACCCCGGCGACGGCGTGACGTTTGAAGGGGTAGCCGACATCAGCGTGGCGACGATCCGCATTTTCGGCATCAACAACACCGAACGCGTGTTCGAGCGCGGCATCCTACGAAACGCCGGTCGCTACCCCGGTTAGCGCACCGGAATAGCGACCGACAGATGACTACTTGCGGCGGCGCGCGACGACCACGGCGCCCATGCCGAACGCAGGCAGCAGAAGCGCGAGCGTCCCCGCTTCCGGCACCGTGACCGCGTTCGTCACCTTGATCGTGAACGCTACCGGGTCGGCGTTCAAAACGTCCGAGCCGCCGGGACCGCCGCCGGCGATGCTTATCATGCCGCCCGACGACACTCCCACCTTCGCGTTCGCGCCGACTTGGACGCCGAACACCTCGAACATGACTTTCTGCCCCGGCGTCAGGTAATACTGGCCTACGTTGTTGGGGTCGGTGTCTTCGGTTAGGAAGTTCGGCACGTTATTGAAGAACGGGTTGTCATCCACGGTAAAGTTTGGGCTGGTGAGGATGTTGCCTTCGATGATCAAGTCCGAGATGTACAGGTTGTCGCTGGGCAGCAGGTTCGTGAACGTAGCGAAATACTGCACCGTGCTGCCGGGCGTCGCCGCGCCGACTGCGGTAAGTTTTAGGTCGAGACCTTGCGCGGACGCAGCGAGCGGGGCGAGAACGGCGGCGGCGATGAGGGAAACGCGCAGGGCAGTCGCCGCGCTAAACAAACGATTCATGGATGTATCCTTTAGTAAACAGGGGGTCGGGAGCGCGGCACACCTTGCTGTGTGCCGCGCCGGGGAGGGCATTGGCAACGAGCCGTTGTCGGACGGTTAGTTACTGGGCGTGGTGAATTGAATGCGTCCGTTGAACTCGAACGGATGCACTACGCCGTTATCGGTATAGCTGCCGATGACATTCACCATGGCGGGGTACCTCTGACCGGGCGTAAATGGATTCGTTCTGACGAGAAATGAGCGGCTCGTTACACCTGCTCCCGCCTTCACGGTGCCATAAACGACGGGAAGCGTCACGGAAGAATCGAGCGTGGCGTCCGCGCCGTTGACAGTCACCTTGAACGCCGTCACGGTCACATCCGTCGCATCCAAGCCGCCGATGTTGCCGAACGTGAACGGCACGCGATACCCATACGCCACGTCTCCATTACTGCTTGTGTAAGTAAAGCTGGGGAAAAGCGTCGGCGGCACAATGTACCGCGCTTTGACGGGGCGGGTGTTAGTCGGCAGGGGGCTGACAAGCGGGATGCGATAGATGCCGCGCCCGTAAGTCGCCGCCATCAGGTAGCCCGTCCCCGGCATTGCCTTGAGCGTTCGCACCGACACCGCCGGGAAGCCGAGCGGTTGCGTCGCGTTCGTCCATGTCGCGCCGCCGTCCGTGGTTTGATACACGCCGTTATCCGCGCCCGCGTACCATGTGGTGAGCGGCGCGGCGAAGTCACGCGCCAGCGTGTTGAACGGCGCATCCGGCAGACCCGTCGGAGTTGTCGGACCCGGACCCGAACGATCTAGGAACGTCGGCGTCGCAACCGACGTGTCCTCACACTGATAGACGTGACCGCTACCCGTACCGGACAACGTGACCAGTATGTCTTTGTCATTCGTGTCGTTGACACTGATCGAAGTGATCGCCCGAGTCGGCAGCGCACCGGTCGGCGCGGGGACTCCCGGTGCGGTACTCAACCGCGTCCAGTTCGCGCCATTATCGAACGACCCCCACAACGAACCGTTCGGCGCTCCGGCGTAGATAGTCGTGCTTTTCGAGGGCGCGACCGCGATACAGCGCAAACCGACGCCTTGGTTGTCGCCGTCAAGACCTTTGCTGTTATCGCTGTCGTTACCCGTCAGGCTGGCGGTGCCGAGGCGCGTCCACTTTGCCGTGAGCGGGCTGTAACGCCACGGGAAGTTCGACCCCACATACATCTCGTTCGGAAAGTTCGGGTTGATGCCGCAATACCCGATGAGCGGTTTGGCGTCGCCCTGACCGAAAGGCGGTGTTATTTCTGCTCTGTTCGCCCAGCTGTCCTGAGTTACAAAGGTGCCCAGGTTATTGTTTAGCAGGTAACTGCGCAAGGGGTTTGTCGGGTCCTGCGCCGCGCCCGCCCCGTCGCCCGCGACGGTGGCACGCCAGTTGTTGAGATCGCCTGTAGCGACCACCGCGCCGTTATCCTGCAACCCACCTAACATGAAGTTCTCGTTGTACGGATGGAAGTCCGCTTGGTAGAACAGGGTGGTCGGTAAGTTAGCGTTGCGATCTTGCGTGGTTACCCAGGTAGCTAACGTCGGTGCCGCCGTCATCGGGTCGGTGTAGGTCACGGGGAAAAAACCGCCATCGTTGCCGATATAGACGCGACTCGGATCGCCAGGCGCGACCACCGAGAAGTGGTTGTCGCAATGTAGGATGGTATCGCTTTCTCGGCTTCTGCCGAAGTCCACCCAGTTGGGCGTCCAGTTGGCGTCGCTGACACCGAGCGCGCAGTTAACGCCCCAAAGTGACGGGTACAGGGCGTCTTTGAGAACGCCATTGACCGGTTGCGCCGCGCAGTTGAGGTACACGTTGTAGAACGTCTGCCCCCAGTTTTTAGCACCATTGAACGCGCCGGGCGTGCCAACACCGCTGATCTCTGTCCAAGTGTAGGTGTCGTTTGCCGGGTTACGCACGCCTTTGAGGAGTGCCTTATCGGAGGCGCGCAGCACGTAAACGAGGTTTGCGTCAACGGCGGATGCCGCCACGCGGAAGCCGTCGGTGTAATCTACCGTGCCGCCGTTGAAGGCGTTTGTCGGCAACGGTATCTGCGTCCACGTTGCGCCTTGGTCTACCGAGCGCCACAACCCCGCCTGTGCCGCAACATCCGACATCCCGGAGGCGTAGTAGTAGCGCCGGTTGTTTGCCTCATCGCGCGGACTCGCCGAAAGCGACGTCCACCGCGTGCCGCCGTTGTCTGCCCCATCGCCGAGCGTATCCACGATCCGCGTCCAAGTCACGCCGCCGTCGGTCGAACGCCAGCGGTAGCCCGTCGTGCTGCTATACGTCGCGGTGGTAGCGACCACAACACCGGCCGTGTCCTTGTCAAAAACAATAACGCTCACCGCGTCGCCGACGATGCCCTTAGCCACCATCGGGATCGGCGTCCATGTCACGCCGCCGTCGGTCGAGCGCAGCACACCGCGCCCGGTGTTGCGCCCTTCGCCGCCTTGCGCATCGCCAAGACCGACCAGAATGTTCTGCGCGTTGAACGGGTCAATCGCTATTGTATTCGTTTCCTGCCGGGCTAAAAAGGCGTCGGCAATGGGTGCCCAAGTCACGCCCGCGTCGTTGGTTCTCCACACGCCGCCGGTGCTGGTCGCCGCGAAAACGGTGTTAGCGTCGGTTGGCGATACTGCCATACCGTTGATACGACCACTGAAGTTCGCTTCGGGAGGACCATAGAATTTCCGTTGCCCGGAAGTGTTGACGAAGTTACGAGTGCCGACCGGTTCCCATTTTGTAGGGGCTACGGGAGCGGCGGGCGCGATGCCGCCCGAAACCGACGGCGTGCGATACAAGCCGGGATTCGCGGCGAGGGTCGCGGCGTCAATTCCGCGGATCATCACGCGGTGGCGAACGCTCGTGGTCGCGGGCATGGCATCGCGGTGGGCGTCGGCGCGCACCAGGGCGGCGGAGTCAATCGTGTCGCGCGGAAACGCGCGCTCGCGCATCTCTTGCAGATACGCATCGTAATAGTCCGGCTCGCGCTCAGAACGGAACGGGTCGGCGGGTTCGGCACGGCGCGCTGCTTTGGCGGCTTCAACCGCCCCGTCATACGCTTTCTCCGCGGCGGCGCGCGCCTTGACATACGCAGTCATTTTCGAGACCGACGCGATTCGCTCGGGAAGCGGCACGGCGAGGGCGGGGTTTCGGAGGGCGGCTTTTAACCGGGCGTCCGCAGGCGTCGCTTGGGCCTTGGCGGCGGGCTTCGGGTGTACGGGAGCGGCGGTCGCGGCGAGGGGAACGCTAAGCGCTATGCTCAAGGTCGTTGCAAACAGAGGAGTTCGTTTCATCAAATGCTTTCTATGCGGTGTAGACAGTACAAACGGACGGTGCGACGCGAACAGTGCTATGTCTGCGTTTCGCGGTTCCGATAGGCGCGATCCTCCGGTAGTCCGGTATTGCGGAGGTTTGCCGCAGCTCGCGCCAGGGCGGGTGTGCCATTGCCAGAATCGTATCGCGGCATTTCTCGTTTCGGGGGCGTGTTACTAAAAGCGTAACACTTTTCTGTGGAGTGTTCTCCCTTGCCCGCCCCCGGCGGAGTTATAAGGAGCCGCGCCCGAGCGGTTCTCCGCGCCGGGACGATCCTATCGCCGCGCGCTACGAGGCGCATACCCTTGCCCTCATGGGGCAGACCGAGGAGGCTGTCACGGCGTTGGATCGAACGATGACGGGCGGCATCGCCACATTCCGCTGCTTGATATTGCTGGCACAGATCGCGTGGGCGGACGGCGAACCAGACGTAGCACTTGGCTATCTGCGCGACGCCAGGACACTCGCAGGACAAAATGCCGAACACGCGCATTTGCAAGGCGTGCCGGACGACCTTCGCGCCGAACTCATCGGGGAGTGCGCCGAGGTGCCGGGATTCGCGCCACACTAAACCGGGGACAAGACACGGCACCCCATAATTCGCGCTACTCGTAGCGCAACGCGTTAATCGGGTCCAGTTTCGCGGCGCGGAACGCCGGGTAGATGCCGAAGAACATCCCGACCCCGACCGCGAACCCGAACCCCAGTAGTGCCGCCCACGGCGGCACGAACGTTGGCAGGTTCTCGCCCGCCACCGCCCCCACCAGTTTCGACACGCCGTACCCGAACGCAACCCCTATCAGCCCGCCGACCCCGGATACCGTCATGCTCTCGGTCACGAACTGGAGCAGGATGTCGCCGCGCTTCGCTCCGACCGCTTTGCGGATGCCGATCTCTCGCGTCCGCTCCGTCACCGACACCAGCATGATGTTCATGATCCCGATGCCGCCGACCAGAAGCGACAAGCCGCCCACGCCGCCAAGGATCAGTTGAAAGATCATCAGAACGCCGTCCAGCCGCTGTAGCAACCCTTCCTGCGTGTCCACCACGAAATCTTGCGCGTTCTGCGGGTGGCGCGATTTTAGCACCGCGAACACCTCGTCGGCGGCGATTTCCGAACTCACGCCGTCCGCCGCGCGCGCCGTCAAGCCGTTGATCTCCTCGGTGCCCGTCATCCGCTTCTGGTACGACGCGAGCGGGATGTAGATCTTTTCGTCCTCGGACGGCTGACCGAACGAGCCTTTGCCTTTGTACTGGAGAAGACCCACCACGGTGTAGGGCACCCGGTCGCCGTTCAAATTGACCACGATCTGCTTGCCAACGGGATCAACGTCCTTGCCGAACAACTCGCCGCGGATCTTGTCGCCGATCACGCAAATCTTCGACCAGTCCGCGCTGTCGGTCTCCTCAACGAAACGACCTTCAGCGATTTTGATCGCGTTAACATCGGGATACCGGTCCGTAACCCCGACCATCGTGCCGCTATAATTCTTCTTGCCATTCTCGAACTTCGCCGGCATGTCCGCGTTCGGCACGATCACTCGGATGCTCCCCAAACGCCGCTCGATGGCGCGTATGTCTTCCAAACGGAGTCCCGCGAATGATCCGCGCCGACCGTTGGAGTCACGCTTGGGGGCGTAGAAGGCGAAGAGCAGGTTAGCACCGTCACTCTGGAAGTCTTTCACGACCTTCTGCCGCGCCCCCTGCACGATAGAGATCATGATAATAACCGAGGCGACCCCGATGATCACGCCGAGCATCGTTAAAAAGGAGCGGAGTTTGTTGGCGTTCAAAGCCTCTAGCGCGAGGCGGACCGAGTCGAGGACATTCATGTATCCCTTTAGACACCGAAACCGCCCCGGCGGTTACGCCCCGACGTTGATTTTTTCGGCGCGCGGTGCTATACTTCCGCATGTTCCGAAAAGAAGGGGTGGCGGGAGCCGGATGGAAGTAGCCGCACAATTCGAAAAGGCAGTCAAACACAAACTCGTCGGGGAGTATGACGAGGCGTTAGCGTCCCTGCGCCCACTCCTACAAGAGCACCCGAACAACGCCGAGATATATCACGAACTCGGCCTGATTCACTCGTTCAAAGTGGACATGGACGAAAGCATCTACTATCTGGAGATGGCGGTGCGTCTCGCACCCCGTAGCGTCGCGTACATGCTGGACGCCGGAAAGACGCACGCGATGTTCGGCAACGACGACAAAGCGAAGGCGATCTTCGAGTACATTCTGCAACTCGACCCCGCGAACGAAGAGGCGAAAAAGAATCTCGCCTTCTACCACTAGAAGCACCGGCATCGTGCCACGCCCGCGCCTTCTCGTTCTGATCGCCCTGTTGCTCCTGCCTCTGCTGGTTTTTCACCGCCCCCTACTCGGCGGCGAAGCGTTCGTGCCCGCCGACCTGCTCTCCTACCTATCGCCCTGGAAGGCTGCCC